>DAOUPA010000022.1 GCA_030626405.1 Planctomicrobium sp.
GACGGTTTTCTTTTTGAAACGAATGCCGCAACGACCCGACGAGAGCGTGCGTCACTCTCCGTTGGCAGTGGTGTTCTCAACGAAAACACTTGGTATGGACGAACGGGCGCTGCCGGTTTCACGAAGAGCAGTGAAATCAAGAGCGTCGAACAATCACGACTGATTGCGCTCAACTTGAAAGCAGAAGGACGGCTTGAATGGACCGTCGCAGCTGAAACGTTGATGACTCGTGCCGAAGAGACAAGTAGAGTTTTCTCGGGTCATCCGATCATCGCTCAAGGGCACCTTTTTGTTCCCATGCGGATGCCGGCACCTTGGAATGGGTTATACATCGTTTGTCTCGACCTCTCGGATGGATCTTATCTCTGGACGAGTGATGTCTCAGCATCGCTGAACGCTGCTCCGCCGAAAGAGGCTTCTTTTGACGACCAACTCGTTTTTGCGGAAGGATGCCTGTTCTTGTCAATGCACGGTCAGGCAGTCTGTTGTGTCGATTCTGAAAGTGGTCATCTGAAATGGATTTCCAGCGTTGAGCGTCGATGGAACTTAAAACAAACATTGAACGAAAACCATCACGATCTACTCGTCAATGAAGGCCGTATTTTTGCAACAACCATGAACGGTGTTGCTGCGTTTGACTTGTATAATGGCGAATTATTGTGGGAACAAATTCTGCAATCGCCCCCGAAATCCCTACTGGGAATAATTGATGGTCTCTTAATTGCTTCCTCTCCTCATCTACTGGCGATGGACCTGCAATCAGGTCGCATCTCCTGGCAGCATCGCGTAGTAAATTCTCACACGAGCAGAGGAACGTTACTCGGACGGTCTGTCATTTGGCTCACAGGCGATGAAGTCTGGACGGTCGATTTTCAAAACGGACGAGTTCATCAAAGAGATTTTTTCGCAAAGCTGACGGGGCAGCAGGCGTATGACATCAAACTTTTCGATTCAATTTTGATCGCGGACGAAGGTGATCAGCTCACACTCTATCGAGTCGACAATTCAAATTAAGGTTTTGAATATCCTTCGACTTAACAATGAGCGTGAAAAGGAAACCGGGCTGGGCACTTCTCGATGAATGTCATTTCTCCGCCCAGCCGATTCAATCGGATCAACAGATATTTCTGGAGAACTGTCGCGATCCGGACAGCCCTGATAAGAAACAAAGCTCTCCTGGAGTTCTCTAGTTTTCCATTTTCTCTGATTGCAACATTGGATTTCTTCGCTGTCGTCGTCCGATTCAGAAGAGAGAGTGCGTACGAATCGCAATCGATCACAACTTTTTTCGGAGAAACCGATGATAATAGCCGTTGACCGCCATGTTGGTCTGCCATTTTTGGAGGGGCTGTGTGCCGACCTTCAAGATCAAATTCAACTTCGTTCAATCGGGAACAAGCTTGAGAAAATCCAGCCTTTCTCAGTGGCTATTCCTCGCTGGCAACGTATTGCCTCCCGTGCTGCAACGGTGGCGTGTGGAGTTGCGGGAGCCTTGATTGCATTGCTTGAACTTGGTTCCACGCTTTAGACTCACTCGGAATCCGCCGATGAGTGTTCCTCGTCGGCGGGAGTTCCGAACCAAGTCTAGCGAGGACCGCTGAATGTTTTCTTACCGAATCTCCGTCACATTCTCGACGGCAACTCTCTTGTACTCAGCCTTCTTCACCGCAATATTCAGCGAAGCGGCCGACCCCACTGCCTGGACAAAGCACGTGATCTTCGAAGGAGGGCACTGCAACACCGCTGTCGCGGGTGACTTCACAGGAGATGGTAAAGTTGATGTCATCAGCAACAGCAACGGGAAATGCCATCTGCTCATTGCTCCTGACTGGAAGCATGTCGTTCTGCATGACAATCCCAAGCATCAATGTATCCATTCAGAAATAATGGATGTCGACAAAGATGGCGATCTCGACTATATCGCGGCGCGTTACAACCCAGGGCTGATCTTCTGGTTGGAAAACAACGGAACACTCGAAGACTGGAAATGGCACCTGATCGATGATCAGGTGCACGGGATTCATGGGCTTCTTGTTGGTGACGTCGATCTGGATGGTGTTCCGGATTTGATTGCCAACAGTGCTCAACCTAAGGGCTCCTTCCCGGAATCACTTGTCTGGTATCGCACTCCTTCGAAGGTTGACGGCAAATGGAAGCGAACGGTCGCTGCTGACCAAGATGCCCCAGGGTTGTCGCACTACCTGGGACTTGGAGACGTCAACCAGGACGGACGTCCAGATATTCTGTCCGGTGCCAAAGGTGGTCCACAAGCAGAACCGAATTCCGGAGACTGGTTTGCCTGGTGGGAAGCTCCTCAAGACGCGACTCAATCAGGCTGGAAGAAACATCTGATTTCAAATCTGGAACCGGGGGCCACGAACCTTTTCGTCGTTGACGTCGATCAGGATGGGAAGAACGACATCCTTGGCTCGCGCGGACACGGGCGAGGACTCTGCTGGTTTAAATCTCCGGGTTGGAAGCGAACAGATTTCGGCAAAAATCTCGAAGGACCACACTGTTTGACGGTCAACGACTTCGATGGAGATGGAGATCTCGACGCGGCCACGTGTGCCAAGGATTCAAAAATCGCTGCATGGTTCGAAAACGATGGGCAAGGGATTTTCAAAACTCATGTACTGGACGATGATCAAGCCGCTTACGACATTCGATCAATTGATATGGACCTCGATGGAGACATTGATTTGCTCGTTGCAGGCCAAACCAGCAAAAACGTTGTCTGGTACGAAAATCGTATGAAGTAGCCCTCTCCTACCGCGCATGCGAAAGCCCGATCGATTTCTCGACCGGGCTTTCGTGCACCTGGATATCTCGGTTTTAATCGAGATTCCAATTTCAATTACTGCTTTGGCAGTCCTGGTTTTGAGAGATCATTTAAACAAGCAGTCGCTCTTTGTTGTCGAGCTTTTGTGTTTCTCTCATTCACCATTTCACAACTGGCAGCGATGTTAGTTCGTAACAGGGCCGGTGCAGCGAATCAGGTGATCATGGTCGATGTAGACAACTTCTTCCACTTGATCAACATGTGTGAACGGGACAGGCCAGTGTGAACGAATTGTTTCTTTGAAGTAGACGGTGCATTTGTAGTGACAATGGTGCAACCGTGCTGGGCCGACTTGTGGAATAAAGCGGCACTCGTCAATACGGTCAACGATTGGTTCGACCACAATTCGAACGTTGTTGCGAGACGTTTCAGCAAGAAACGGAACACCACCAGCAGTGTTGTCTGGAAGGGCTCGCATCACTTCATCTGGACTTGGAGGATCAAGGCAGAAGAGAGGTGCATTCTCCCCTTCAACAGGATCCAGGATCGGAACTTTTTGGTAACGTTCCTCCTCCCAGTATGTATCTTCAATCTGTTGACTGAAATACGGTGTGACGGGGATTAATGGAGTGGTTCCGAAAAAAGTAGCTCCGGTCCAGGCAAGTTCGCTCGTCCAGCCAATTACCGTACAACCACTGTTGGGTAACGACACCATTGCGAGTGCGGCGACTAGCCACAGTTGTTTGGTGCGTTGTTTCAGCAAATTCATCTGATTGTCTCCAGGTGCTGCGAAGACGTCCATGTACGATTCTTTCGATCACGGACACAGAAAGTCAGTCAGTCATTTCGCGAACGGACCATCAACACGATGTCCGTTATCACCTGTATCGTTCTTAAGAGTGGATGAACTTGTGAAAATATTCGGGTTTTAACGAATCCAACGAAGAATCGGGGAAGAAAACTGGCAGGATAGGCTATTCGGGGTTGCTCGCAAAAAAGCGACCTTGGACACCCCAACAATAAAAACTGCAAAATGGTGCGACACAAAGTCTTTAACAGAAGTACGTTAAGGACATTTCGTTCCATGTGAAGTGGAAAACGTTCCACTATTTATCGGATTGAGCGACAATTCGGGCGGCACTCAAAGTTTCTTCGAGCTCCCTAATGCACGCCCTCAGAGAGATGAGACTTTGGGAATAATTCGTATGCGTTGAAATTTCTGTGACATCGTCTGAAAATTGCTCAACAGCAACTCGAAATTTCCCCAACTTCTTGTTGAGCATTTTAAAGTAGCCGAGAGAGTCATCGACGCGAGTTTCCAACGCGCGAGCAATATCAAAGATGGCTCTGCAGGTGTTGGTCAATTCAGGATAATCCTCAATTTCATCGGCGTGCCGAAGAAACGCTCGAACGACCCAAGCATGGGCCATAAGTTCCTGACAGCGATTCACGTAACCCTGTAGTTGTTCTTCAGACGAGGCCATGAATTCTAGTACATTTAATAATTACTTCGCACGTTCTCCCCCGCGGAATTCAGTGCATTGAGGAGGAACTATTCGTCACGGGAGCCATGGCCGGGCAATGTACCCTATTCTTCACCTTCATCGCCACCCGGCCGCGAGATCCCATATTTTTTAAGACGTCGATCTAAGGTTGTTCTTTCGATCTGCAGAACTCTTGATGCTTTTGACTTATTCCATTCGGTGAACTCGAGCACAGCCTGAATATAATAGCGATCAAGCTCGTCGAGGCTCGTCTCTTGTTGAATAAAACTTCCAAACAGGTCGACCATCGGATCGACACTGGTTTCGAGGAATTCTTGTTCCGTGTTGTCATTCACTTCCGTCTTGGATTCTTCATCCAGAAGATCGTCGATCATCCGCAGGTTGGTCAGCACGACATCTTCGGGTTGAAGCACCTCATGATCTGACAGTATGACAGCGCGTTCCACGACGTTTCGGAGTTCACGCACGTTCCCTGGCCAAGGATGAGCCTGAAGCTTACGCACCGCAGCGGTGCCGAAACCACGAGTTTTGAAATTCGACTTCGAAGAAAACCGGTCCACAAAATGTTGAGCAATGGCCGGAATGTCTTCAGGATACTCTCGCAATGCCGGGACGTTGATTTCAATCACTTGTAAGCGAAAATAAAGGTCTCGTCGAAAAGTTCCTTCTCGAACGGCTTCTTCCAAATCGCGATTCGTTGCTGTCACAACGCGAACGTCAACCTGAATCGGGTCACCACCTCCCACTCGCTCGAACGGTTGACCTTCGATAATACGTAAGAACTTCGCTTGAATTTCGAGATTCATTTCTCCGATTTCATCAAGGAAGAGCGTTCCTCCATCAGCCTGTTCAAATTTCCCAGCACGCCGAGCTGAGGCGCCGGTAAATGCCCCTTTTTCGTGGCCAAAGAGTTCACTTTCCAGCAAACTTTCGGTGAGTGCAGCACAATTCACACATATGAATGCTTCCTCTTTCCGCAGACTATTAAAGTGAACAGCCCTCGCGACCAACTCTTTTCCGACGCCACTTTCACCCCGAATCAGAACGAGAGCATCAGTCGGAGCAACACGCAGAATGGATTTCCGAACTGCATCCAGAGCGGGACTGTTTCCAACAAGTTCCGTTTCAGCCCCGAGTTGGTCTTGTAACTCAGAAATTTGATTCTTTGACTTCTGAAGACCGACTGCCAGTTGTTCTTTCTCCAAAAGCGTATGCAGGTGATCTCCCATTTGATCTGCGACAGCGAGTACGAACTCCAGATCCGATTGGGTCATCGGATTCTCTGCATTCACACAGTAGATATGCACAACACCGTACAATTGGTTTCCATGCCGAATCGGCGCACAGATCGCACTTTCAGCGGCAAGTTCCTGTAAACTGTCTTGAGCAGCAAAGGCAGAATGCTTGGAGATGTCGTGAGCCAGAATCGCATTTTGTTCGTCAAGAACGATCTGCGTCAGGTACGTTGATAGCCGTCCAGAGTCCTCACACCCCTGAAGAGCGAAGGCTTTGGTATTCCTGAGATTCGGTTTCTCCTTCGCTTCGACATCCAGCAACACGCCACCAAGCGTGCCCCCAGTGAAAGTGAGCAAACCCTCAAGAACAACGCGACTTAGCTCTCGAACCGTTGTTGGGGCAGCCATGAGGCGAGCCATTTGAAAGAGCTCGGTCGCTCCGTCACGATGGTCTTGAACTCGCTGAATGGAAGGATTATCGAACTGCGTCCCTGCTTGTCGTTCAATAATTTGAAACCCAGAATCCGCCTCTGCCCGAGAACCCGAACCCATTTCCTGATGATCTGGATGTTTGTCGCTGAAGAGCAACGTGCAAAGCCCAATCCCGATTGTTTCGCCATATTTTAGTGAATGGTCACCAGCAACGCGGTGTTTGTTCACCGTCAACCCGTTGCGGCTATCGAGATCGCGCAGATACCATTGTCCACCCTGGTGAAAAATTTCACAGTGTTCTCGGCTACATTTCGGATCTTGAAGAACGATACGATTGGACGAAGCTCGCCCCACCGTCAGCCTGCCATTCGCCGGGAGTTCTACAACTTCGAGAAGGGCGTCGCCACGTTGAACGATCAAAAAGGCAGATTCATAAAGAGGTCTGTGAATTCGTGTTGCATCCGGCTCGTCCATCAATGGCTTTCCTGGAAGTTGAGTGACCCTGAAAATCCTGTCCATATGTTATTTTGTGGTAGTGAACGCGTCCCATTATACAATATCGCTACGAGACATGTCGCATCTGCACATTTTCAAAAGCACTTTAAACGACGAAAGCGTCTCCAGAGACTCTCCGGAAACGCTTGTCGCCGTACGTACGAGCAAGTGCGGGCCTATGCTTACTCGTCCGACTCTTTGTTCTTATGCAGGAAGCATACCAATTCTAAACAGAAATAAGCTGGGCAGGTTTTCTACGACTTAAACTGGAAATTGATCATACATTGAGGTGAATTGCTTCAAGATGCACCACCAACTGAGTCAATCCGCCTCTCGTGAAATACTCTAAATCCATGATTCAAGTCGCTGTTCCTGATTGCCAAACCAGTTCCCTGAGTTGTGAAACGTCAGGTCTCAGAAAGTCCACTAGCTATCGGCACCGTTTTTGCTAAAATATCTCCGTATTATTCCCGTTTATGCCGTGTCACTTGGTCGGGACCTTTTCCATTTTAAGCTAGCTGGTTTTATTCACCCCACGACACGGAGACGCCCGCTTGTCACGACAACTGTCGGCGACAAGCGGGCTTTTTTTGTGCAATGGTGGGAAAGAGTGGTTCGCTCTCATCCGGAAATCAATTGCTCTTGTCGCGACGATTTGCATCTGTCCCAAGTTTGATCGAAACATCAATTGTCTGATCCCCCCTGAGGATCGTCAGAGTCACCACGTCTCCGGGCTTCTTGCTTTCAATGAGACCAAGAAACTCTGCAGCTGATGTCACAGTTTCTCCATCAATCGCAATAATCGTGTCGGCCGCTGCTCGATTGACGATAACAACGGGACCGCGCCGAGTGGTCGATGGTCCTTTGATCCCTGCTTTTTCTGCTGGTCCGCCAGGAGTGAGACGAGAGACGCGAAGACCATGATCAGTCACAGTAACATGAGTAATTCCAAGTTCGCCTCGAATCACTCGACCATGCTCAATGAGTTCTGGAACAACTCGGCGTATCAGATTGACCGGAATGGCAAATGCGATTCCAGCACTCTGTTCAACTCGACTGGCAATTGCCGTATTCATGCCAATCAACTTGCCATGTGTATTGATCAGCGGCCCACCTGAGTTGCCGGGGTTGATTGACGCATCAATTTGAATCACCGATTGAATAATCCAGTTGCGTTGAATCTCAAGGGTTCGATTTAAACTGGAGATCATCCCTTTGCTCATGGTTCGTTCCAGACCGAAGGGATTTCCCAAAGCGAAAACTCGCATTCCAACTCGAAGATGCTCGGAGTCCCCCAGCGCAATGGGAACAAGTTCTTCCGGTTTTACTTCGATTTTAATCACGGCGATATCGTTGACAGGATCAGCTCCAATGAGTTTGGCTGGATATGTCTCTTCGTTGTGCAACGTCACGCGAACCTGTTGTGCTCGTTCGATGACATGATAATTGGTCAGAATGTGCCCCTCCTTGTCCAAAACCGAGCCGGACCCATTCCCTTCTTCAGTCGTACGAAGAAACAGTCGCTCGGACCGAACGGCCAGTGTCGAAATGTTCACGACGCTACGGTTACAACTTTCATAGACAGCAATGTTCACAGCCTCGTCCGGCGTGAAACCTTCCTCGTTAAACCAGGGACCCCGCCCAATTTTCTTTTCATTCACCTGTCTAGAAATTGCAGGGGCAGGCAACCCTGTTTGGGCGTTGACCACGCGGCACAAAGCAAAACTGACAATCAGGAATAGCATTGAATTGCGCATCTGTTCTCTCCAGAAACTCGCAGTGTACGGTAAAGCGAGGTTCGAATGCCTGAACGCATTCGAATCTTTGTCTCGACACATATAAAGCGTTCTCTCGAATGCCTCAACCCGGCTTTGCTTCTGAAGAGCCTGGGAAGCATCTATAATGAGAGCGAAAAAAGTTTACTGACTCGATGACTCGGCGCGCATCACTAGCATTCCCAGTGGTGGCAACGTGAGTTCAATGCTTTGCTTCATCCCGTGCAGAGGAGTCTTTTTAGAATCAACGCCACCACCATTCCCAACATCTGTTCCGCCGTAGATTGAGGCGTCGCTATTCAGTAATTCTTTATAGAATCCCGGTTTGGGAACGCCGACTTGGTATCCTTCGCGCGGAACAGGGGTCATATTCAAAACAACGACCAAAGTTTCATCTGCGTTTTTTGAAAAACGGCAGTAAGCGTAAACGCTGTTCGCGGCATCGTCTGCCTGAATCCAACTGAAGCCTTCGCTTGAACAATCCAACTGATGCAGAGCCGGGTGCTGAATGAGAAGATGATTGAGATCGGTGACGTACCTTTTAATGCCAGCATGAGTTTCAAATTCGAGAAGATTCCAGTCGAGCTCGGCATCGTGATTCCATTCGATCCATTGACCGATTTCTCCTCCCATGAACAAGAGATGCTTTCCTGGCAAGGTCGCCTGATAGCCGAACAACAGCCGCAGATTTGCAAATTGTTGCCACTGATCTCCCGGCATCTGCGAAATTAAGGATTTCTTGCCATGGACAACTTCGTCGTGCGAAAGAGGTAAAACAAAGTTTTCGCTAAACGCGTACAGCGATCGGAATGAGAGTTGATTCTGGTGGTGCTGACGATGCACCGGATCATTTCGCATATAGCTGAGTGTGTCGTTCATCCAGCCCATGTCCCACTTCATCGAGAACCCAAGCCCGCCATCATAGACCGGTTTGCTGACTCCAGGCCAAGATGTCGATTCTTCTGCGACCGTTAAAATCCCAGGGTACTCTCCGTGCAGAGAAGTGTTAAAATCCTTCAGGAAGCTGACCGCTTCCAGGTTTTCTCTCCCGCCGAATTCATTGGGAATCCACTCTCCTTCTTCGCGGGAGTAATCGAGATAAATCATCGACGCAACAGCGTCGACTCGAATTCCATCGATGTGATATTTGTCACACCAAAAGTGCGCGCTTGAAAGCAAAAAATTTCGAACTTCGTTTCGCCCGTAGTTAAAGATGTGTGTGTTCCAGTCGGGATGAAATCCCTTGCGCGGGTCTTCATGTTCGTACAGAGCCGTTCCGTCAAACTGTCCCAGCCCATGACCGTCCGTCGGAAAGTGACCCGGAACCCAGTCGATAAAAACACCAATCCCTGCCTGATGGCAACGATCAATAAACGACATGAATTCGGTTGGCGATCCAAATCGACTTGTCGGCGCGAAGTAACCTGTCGTCTGGTATCCCCACGACCCGTCGAACGGAAATTCGGTGATTGGCATCAGTTGAAGATGCGTGAATCCCATTTCGACAACGTAGTCGATGAGTTGTTCCGAGAATTCCTGATAGCTGAAATACTTGCGACCATCTTTCGGGCGACGCCATGACCCTAAATGGACTTCGTAGACATTGGTCGGCTTCTCGAACCAGTTGGTCTCCCGACGCTGCTGCACCCAGCTTTCGTCAGCCCACTGATAGGCATCGAGATCACAAATGATCGACGCTGTTTGGGGCGGAACTTCTGCGTAAAAGGCGTACGGATCAGCTTTCTCAATAGTCTGCCCACCTGGTAGGCGGAGGCTGTATTTGTATGCTTCGCCTGCCTGCATCTCCGGGATGATGCCTGTCCAGACTCCCTCGTCGCTCGAATTGAGGTAGAAGCCTCCGTGAGTCCAATCGTTTCGGTCACAAACAACACAGACTTCCTGTGCGTTGGGAGCCCAAACTACAAATCGAGTTCCGGTCCCGGATTCGTCGTCGACCAAATGCGCGCCAAACCACTCGAAGGCGGTGCAATACATACCGTGCCTTTCTGCAACTACATTTCTACGGTGTCCAGCGTTCAGCGTTGATTGCCTCAACTGATATCTAAATTCTTTACCACGCAATTTCATCCTAACAGGCGGCCGGGAAAGCAACAATCTATTCCACTGCCGAGAGTTACGTCTTCCGCCATCACAAAGATCTATCGCTGAGCACCAGAACACAAGAACCTCTGCCCCCGCGATCGTCACATCTCACGCAGCGCGTTCAGTTCTCATTCGAAAACTTGAGGAAATGCCGATGTCGGTGCCTTTCAATGTAACAATTGCAATCAGACGGTTCCTATCGGCAGAAATGCCCGCTCGTCTTGACCGGTTTTTCAGATTCCCGTAAAAAACCGCTCCCCACAACGCGGGGCAGATGCGGAACTTCCCTCAGCCCCAACTCAATTCTCCATTCGGAAACACCTCCTTCTATCCTCGAAATCAGGAACATTCAGATGTTCGGAATTAGTAACCGTGCCATCGCAGGTATTGCTTTGCTGGCAGCAGCGTGTGGCATTTCCTCAACCGCGAATGCACAGTTTTTTGGACAACCATACTACAATGGCTGCACCCCGTGCGGGACCGCTCCAGTAGTGTCGATCGCCCCTGTCTATCAGACAGCCTCGGTCAGTAGTTGCCCTTGCATGAAGCCAGTCACCTCCACCGTCTACAAAGACGTTGAAGTGGTGCAGTACAAGACCGTCCAAAAACCAACAAAGGTCGCGAAGCTGATCACAGTCATGGAAGAACGAGAAGTCGTGACCTACCAGACAGTGAATGAAGTCAAAACAGTCAACGTCCCGAGTTACACGACACAAACCATTAACGAATGTCGCCAAGTCACACGGAACAACAGCTACTGGCGAACTGCCTATCAGCCGGTACCGAAGATGTCTCCATGCAACTACGATGGTCGCCCAGGTTTGGTTGGAGAATTGAACCGCCTCGGCTATGCGTTTCGCAACTCAATCACTCCCAATGCAATCGCTCGTCGTGAATACGTCCCGAACGTAGTCGCTTACAATGTGCCCGTCCAACGTACTGTCCAAATCCCGACGACTCGACAAGTCAGCTACAACGTTTCACGACAAGTGCCTGTGACCACGGTTCAGAAATTCCCTGTTCAGAAAACTGTCTGGGAAGATTCAACAGTCACCGCTTACGAGCCCTATACAGTGAAGAAACGCGTTGCGATCGGAACGCAAACCCGAATGGTTTATGTCGGCGAAGGTGGCACCACCACGGCATCTGCCCCAGAACCAACACCGGCAACAGCCAAAGGGAACGAGCCAACGAAATCCGCCGTGAGACCGAAAGGGATCATCACGCCGAATTCATTTGGAGACGGTCAGGAAGTTCCTATTCAAACTCCGATCTACCGCCGCAATCCAGAGCCAACACCTGCACCACAACAAGTGATCGAACCTTCACGTGGTCCTGTTGCAACTCAGCCAACATCACCATCGGTCATTCAGGTTGCTACCTGGAAAGCAACAAAACGTAGTGCCACGACTCCCTCTGTTCAATCTGGCCCGAAACTCGTCGCACAAAAGTAATCAACGCAGCATAATCTGAATCGTTTCCGAGAAGCGGCGCTAGTGAAAACTGGTGCCGCTTTTTTAAATGTTAGCCACACACTTGGAGTGTGGCTAAATGCTTTTCTAGAGCAAATCACTTTTCACTATTCGGCAGGGACTTCACAATACTGCAATGCCAGCAAAGCGTATGCTGTGACCAGATTTGGATCGCCTTCGTACCAACGGTCTGTTGGATTGATCCAGCTTCCGTTTTTTTTCTGAACGCTAAAGAGGTGTTCCGCAAGTTCTTTCCGCCAGTCGTGTTTTTTTCCACTGGCTTCTTCGAAGACAGCGACATTTAAAACATCAAGCGTCTTCGCGAAAGTGTGGTAATAGTAAAACAACCCTTGCTGCCCCATGCCAGGGTTTTCATCAATGGTATAAAACTGTGTGATCCAGTTGCGTGCAGCGGTGACACGTTGGTCATCTTTCTCTAAGCCTGCGTAAATCATGCTTTTCAGGCCTGCATAAGTCATGCTCGCATAGGAACGCAATCCGCCGTTCGGAGTCACTCCTGCTTGAGACGTTCCGCCTGCTGCTGGTGTGTAATAGAATCCGCCATCATTCACTTTTGATGCAAACGGCGTTGTGTTGTGTTCGCTTTCCAGGTTCTGACATCGGGAGATAAACGATAATGCGTTCTGAACAGCGGGATCATCCGCTGGGACTCCTGCTGATTTCAATGCTTCGAGGAAGAAGGTCGTATTAGACAAGTCTGGACGCTGATGCTTCCCGTACCCAGACCCTCCGAAGGCAGCGTCCGCTTTACCGCCGGTCTCTTCTTCATCCCATTGAAGTTTCTTGAGGAACTTGACGGCATTTTTGACCAAAGCATCGTGTCGACCATCCGCGTTTGCGGATTGAAATGCCATGAGCGAAATGGACGTTTCATAGTTCCGGTGCAGAGAGTTTTTATCGTAGATGCCACCATCCGGTTTAATATGACTCCTCAAATGCTTGAATGCCGCGAGAACCACTTCGTCATCTGCAGGGACACCACTTTGCAACAATGATTGGGCGACGAGAGCAGTCACTCCAGGTGCATGAGGTGAGGTCCAACTCCCATCGTCTGACTGAGAAATCGAAAGAAATTCAATTCCTCGATTGCGAGATAACTTAAGTTGTTGCGCATCTGGCCCAACGGCGAAGACAGCACTCGAACAACACAATACGGCAAGAACAGAAGCCGCTAGTTGATGAAAACGTACTGAATGTTGTTTTTGCATGAGTGATCAATCCTGAGTGAGAGCGGGCAATTCCGCAAAAGTTTGAGCCATTGCAGGTCTCAATCATACAGTCTGCTGTACAGCTTCGCCAATTTACAACCACTTCGAGTCGCGTGAACTTACAAGCTCAAAAGCACTTACAGCGACTCCCCGATCATGAAACCAGTGACAGAACTCCCGTCTCAGAAAGGTCTTGCTGCAAATCGAGTTATTCGAGACACTTCGCGGTCTGTAGATGAATCGACACAGAACGACTGTCGGTTATTCTCTTCTAAAAATCGAAATCCCCACCTGAACACCCCTTCTTGAAACCATCCTTCCTTGTTTTCGTTCTCACTCTCCTCCTGAGTCATGGCTGTGCGATGCCGCCGGGAGGGCGATTTGCTGCTGCGCCATTCGGTGGACAGCAACAACCCATCGGGAATCCTCTCATTGTGGTGACGAATAACGAGGAACTTGTCTGGGAGCGGGCCGTCGATGTGATTCACGATTTCAACTTTGAAATCGAACGTGAAAATCGCTTGGGGAAAGTGATTCAAACAGCACCCAAAGTCGGAGCCAGCCTTCTCGAACCATGGCACAAAGACGCTGTCGGTTTTTCGAATCGCCTGGAAGGGACACTGCAATCGGTACGTAGAACCGTGCAGATCAGCATGCAGCAACAAGAGCAAGGCGGCGGATTCGTCGTGACGGTTGCTGCCTACAAGGAGATCGAAGACCTCCCCGGTCTGGCTGCAAATTCACCTGGTGCGGCAACATTTCAGGAAAGCCAACCTCTCAACCGCGACCTGAATCCCGTCGTCGGGCAATCGGCGCCGTCTCTATGGATTCCAGCCGGTCGAGACCCCCTGTTAGAGCAAGCAATTCTCGCCAAACTGCACGCAGCCTATTCGCAGTAAAAAAGTTTACTGCGACAAATATCTCAATCTAACTGCTGAAAGTCTCCGTCACAGAGACCTTCACTCCTAACGCTTTTTCTTCTTGTCTTTTCGCTGCTTTGAATACTTCCGTTCGTTGGCTGCACCGTGTGAAGCTTGTTGAGCTTCGTCGGCGGCTTGACGGAGACGTTCGAGGAATCCGGGAGGCTTGTCCGGTTTTGGCGGTTCGTCTTTGGGTTTCGTCGTTGGAGGTGGTTCGTCCGGTTCGTCGACCGTTCCATCTGCGTTGACGTTCTTTTTCAACAGTGTTCGTTCACACATGCCCCAGATGCTGGAGGAGATGAAGTACAGACAGAGTCCAGCCGGCACACGATAGAACATGAACCCCATGAAAATCATCATGTAGTTCATCATCTTGTACGTCATCGCCTGTTCTTCAGATGTTGGAGGAGGCGTGAACATTTTTTGCTGAGCGACAAACAAACATACTGTCACAAGCGGAAGCAAGTTCAACGTTGTAAATCCGAGCCAGGGAATCGTAAACCCGAATTCGACTAACGCATCTGGAGCGGCGAGATTATTGATCCACAAAAACTCAGCAAGCCGTAAATCAACGGCGTTATAGAGTGACGTATACAGTCCGTAGAAAATCGGCAGTTGCAAGAGTGCCGGCAGACAACCGACCATCGGATGGTAGTTGTATTTCTTCTGAAACGCCCTGTATGCCTTGGCGAATTCTTCCGGCTTGTCTTTGTGTTTTTCCTGAATCTCTTTCAATTTCGGAGCCAGGATCTTCATCTTTTCAGATTCAATCGCCTGCTTCTTGGAGATCGGGAACATCATTCCCCGAACGACAACTGTGAGCAGAATAATCGCAAAGGCGTAAGGAAGTCCGACGAACGTGTGGAAGAAATCCAGAACTTTGAGCATCGCCTTGGCGATCAAAGAAAACCACCCCAGACGAACGACATCACCAGCCAAAATCGGTTCCAGAAGCTGCTTGCGCTTCGGTCCGAAATATGTTTTGAATGAGTGAACGACCTCTTTGCCTGGCTTGATCTTTTGCTTCTGCGAATCAAGTGTCAGGGAAATGTGACTCTGAGCAGGCTTTTCAGTTTTCAGCAAGAGTTGCGGCTGGACTGACTCGAAATAGGGATCCAGTTGATCTCCGTCTGGTCGATCTGGCAGAAGCAGCGCTGTGAAAAATTGAACATCCATGCCGGCATAGTGAATCGGCTCGCGCCAAGAGACGACCGGATTCCCATCGTCGTTCTTGGCTTTTTTGACTTGCTTGACCAAAGCGGCAGCAGTGAGATGAATGATCGTGAGGTCGGTCGGGTCTCTGGGATCTTCAATCGTCGCGATATCGATCTCGCGGAACGACCGCGTGTTGTCGGCATTCTCCAGCGGAATGCCAACTGGTCCCTGAAGGCGATAAGCGGTTTCAATCGTTTTCTTCGAAGTGTTACGGATCACGATTTCCATATTGATCATGTAGCCGTTCGGTGATTCGTCGCGTTTCTTTTCCTCACCTTTTTCAATCCGATACGTCTTCAAAACTTCCAGGTCACCTTTCGGCGACGGATAACGGAAAGTGATCGAATCCGCGTCTTGCTTCAAAATCTCCCAGTCGACTTCTGCCAGCGACGTTTCAAATTCTTCAAGCTGGCTGTCGATTTGGAGAACGGACATCTCGAAGGTTTTCGGCACGCGTTTGCCGTCTTCGAGTGTCATCGGGTTCCCAACAACTTTGAGTTGTTCTTTCCGGTCGAGAGTTGTGTAGCGTTCGTCAGTCAGTTGGACCCAATCGATGGAAGCTCCCTGGGTATTCACTTGAGCTTGTACGAAGAACCCTGCTTCAAATCCTTCCTGCCCCAGAAGAATTTGCTGATTGTCGAATTTTTTGAGTTCGACCTTTTCTACTTCTACTGGCGCTTCTTCCGGCTTTGGTTTTTCAACTTCGGGCTCTCCGGTATCGGATTCTCCACTCACCAAGTCCGGCGCTTCCTTATTTTCCAGAAGGGCGTCTTCATCAACATTGTCTTTTTCTGCTGCAACAATGTCTTTCTTTGGCTTCGGGAACTGTTCTGGAAAAAGCTGCGGAGCAATGCGCGACCAGATCAAAAAGAAGACCATCGTCAACAGGACGAAAAACATGTATCGACGCTGATCCATGAGCGTTTGAGACGGCCGGAGAGACCGTTCCTTTCACTATCGAGTCTATTCGTTAAACCAGGTCGAAGAGGTCGCAATGCGACCTCTTCGACCTCTGTTCGTAAATGCCCGGGAAGGAGATTGAAATCACCACAAAGCTGACTTCAGCAAAGCTGAAAGTGCCTGTTTCCAACGTGGGCAGGGTATTGATTGCAAACGGTGACCCAAATCGAGTGGATCACGCAAACCGCACATTATGAGGAAGTCGAGCGAATTGACCAGCAGGTTGTGCTGATTTCCCAAGAATTGAAGCGGGTCAAACGAGTCCGACTCGCAAAACCAGCACAATTTCAATCAGATCAGGTTGCTCTAGTCTCTTCACCCGAAAACAAATTTCGCCAGATGAAACGGTGATTCTAGTGAGGCAAAACACGTAAGACAAAGCACATAAGTACTCTAACGACCATCACGAAGTCGATCACCGAGGAAGTTGTCTAGTTCTGGAACCGGATAGATTTTCGCCGACGTCTTCTCATAATCGTATTCGACTCGCTTAAATGTGACGGTTTTCGCTTCTTCGTCGAGAATCACATAGGACGAGCGATTGTCCCCATCTCTGGGCTGTCCGACGGAACCGACGTTGAAGAGCATCTTCGAGTCACCAAGAACGACATGGAAATTGACTTCATCAGGAGAGAGAAAGTTGTAATCCTCAGTGAAAACCCCTGGAATATGAGTGTGCCCCTGAAAACAATAATTGTCAACAAGTCCGAAAATCCTCTCCATTTTCCGCTGATTGTACACGTCTTCCGGAAAGACATACTCATTAAGCGGATTCCGAGCCGAACCGTGAACAAACAGGAATTCGCCGTCTCTTTTCATTCTGGGAAGCTCTCCCAAGAACTCCCAGCGGCGTTCATTGCCGTCAGGATCACCAGCTTCGAGCATGGAACGCGTCCAGAAAATTGCTCGTTCGGCGCCTGCGTTGAACCCTTCAGGGTCGAATAACGCCGCCTGATCATGGTTGCCAAGAATCGTGAGTTGGCAATTCTTCATCACCAAGTCAATACAATCGCGTGGATTGGGACCATAGCCAATGATATCCCCCAGACAGGTAATCTCTGTGATGCCCTGTTTGTGAATATCTTCTAAAACGGCTTCCAATGCTTCAAGGTTGCCGTGAATGTCGCTGATAATAGCTCGCAACGGATTCTCTCTTTTGTGTTACGAGATGAAAAATGGAACACCCGCACCAAGGTTGACATACAGTTTACGGGAGTTATTGCTGGCAGGTCAACCTTCGCTAGTTCTAACAGGCACGCAGGGTGACGTCAGCGTAAATCGACTGGGTCGACGTCGATTGTGAGTTCTACTGCCGTTGCAACCTTCAAATGTGGCACAACATCCCGCCACAAACCCTGAATTGTCTCGATTTCATCGCTGGTCATCTGGAAATGGAAGCGGTAAAACTTTCTCAGTCGAGTAATCGGAGCAGGAGCGGGCCCCAGGACTCGCACGTCGAGGTTCTTTTCCTTGATGACATCGCGAATGATCTTGACGACTCGTTTGGATTCGGTTTCGACGGTTTTCTCATCGAGAGAGCGAAGAATCACGCGCGCCATGCTCCGGTATGGAGGCGCCTTCATCGCTTTTCGGTGTTTGAGTTCGTAACGGGCGAAGTTGTCGTAATCGTGTTGCGCGGCGAACTGAATGATTGGTTCGTCGGGGTTCATCGTCTGGACGAGAACACGTCCTCCTTTTTCACCACGTCCAGTTCGTCCGGCGACTTGTGCGATGAGTTGAAAAGTCCGCTCGGAAGCGCGCAAGTCGGGTTGATGCAGCAGCGTATCGGCATCGATGACTCCGACTAAGGTAACGTTCGGAAAGTCGAGACCTTTGGCGATCATCTGCGTTCCAAGCAGAATATCGATTTCTCCTTCTCGAAAAGCGGTGAGCGCCTCATCGTGGCTGCCTGGCTTTCGCATCGAGTCGCTGTCCATCCTGACGATGCGTGATTCGGGAAATTTGCTTTTCACTTCCGCTTCGAGTCGTTGCGTTCCAGCACCGAGGAATCGCATCCCTGGCTGTCCGCAAGTCGGGCATCTTTCTGGAGCTTCCATCGAAAACTCACAACTGTGGCAGAGCAACAGACTGCGATCCTTGTGCCAGGTGAGAGTGATGTCGCAGTCAGGGCAGCGAATGCCTGTGCATTTCGGACACCACAGAACCGGCGAGAACCCCCGTAAGTTCAAGAACAAAATGACTTGCCCGCCTGCTTTCAAAGCTTGCTGCATCGAATTCGTCATCGCTCGCCCCAGCGAATGACGCCTCATAATCATCGGATCATTGCGGACATCAACAACGCTCACCGGTGGTAGCGGTCGTTGCTCGACACGATTTTTCAAAACGATCCGCTTGTCGTGTCCGTCAATCGTTCGCACGAGTGATTCCAGTGATGGAGTCGCCGTTCCCAGAATCAGTGGAATGCTTTCGCTCCGCGCGCGTTCTCGCGCGACTTCTCGCGCGTGATAGCGTGGTGTCGAATGTTGCTTGAAGGTCGTTTCGTGTTCTTCGTCAATGATGATCAAACCGAGGTGCGGCGTTGGGGCGAAGATCGCACTTCGCGCGCCGACGATGACCTGAACGTCTCCTTCAGCAATCTGCTGCCAGTGCCAGTGACGGTCAGCATCACTGAGATGACTATGAAGTACGGCGACGTTTTCGAACCTTGCCCGGAAACGGCGGATCGTTTGCGGAGTGAGACTGATTTCCGGAACCAGCACGATGGCTTGCTGTCCATAGCTGACAACCTCTCGAATCGCCTGAATGTAAACTTCCGTTTTGCCGCTGCCGGTGACTCCGTGCAGTAGAATTGTTTCGTGTTGTGCGGCACGAACAGTTTTTAGAATTTCGTCCAGAGCCGTTTGCTGCTCCTGGTTCAATTTGAGATCAGCTTGTTGCTCAACTTGAATGTCATCAATCTCGGTCACGCGCGCTCGGCGTCGTTCTGGAATGATTAACTTCTTTTTCTTCAAAGAGTTGATGGGCGATGTCCCACAGTCTGCAGCTTCAGAGAGAACATCAACACGCATCGGAACATCAGCGCTGGCGAGAATTGACATCACCACGCGCTGCTTCTTCGGAAGTTTCAGCTTTTCAAGATCGTCAATCCCTTCCGCAACTTGATAGAAAACAACTTCGCGCGTGCCAGCCTGTTTTTTGACTCCCGCTGGAACCACGCTCTCCAAAACCTGCCCCCAGCTATTGAGGTACCGCTTCGCAATCCATTCGGTGAGATCGAGCATCTGTTGCGAAAGCAGCGGCTCACGGTCGACGACTTCGAGAATCGTTTTAAGTCGTTTACGTGTCGAAACATCTGTCGTCAGACCAACGCAGTAACCAAGCGTCGATGTGTTTCCCCGCCCGAACGGAACACGTACGCGCTGCCCCGGCTCGATCAGTTCTCGCAGCACTTCTGGGACCAAATAGTGATACACAGTATCCATCGGGCGGTTGAACACCACTTGCGCAGCGAGAAATTCACTACTATCAGCCAGTTCCCACGGTTCAGGTTCTGGCTCGATTTCAAACAGTCCTGGCTGACGTTCTCGGCTCATTGTGCAAAACGAAACATGTCAAAATAAAGGGAAAGGGGACTCTGGGAATACAAGATTGAGGCGAATTCACCGCTTCTCTTCGGCAATTTTTTCCACTTTGAAAATGTGGTTGGAATCCGCTTTTGTTTGCTCTTGTTGCAGTCTAGCAGATGGCGTAGCGTCGCAAATCATGGTTTTCGATCCGTTCCCCTCCTCACTTAACAATTTACGGCAAGGATGCCGAGATGTTCTGGCAAATTGCCAAATCCGTCAGCTTGCTGGGCCTCGTCATTTGTACGGGTTGCTCGTCAATTGCCACGCCTCCGAAATTTAAATTCCCCTCTCGATTCGTAAAAACGCATTCTTCGACCTCAGAAGAACCTCCTCAGCAGGAAGCAGAGAAAGTAGAGCCGGCGGACATTCCCAAACGCCAGCCGTTGATTGCTCAGAGATCAAAGCCCAATTTGAAACCGACTCACGATGCTGAAACTCAGCAACTGATTGAATCAGAACTCAAAGATGTCACCGCCGCAGAACGTGCGGAATGGTTGGATTATCTCGCGACCATCGACTCAGCAATGGTGCCCTATGCACTCAAGTCTCGACGAATCAACGACGGAAATCCCGATACCGAGCTTGCCTCTTCCAAATCGAATCGAGACCGCAAAAGCTCACAAATCTTAACGACCGGGCATTCCGTGAGCTCTGCAGATCAAATCGAGACCTCCGTCCAAGACGGTCGCGAGATTTTTTCACCAACAAATTCTGCGCCGAAACAAACAGAGACACGCGAGAAATCGCGTTCTGACGAAGAACGCTCGCCTGAAAAAAATGAACCGCCTCGAGAATGGACAGGGAAGCTGAAATCTCTCACGGAATGGGATCACAATCCGTTAAACTTCGGCCGTGATGATGACCAGAACTCAACAGAACACAAAGGAGCCAGGCGTCCCAAACCGCTGCCGCAAATTATTTCTAATCCATTTCGTAATCACGAAGAGGAGAAAGAATCGGCACCTGCGAACTCAAAGGCGAAGGTGGTTAACTTTGAGGTCGAAGACCGGCCGTTGCAGACGGCACAAGCCATTCCAGCGAACAATCTGCGAATCACTCCCGGTGCGGAACTTTGGGAAGAAGAGCTTCATAAGCTCGTTTCGGTCATGGAGGCGGAAGCGTCGGCTTCTGGAATGGCAGGATCAGGGACTCTTTCCCGCGATGAACTTCGGCAGCAAGTCGCTCTACGAATGCTCTACCTCATTAATGATCAACCACAATTGGCGATGCAGCCAATCCCAGGTCTGCATTCAGTTGATCAGGAATTCTGGACATCTATCTTTTGGGGCCTGTCAAATTACCTGAACGAAAAAGGGATCGACCCAACCGAGCGGTCGACGAAGACGATCGAACAACTTCGGTCTGCAACGCACTACCTTCAAATCACCGCGAAGTTGCAATTGCGAAATGTCAATTTCTGTTCGCAGATCAACGGATTCGGGAGCTTCGATCAGTTTGAAAGTGACGTCTTTTCAGCAGGACAACCTGTCCTGATTTACTGTGATGTTCGGAATTTTCAAAGCGAGGCATCCGCCGATGGATTCTTTGTCACAAAACTCAGATCCACAATTGAAATCTACCAAGGGAGCCAAACCGGCCAAGTAGTCGATCGTAACAGTTTCCCTGCCACTGAGGATCTTTGCCGATCGATTCGCACCGACTACTACAACAGCTACCGCATCGATCTTCCGAGTCACCTCAACTCAGGACCGCACGTTCTCAAGCTCACCGTCTACGACGAACTGAGCGGGAAATCTGTGACTGAAACGATGCCCTTTACGGTACAGTAACACCGGCGTTGCAAACGAAATCTCCGGGAATCATTCGCTATCGGAGCCAGTTGATGCCTTAGCTTCATTGCCTTCCTTCAGACGCAACAACATCAGTTCAACGAGCAGTGAATGCAAACCAATTGGTGGGCAAACAACACAGGGAATATCGGTGAATTCTTTTTGAAACTGATTCCTAAACTGTACGAGGTCGCGATTGACGTGGTCACCTTGTGAAAGGAAGTAAGGCAGAATGGAGACAGACATTGCTCCTCGTTCAGCGCACTTGCGAAGTCCATCTGGAATGCTGGGTTGTGCGAGTTCGAGGTAGCCGATCTCGACAATTTTGTTGCCAACTTCGGCAGAGACCATTTCCGCAAGTCGCACCAAATCGGCGTTCGCTTCCGATCGACGGCTGCCATGAGCGACAAGTAGAATTGCTGAGGACATCGTTGCACCGTAGACTATAGTCCGTTTTGAAACGTAAAAAACCGCTGATCGAATTGTAGACAACCGTGACGACGTCCAGTTCTGATACCCCACCGACACCTGAACGTAAACTTCCTGCGACCATCGGTCCTTACTTTATCGAAAGTGAGCTTGGTTCGGGAGGAATGGGGACCGTTTACCTCGGTCGGCACAAAGAAACAGATGAATTCGTTGCGGTGAAACTCCTGCCTGCATCGATGGCTCGCGAAGCCGGTTTTGTCGCTCGCTTCGAACGTGAAATTGCCGCGATGAAGCAATTAAAAAACGCTCACATCGTCGAACTCTTTGAGAGTGGAGAAGACAACGAGTCGTATTACTACACGATGGAATACGTCAAAGGAGAAACGTTGGCGGGTCGCTTGGAACGCGATGGACGCATCCCGTGGCGAGAGGCGATTGAGATCGGCGTGCAAATTTGTACAGCCCTGAAATCTGCACACAACGCTGGGATTATTCATCGGGATCTGAAGCCGTCGAATTTGTTGCTGAACGAAGAGGGCGTCGTCAAACTCACCGATTTCGGAGTTGCGCAAGTTTTCGCAACCGGAAGACTGACCGTGACAGGTGGAGTCTTAGGGACAGCGGAATACATGTCACCAGAGCAGGCTCAGGGAAAGCGAGCGAGCAAGCAGAGCGACATCTACTCCCTCGGCGCCGTGATGTACGTCATGCTGACTGGTCGTCCCCCCTTCACCGGAAAAACGGCCCTCGATATTATCCAGAAACACCGGTTCGCTCAATTCGATAGCGTGAAACGCGTGGTCCCGGAGGTTCCGTTCTGGCTGGACGAAATCGTTTGCAAATGTCTGTCCAAGAAACCGGAAGACCGCTACCCAGATGCTTACGTGCTGAGCTTGCGACTCGCGGAAGTTTCAAAAAAAATCGACATGCAGCAACAAGCTGCCGCAAAGTCAGAACTTGAAGGGACTGCCGAAACCATTGTCGATGCTGGTGACGGAATCTTCTCCGATGATGAAGTCGGCGGCACTCTGGTCCGCGACCTTTTCCGTGCACAACTCGATACCGAACAATCCGCGAAAGGCTTCACTAAACTCTTCGACAATGTCTGGGTTCTGATCGGAGTTCTGGTACTTCTGGCAGGCGGCGCCTATAGTCTTTCAGTATTGAACACCCCCTCTCAGGCAGGTCTCTACGAACGCGGTGTTGAACTCATGTCTCGACCGGAAGGTCTTGCCTGGGAAGCGGCGAAGCGTGAAAACTTTGACAAACTTCTTGAACTGGATGAGGAACGTTGGCAACCGAAAGTCGCACCTTATCTAAAGGAAATCGAAGTCTACGAACTCCGTAAGAGCCTGCTCGGTCGCAGTTTGAAACAGGAGGAGCTACCAGAATCTGAACCAGAAGCAATTGTTTTACAAGCGATGGAGTTGAGAAAGCAGGGCCGAGTCACCGAGGCAAGGTTACGTTTAATCGCCCTTCGCGATCTGTTGAAGGGAGATGAAGATTACCAAACATATTCCAGTCTACTCGATCAAATGATTGCCGAGACTTCAGCGGAAGCGAACCTTGATCGATTGACTTACGTCGAAGCGGCACTTGACCGGGCCGATGCAGAATTTGAGAAAGGGGAGATTGAACAGGCACTTTCGATTTGGTTCAGCGTCAAGAAACTGTACGATCATCACCCAGACGCGAGGGAACTCGTGCAAAGAGCGGAAAGAAGCTACCTGGAAGCGAGCAGCGTTCGATTAGACCACAACGACGACAGTTCATTCATGTCCGACCTTTTGCTTGAAGCAGCTGGCACTGAGCTTCTCCGCACCAGAGAAGGCTTGATCAACAAATCACAAGCGGCAGATCACGAAGACAACAAGGAATAAGATAGCATTCATGGACATTCGAAATAAAATCCGCGACGTTGGCGACTTCCCGAAGCCCGGAATCATGTTCCGCGACATCACCCCTTTACTGGCCTGCCCGGAGACGTTTCGAGAAACGATCAAACTACTGGCAGATCATTATCGTGGACAAGAAATCAACGCCATCGCTGCTGCCGAAGCGCGAGGATTCATCTTCGCCGCTCCATTGGCTCTCGAGTTGGACGTTGCATTCGTTCCTGTTCGTAAACCCGGGAAATTACCTTTCGACACACAGTCGTTTCATTACGAACTGGAATACGGAACAGACACCTTGGAGATTCACACAGACGCTTTTTCCAAAGGTGATAAGGTCCTCATGGTGGATGACCTCCTGGCAACCGGTGGAACAATGAATGCGTGTATCAAACTGATCGAACAGTCAGGTGCCGAAGTCGTCAGCTGCGCATTCTTGATTGAACTCGGCTTCCTGAACGGTCGCGAAATCCTCGCACCTCACGATTGTTTCGCTCTTGTCACTTACGATGACTAGAAATGAGGTAGGGTCCGCTCTGCGGACCGAGAGTTGAGCACCCTTCAATGGTCCGCAGTGAGGACCCTACATGGCCTGTAGGTGGATTTCGTATTGTGAATCGACATGTTCAACGAAACCCAGACCTGCAAGTCATCTGCGAAGATGGTCCAGTGATCGCGGTCAACAAGCCGAGCGGGGTGATTTCGCAAGGAGCACCCGCCGGGCTGCAAAGTCTTGCGGAACAGGTGAAAGAGTACCTGAAACAGAAATACAATAAGCCGGGAACTGTCTATCTCGGCATCCCTCATCGGCTCGATCGTCCGGTCTCTGGGGTTTCAATCTTCTCTCGAAACTCAAAATGCGCAGCGCGGCTCTCGGATCAATTCGCGAAGCGGCAAGTAAAAAAAACCTATCTCGCGGTTCTCGAAAACGTCCCTGCGAAACCAGGGGATATTCTGGAAGATTGGATTTACAGAATCCCGGATCATTCACGAGTTGAAATTCGAAGCCAGAATACGACTGGTGCCAAGCACGCCCGACTCTCTTACCGTACGCTGGCAGTGAGCAAAGGCAGAGCACTCGTCGAAATTGATCTCGACACTGGCCGAATGCACCAAATTCGCATCCAGTTCGCCAGTCGCGGTTGCCCGATTATTGGCGATGAAAAATACGGATCGAAAACAACGCTTGAGAACTCGTTAGCGATTGCATTGCACGCTTGGCAACTCACACTGAGTCACCCGATCCGAAAGGAAGAAATGACAATCACCGCTCCACCACCGCAAGCGTGGGATTCGTTTGACTTTAAGTTCGATGAGTAATCTCGCTTGTTCCCCAGCAGAGATTGGAAACAAGATGATATTCAATTACGAGAAAGTGAGAACCGGTTAGCCGGACAATTTGAGTGTCCGGCAAAACAGTGTCCTCTTGAAACTCACAATCACAGCTGGCTCATACGTCGCTCAATCACGACCAGACGCTCAACGACAGAGGCGATTTTACTTTCCGAAATGCGCCTCTGCTCCCAGCGGTTGACCCATGTCATCCCGCTTAGCAAAACAGAGCTTCGATCCAGAGCGTTGATGATGGCGAGATCGGTCGCAGTCAACTGACGAACTTCAGAGTATTCCTCGAGAGCAAGTTTCCACTGCTCTTTGTCATCTTCGAAAAAACTTCCCAGTAATCGTGACAAGTCTGTTCCAACATGATCAAAACGCGTTGCCGACGCATCGATCAGCCCGGTGACTTTTTCGTTTTCAAACAGGACATGGTCTCTCCACAAATCCCGCCAACAAGGGAACAGTGGACAGATCACATTTGAAAGTTGTTGAAGTTCTCCGGCGATGCTTAACGAGTATTGTCGATAGAGTTCCAGAATCAACTTGCTCAGATCGCGAATGTCAACAGGAGCGAATTCCAACGCGTCGCAACACTTTTGAATGCGAGCATCGTTCCACTTTCTGGTCAAGGATAACCGTTCACGTATTGCAGGGACCGTTGTGTGGCGAGTCCCGAACCATTCCTGTCCAGCATCCAAAGCAACGTACTGAGATGAGGCGAGGTGTAACTTTGCTAGCGTTTGCATCATTGATTGGCGTTCGGTCGTCGTGAGGCTGTTTTTGTCTTTTGTAGTTCCATCCAGCCAGGGTTCGACCTGCCAGAGAAAGCCGCTCTCTTCAATCAGCGATGCATGGCTTTGCAGACAAATGTGCGGAACGGCAACCGGCAATTCATGGATTTTCAGAAAACTCAGGTAGCGATGTAGCTCTTGGATGCGTTGCCTGGGCAGGCTGGGATTTGGCCAGCCTCTTAAAGCATAGACCTCATCGCCAGCAGAAACGCAAACAATCTTCGCTCCACTGAAACCTGCTGAAACTTCTTCAAAAGTCATATCCGCAACGGATGGCAGAGAAAATTGTTGAAGCACTCTTCGCCAAACGCTGATGTCGTTTTGATCTTTCATTCGACCTCAACGCTCCATCGTGAACCAATGTCGGTGCAGGTACTCACATCTCCAAGAAAGAAGTAGCCTTCGGCATCGCTGTCCGCCCACGGTGATTGAAGTTGAATTTTTTTTCGTTCGTAGAGACCGGTTTCGACGGCCTCAATTTGATCGAGTTTATTTAAGCACTCTGGGGTGACGGCGTACAACTCTCCCTGGATGGCGAAGCCATGAATGGCGGTTTCGACCAGACCGGGGTAAATTCCGAGATTGAATAAGCGGTAGCGTTGTTTCGTGTTTGCTTCACCAAGAAATTCCTGCTCAGTGAGCACATGGTGTCGACAATTTCCCCGCATTAACGTGCCGTAGACAAAGATAAGTTGCCGCGTCGGGTCGCTTTGCATTTCAGGAGACGTCCGCTTCGGTCATTGCAAGTGCAGGAGACGGTGACTCTTCGATTTGCAGAGTGTTCCACTCTTTTCCAAACAACCAGCCGAGGAAATTGCGGATATCGAAGAAGATCATGTTCAGGACGGGGACAATTAGCAGAGTCAAAACAGTCGCAAAGATCAGACCGAAGGTCAGCGTGACAGCCATGGGAATTAAGAACTTCGCCTGAAAACTCTTCTCGAACATTAGCGGCGTCAACCCGGCAGTCGTCGTAACAGTTGTGAGCAAGATCGGTCGTAGCCGAAGAGTGGCTCCCTGAATGCTGGCCTCGAATTCACTCATTCCTTCACGAATTCGACGATTGATAAAGTCGACCAAAACAAGGGAATCGTTCACGACAATTCCCGTCAGAGCGATGAGGCCGATCATACTCAGGATCGTCATCGGATTGTTCGTGATCCAGTGACCGACAATTGCTCCCTGTAACCCGAATGGGATTGCGGACATCACAACCAACGGTTGAAAGTACGATTTGAACAACGCCGCGAGCATTAAATAGATGAGCAGTAGTGCCACCGGAAATGCCAGCTTGAGACTGCTGAACGATTTTGCCTGCTCTTCGCTGCTGCCGAGAAATTCGATTTCGATACCGGGGTGCTGCTTTTTAATTCCCGGAACAAAATTTTCTTCCACTCGAGTGATGACATCACTCGTTGCCGTGACAGCGGTGTCGATGTCGCCGGAGATCGTAATCGCTCGATGCTGTTGTGAGCGGTGGATCTGTGTGTAGCCTCGGGTTTCTTTGACTTCCGCAACTTCCCTGAGCGGAACCCAACCACGCTTTCCGTCTGGGCCAAGCGGCGTTGGAACCCACATTGATTCGATGTTGAAGACATCTTCGCGATAGTCCTCGGGGTAGCGGACCATGATCTTTACGTCTTCGCGATTTCGAGTGATGCGCCGAGCCTCGACTCCATAAGTCGCACCGCGAACGTGTGACCCTAATGAAGCTTTCGTGATGCCGGTCGGTCGGGCAGAATCGAGAAGACTGAGTTGGAGTTCCCGTTTGCCGTCTTCGTAGTCGTCAGCAAGGTCAACGACTCCGGCGTATGTCGCAAGGTGATCTTTGAACTTCTGAACAACTTGCTCCAGTTCCCCTAATTCACGCCCGGAAATGCGGATCTCAATATCCTTCCCGCCGGGACCACCATTCATGACTTGCCATTTTACGGAATTCACCCCGGTGAATTTTTCGGAGACGGCCCGTAACTCCGCAAGCACTTCCTGAGATGATCGCATCCCTTTTTGTTCACGTTCGTCCGAAGCCATCAGTTCGATCCAGATTTGTCCGACATTCGAGGCAACCTCAACCCCCATGCCGCCAGCTCCACCGATGTCCATCATCACGCCGACATCCATTTGCACGCCTTCGACTTCTTCGATTTGCACTGCTGCATCGCTAATGATTCGTAGTTTTTCTTCAACAGCGTCCACATTCGTGCCTGCTGGCATTTCGATTTGTGCGTACATCGATTCGGAGTCCATCTTCTGAATGAACTCCCACTTCACGATATTTCCAGGTGTGTATTTCTCAAAAAACGACCGCTCATCGACATTGGTAGAAACTTTTTCTCCGCTTGAATTGGCGGGAACTTCGCCGAGGAATAAGCCAAAAGACATCAGGCAAACGGACATTGCCACCGAAAGTGAAATGTACCTCCAACGCAAAACCACTCGCAGCAGGCCGCTGTAAATTTTCATCAAGAAGTCTAAGAAGCCAACCTGCACGCGATCAAAAAAACTTGCGATCCGGCGAAACGCATTTTTCCGGACGGCCTTGCGACGTTGTTGTCGAGAAGGGAGATGCCTCAAATGTGCTGGCAGGATCACCAGCGCTTCCACCAGTGAAACTGACAGTGCTGCAATCACAACCAGTGGAAGTTCGCGAAAGAAATCGCCGATCTGGCCTTTGATGAACATCAATGGAAGAAAAGCGGCAATCGTTGTGCAAACGGCAGTCGCGACTGGCCACTGAACTTCTTCCGCTCCGAGAATTGCTGCTTCGCGCGCAGGCATTCCTTCCTCAACACGCCGGTAAATGTTCTCCCCGATCACAATCGCATCGTCAACAATAATCCCTAAGACGATGATCAGACCGAACAGAGAGAGCAAGTTGATCGAGACTCCCAATAAGGCCATCACAACAAATGTTCCCAGGAACGAAATCGGAAGTCCGACAGCCGTCCAAAAGGCAACGCGCCAATTCAGGAACATGACCAGACTGATGACCACCAGAAGTAACCCGGTCTTGCCATTGCGAAGCATCAGGTCCAACCGACCTTCAACGAATCTCGCTAGGTCGTTGTGTGCTTCGACTTGAAACTCATGCTGAAAAGGATTCGCCAGACTCTCTTTGTAGACCTTCATTGGATCGGGCCGACCGGAGACAACGTTCGTCACGACTGAAAAATCTGGCATCAACTTTGCGAAAAAACCGTCCTTCTCTTTTTGCAGCGAGAAAGGTAGACCTTGTTTCCCGGCAACATAAGCTTTGACCAACGATGAGATTTGAATCGCATCCTGGCTGGCAGTTTTCTGAACTGTGAGCGTGGCAGATCGTTTTCCGGCCCAAAAACTTTTGATGTCGCTATCAACGAATTGATCCCGAACAGTCGCGACATCAGAAAGACGAATGACTCGTCCGTCCGGTAAGGCGCGGACTTCAATATCTTCATGTTCACGGCCTTCCCGTTTCTCACCTATCGTCCGGACCGAAACTTGAGACCGCTCTCCTTTTAAGTTCCCACCTGAAACATCGATGTTGGTCTGCCGGATTGCCAGTGCGATTTCATCGAAAGTCAGGTCGTATTGCAGAAGTTTTTCCGGATCGACTTCGATGCTGATTTCGTCATCGCGAATCCCGGCAAGCTGAACATCACTCACGCCGGGTAAATCAAGTAATTCATCTTTCATCTGCCGTGCTGCACGTTTGAGTGCGCGTTCGTCGCCGTCTCCGTAAATGGAGACCATGATGACTGGAAGAGTTGGCTCGATTTTCGTGACGGTGATTTTTTCCAGATCCTCAGGAAGATCCTGCAATGCGTCGACTTCGTTCTTCACTTCCTGCAATACGACATCAACATTTTTGACATCGTTGTATAGCGTTAATGTCGTGTGAGACCATCCTTCCGAGACAGTGGAGTCGACTTTCTCGACACCTTCAACATCACGGACCGCTTCTTCGACTTTTATCGTGATCGCCCGTTCCAGTTCTACTGGTTGAGTCGCCGGATAGATTGCCGAAATCGCGATCTTGTTAGGACGGCTCTCCGGGAACATCTCCCGAACCAATGTCATTGCGAAACCGGCTCCGGTGACAAGCGTCACCAACATCATCATATTGACGAAGACGGGATTCCGGACACTAAAGCTGGGGAGTGACATCAAGGAGTCTGTAATGAAAAATCTTCGACGGGACTTCACCGCTCGGTGATGATGCTGATAGAATCACGAGGCGCATCGACCGCTCGACCACCGAGGATTCTATGCAATTGACCGGAGACTGCCCACATGGCGAAGTGTGATCAAGGATATCTTTGTGAAGTTTGCGGTAAGGAAGTTCCCAATCTCTCTCAAAGCGATCTCTATTTAAGGTTCATCATTGGTGAGATCGACAGTCGGCAACTTCTCTCGGCTCCAGAGCGCCACTTGCGCTGCAACCCGACGCTTGCGCAGTTCATTGTCGACCCAAATTTCGAGCCTGTAAACGCAGAAGGCGCCTTCTCGAAAACAGAACTTGATCCGATCGATGTACAATCCAGAGAAGGACTTGTGACACGTGGTTGGAAGCGACTGCAAGAAGTGAGATCGCTAGGTCTTCCTATTAGCGAGTACCCGTTGGACGAATTGAGCCAGGAATGCGAGTAAAGTGCCCCAGCCCTGACTCCGGATCGGCTTTCAGAATCAAAGATCGCCTTCGAATTGACACAATATTTCAGTCGAAAGTGTTCTCAGCAATGGCAACCACTTACCGTGTGCTGGAATCTACACAACCGCTTTGATAGGCTACGGACTTGAATTATAACTGCACAAACTCACTGACTGCATAGGCTTAAGGTCGATTCTATGGCAACCGCGATTGCACAACCGATTGCTGGTGTTTCCGCAAATCGTGAAACTGAAATCGAAGTCATCTACCCTTCTGTCGCC
>DAOUPA010000295.1 GCA_030626405.1 Planctomicrobium sp.
AGAATCAAGGCTATTGTGTACTCTCGACTTTCAGGATGATCACGTTGCCGTTGATCTCGTATGTGAGGCCGACTTTCTGACACGATTCATTTAAGAGTTGGTCGATCGTTGCCTGTTTGAGTTCGAGCGAAATTTTCTGCGCCAGATCGGCCCCACTCTCTTTCAAAGCCTGAGCGTCGTAGCGAACTTCGATCCCCTGACTCTGGAGTGTTGCCATTAAACTTCCGAATGGCTTGCGAACCATTTTCAGGGTGAACCGTCGGTCGCGAAGTTGTGTTGTCTGTTGAGTGCTTGAAGCTTGTCTGCGCGGAGGTCGTTCGCCAATCAAAACGGCGACCGATTCGTGATCTTCAATCCGACCAGAGAACGTGAATTGCCGTCCTTTCTGAGTGACTTTTAACCGAGGGAATTCGCGCTTCACGACTAAAATCGCTTCATCCAAAGTCATTCCTTTCGGGCGGTGAGTGCGCTCAATCGCAACCTGAGGTATTTCTGGGATGATGCGAATTCTCTTTTGACTCACCCACTCAAAAGAGAGTTGAAACTGCGTGAGAACGACCGTGAGCGCTTCGACTAAATTCGGGTAAGCAATTGTCCCGGCAGCCCAGAGGTCATGAGGGACCGCGTCGAGATTTTCGATGTTGATTTGATAGCGATTTGAAACCTGAGTGAGAATCTCTTGCGGAGTCGTCAGATCTTCCCAGTGAACTTCGTAGCGACGCAAGAGTACGAACTGTTGTTTCGGCGAAAGGTCTTCAATGTCGTTCAACGTCTCGCGGGAAATCTCAATTCTGGTTCGCAAATTTCGGATTGTCTCTGGTGGTCCGACGATGAGTGTGTCTCCAGTGATGGTGACATCCACCCCGACTTGATTCACGAGTTGGTGAATCCCTTCATCGAAGGTCTCCGCAGCGATGGCAATGTTGATACGTTGATTCGGATCGATTCGCCGGTCCAGCAAAACCGACACTTCACGAGTCCCCGAGAGGCGTCGCAGGTAATCTCGCAGTTTTGCCCTCTCTCCATTAGCGGTCAGTGGGCGATTGATTGCCTCTCGAAAACGTGACTCGCGGCGGAATTTGACGTCATCTTCGCCGAGAGTGATCGACGGAATCATCATCAGAAAAATCACAATCGCAGCCATTTTCCCCAGAAATGGTAGGGGAAGAGAGCGGCTTGGAAACCGATTGAAGAGTCGATAAGTTGTCGGTTTGGTTCGCATTTTCGTTTCGTAAGTTGGGTAAGGCACCTCCAGCATCGCCATTTTCCAGCGAAACATCAATCACCATTCGTTGATCTGTTCAATCTCCAACCCGGTATCGTCGTGAAAGAAACATCTTCAGAACCCTGTCGAGTTGTCGTTTTGTCCGGTCCAAGTGGGAGCGGAAAAACGACAATTGTGGGGCGTATTCTGTCTGATGCAAGCGTCCCGATTGAAATGGCAGTCTCCGCGACAACGCGTCCTCCTCGTGACAACGAAATTCACGGAAAGCATTACTACTTCATGTCTTCCGACGAATTCGAGAAGTCTCGAATCAGCGGAGAATTCGTCGAATGTGCTGAAGTTCACCGTAGTGGGTACTGGTACGGGACTCTCAAGAGCGAGGTCGACCGGATTCAGAATTCTGGACGCTGGGTGTTGCTGGAAATCGATGTCGAAGGGGCTCTGAACCTGATGCAGATCTACCCGGAAGCGGTTTCTCTCTTCTTGAAGACCCCATCAGCCGATGAATATGAGTCTCGGCTGCGGGGCCGTGGAACGGAATCTGAGGAAGTGATCCAAAGGAGGTTGCGGACTGCGGCAGAAGAGCTAAAATCAGCAGATAAGTACCGGTACCAAATGATCAACGACGATCTCGACAGAGCCGTGCAGGAAATTTGCACGAGTCTGGAATCGAGATAGGGAGAGTTTTATGCTTGATGAGCTAAAAGAAGACACGCTTGCCAATAAAGTTGGTGGAAAATTTAAGCTCACCACTCTCATTCAAAAGCGGCTCGTCCATTTGAATCGTGGAGCCCCACCGTTGGTTGATTGCCCTGGAAAGCCAACAATGGCAACCGTGATCGAAGAGATTGAGACGGACAAAATATACCTCGACACCTCGGATAATGTTGTCATCGTCCCTGATGATGCGCCTGACCTCGAAAAAATGCTGATGGAAGAAGTTCCAGACTTCGACGAGTAATCTCCGACGTCCTGGCACAAATGATTCAATCTCAAGAACCCGAATTCGGTCGATCCGAGTTCGGGTTTTGCAGTTGGTGCCAGGAGCCATTGGACTCAGGAGAGAAATTCGTTTTTGAGATGGAACTGTCTTCTTGGGAGACAGGCACGCCTGGGCTGCCTGAGCACGAGGCGGTTTTCCTGATCAATGGGGAACCCCTCGCTTCGTGCAAAAAATGCCGAGCGGCAATCATCGCGAACCACGAAAGCCTCAGGGAAGAATACGAGAACCTTCACCGATGGCCTCGCATTGGCACGTTTCTCGTTAAGTCTTTCTTGCTTGTGATTGCGATTCTATTCATCGTCGTATTCTTCGAAGCTGTTTTGCGATCTCTGTAAAAGAGGCTGAGAAAGCGGCACATTGCGTCTCCTCTCTTTTCAGGAGTCTCTTGAACATTGTAAACTGAGACTGACCTGTGAACGGTGAATGATCGCTATTCCAGCCCCCACCAGCTTAAGGACTCACCCAATGCATCCTGCCGAAAAACACTTTCAACAATTGACTCGACGCCACTTTTTTGGTCAGGCAGGCATGGGGCTTGGAACGGCGGCGCTGGCATCGCTGATGTCGAACACAACTGCTCAAGCGGCAGGCACAAACGGGCTACCGGATTTGCCGCACTTCGCGCCGAAAGCGAAACGGGCGATCTACTTGTTTGCCGCTGGAGCACCAAGTCAGATCGATACGTTTGACTACAAACCGAAGCTGGATGAACTCTTTGACACCGACTTGCCTGAATCCATCCGCCAAGGTCAACGGCTGACGACGATGACTTCCGGGCAGAAACGGTTCCCGATTGCTCCGTCAAAGTTCAAGTTTGAGCAATACGGCGAAAACGGAACATGGTTGAGCGAACTCATTCCGCATACCGCAAAAATGGTGGACGACATCGCCATCGTGCGGTCGGTGAACACAGAAGCGATTAACCACGACCCGGCAATCACATACATCTGCACTGGTCACCAGCTTCCCGGTCGTGCGAGTTTAGGCGCGTGGTTGAGCTACGGTCTTGGTTCGCTCAATGAGGATCTTCCATCATTTGTAGTGATGACCCCATCCTGGACAGGGCGGCAACAGGCACAAGCACTCTACAACCGGCTTTGGGGTTCGGGTTTTCTGCCTAGTCGATACCAGGGAGTGTCACTACGATCGAAAGGTGATCCGGTTTTGTTTCTCTCGAACCCTCCGGGCGTCAGCCCGGAACTTCGACGACGAATGCTGGACCGGTTGGAAGCGTTCAACCAACGTACCTACGAACAGTTGGGCGATCCGGAAACGCGAACTCGCATTGAACAGGCAGAGATGGCATTCCGCATGCAGACGTCGGTGCCGGAGTTGATCGACACCGCGAGTGAGACAAAGGCGACGCTCGAAAAGTACGGCGAAGATGTCAGCAAGCCGGGAACATTCGCTGCGAGCTGCCTGCTTGCGCGACGAATGGCGGAACGCAATGTTCGCTTCGTGCAAATTTTCCATCGCGGTTGGGACCAGCACGGCAATCTGGCTGGCGACTTGCCGAAGCAGTGTAAGGATATCGATCAACCTGCCTGGGCACTGATTCAGGATCTCAAAGAACGCGGGATGCTTGACGACACTCTCGTCGTCTTCGGTGGTGAATTCGGTCGAACGGTTTACTGCCAGGGAAAACTGACTCGCGAAAACTACGGGCGCGATCACCACCCGCGTTGCTTCTCAATCTGGATGGCCGGCGGTGGCATCAAAGGCGGAGTCGTCCACGGAGAGACCGACGACTTCAGCTACAACATCGTCAAAGACCCTGTCCACATTCACGATCTCAACGCCACAATCCTGCACACCTTAGGAATCGACCACCGCCGCCTCAGTGTAAAATTCCAGGGCCTCGACGTCCGCCTCACCGGCGTTGAGGATCACAACCCGGTGAAAGAAATTCTTGTGTGAGTGAGTTGGGCATTAACCCAGAAAAGGCGAAAGAAACGAAATTGACTTGAGCCGTGTGCCACTGCTGGCTTGTCCAGTAGTGGCACACGTTTTATAGCTAACAGGATATTCGTACGACTTCGGATGCCTCACCGTTCTCCACTCAATGGACGGTAGGGTGGGTGTGGTATGCGTGTCTCAGAGTTGGTGGGTTACACAAGTTCAGGCGAGAACATGGTACAAGTTGATTCGCAGTTTAATTCGCATACGAAACCCACCATTTGAGCAAGCTTCACCCACCCTACTTTACTGTTGTGGTCAAAAACGATTCTTCCGAGCTTCCCTAACCTCTTAGCAAATGGTTATTTGCCATGGTGATGCCGGAGAGCATGGAGCCGATGATGCCGAGGAAGCCTTGATCAGTTCCGCAAAGGAACAAATTGTTGATCGGTGTAATTCCATCGAGCACTTTGACCGGGGCGCCGTAGACGACACCTTTGATGTGGCCGGTGAATTTCTTGATTGTGCGGGGCGTAAAGACATCGACGTCGATCACGTAGTCCCGGAAGTCAGGGATGTGATTCAGTGCCGAGGCAACCATACGCTCGGTCCATTCTTCTTTTGCCTGATAGTATTCTTCGTCCGGGAGGTTTAACCAGTAGTCTGGGTTGGCGAGAGCGGTAATGCGGATGAAGCCGTCTTCTAACTCCTGGTCGTCGGCGTACTGAAAATTATTCGGTGAGCAAATGATCCCGCTGCGAACATCGCACGGATCTTCTGGTGGTGCGTAGTCGAACTTTTCTTCGTTGTTATAGAAGACGATTGTTTCGTTGTGACCGAATTCTTTGGGTTGCCGATCCAGAACAAAAATCGCTTCGTTGAAGGAAACCTCACCGTGAGCGACTTTGTCACCGGTGAGTTGCTGACCACAAAGGTCATACGTCTCAGCGACACCGGCGGATGAAAGAACGTTCTCCGCTTCGATCTCCTGACCATCGTCAGTGATCACGCCTATCGCTTTGCCGTTCTCGATTTTGATTTCACTCACACCTTGCCGCAGTTTCAACTCACCACCGAGTGATTTATAATGACGAGTCAGCGTTTTCAAAATTTGTCGCACACCATCGTAGGGTCTGCCGAAACCTTCCTTGAAAATACTTTTGAACATGATCACGAACTGATTGAAGTCCATGTCGTGCGGTAGTGCGGAACCGTAAAACATGAGCGGGCAAAGCAACATGTCGATCAGAACCGGATCACTCAGACATTCACCAAGAACCTTGCGTGCCGAGACAGGTTCCTGTTGCAGATCCAGTTCGTTGAATTCTTCCACCTGTTGCACCAGTTTGCGAAAGCCGTCTGCTTGGGCCGGGAATTCATCGCAGACCGCATCGAGGAACTGTTCGTAGCCGTTATCAAATGAGAAACGATGCCCCGGAAAAACGACTGATGAACCACATTGCGGGGAGAGGTCAAAATCATCCCAGCGCAAACGCAACTGCTTGAGCAATTTCGCGAGCGGACCAGTGCGAGTTTTCGGTGGAGCGTAATTCGTGACGGCGTGTAACCCGACATCGTAATTGCGACCGCGCAGCCGATAGAACGAATTCAGCCCACCAATCGTCGTGTGCCGTTCGAGGATGCAGACTTTCTTTTCGTAGTAAGCCAGCCGAATTCCAGCCGCCAACCCGGACATCCCGGCTCCGATGATAATGGTGTCGTACTTCACGTGATTTTTCGCGTTATTTGGTTGAACGTTTGATATTACCATGGAGACATGGAGACATGGAGACATGGAGACATGGAGAATTCAAGTTGGTGATGAAGCTTGAATGCTACTTCAGCACTGATCCGATACCACCTTTGTTTTCTCCCCTCCGTGTCTTCGCGGTGAATCATTCACTCAAAGGGCTTAAGGAGTCTCGACTCGTTTTAGCAGGCCAACGGCTAAATGTCCTCCGAAACCTAATGACGTTTTGAGAAGATATTCGATTGGTAGATGAACTGCTTCGTTTCCGGTGACACGATTAGGGCAGGAAGAGTCATGGCTGATATGATTGACGGTTGGTGGCAAGACCTGATCTCGAAGTGACAGGACTCCGAAGGCCGTTTCCACCGCACCGGCGGCGCCTAAGAGGTGACCGATGGCACCTTTGACCCCAAAGCCAAGTGGCCCGTCTCCCAACGTCATCTGAATCGCTCTGGCTTCCGTCAAATCGTTCATTTGCGTGGCGGTCCCATGGTAGGAGATCGCCGACACCTGACTTGGCCTGACATCATTCCTGGTCAACAGTCGATCAATGAGTGCCGCAAGAGTTTCGCCGGTCGAATCAACTCCAGTCAGCCCAGTTGGATCACAACCAATAATTCCATCAACCCACTCCGCCAGAGGAGTTGCACCTCGGCTGATTGCCTGATCCCACTCTTCCAGAACGAGTGAAGACGCCCCCTCGCCGACAACAAACCCTTTACGATTCGAGTCAAACGGACGACAGGCTTTCGAAGAGTCATTTCCCGGTGGAGCCAACACTCCCAATCGATGGTACGAAGCGAGTAACCCCGGGTGAAGTGAGGAATCCGCACTGCCGGCGATGCAGCAGGTGACTTCCCCGTGTTGAATGAAGTCCGCGGCGCGAACGAGACTGACAAGCCCAGTTGCACACGCAGCGACGGGGCAGAGGACTGGACCTTCTATCGCAAAACGAGCTGCGACTTCGTCAACGGGTGAACTCGGGTAGAGCATCGAAAACGAAGCGTCACGCTGATCAACTTGATCGTTGTTCATGTTCAAGAAAAGCGAATCGATGGATCGTAAATCAGGCTTACTGGTCCCGATCACGCAGGCGACGGATTGTAGAGCTACTGAATCCAGTTGAGCCTGGCGAATGGCTTCTGCGGTTGAAATGACTGCAAATCGAGCAGTCCGGGAGAGGTGCTGACCAGCTGCTTTGGTTTCGGTGTCTGTCAATTCAACGGGCGCACCGTACCAATGGAAATCGGAGTTGATGTTTGCGGCGCCGATTTCTTCGCTCGACATCCATCGCGCAGCTGAACTGCCCTTCAAGACTTGCTGCCACGTTTGTTCTTGCCCCGTTCCAAGTGGCGTGACAAGCCCGATGCCTGTAATGGCAATTCGAACTCGGCTCACAAAAAGCTCCCAGGGAAAGGCAATGTCGATAGAAAGAAATCAGCGATTTAGCTGCGGTTGCTACTGCGGCAGATGACAAACAGGGCGATCCCGACCATCACGAGTGTGATAATGGCTTCGAACCATAACGACCTGACGATGTGGGGACTCCCACCGACCGGAGCCGGGGCAACCGGTGAAGAGGTAGGCACTTGAGCCACGGCGAGGTGACACCCCAAGATTGCAATGCAAAACCCCAGCAGGCGGACAGGTCTACGTAAGAAATGGCTCATCAGATTTGAAATTTCGTTAGCTGTAAAATTGAACTCTCTCAGCAGTGGCATCACAAAACCGAAAGGATCGGATGTTTCAGTTTCTGGTAATCACTTGCCCTTAGATTGACAGTTTGCCAACTTGGAGAACAGGTTTTCATTGAATTCGCGTAATCTTCAGTCCAGACACCGTAAAACGCATAACGACGGCGTTTGAATTCCCACGTCAAGTCATGGTACTCCATTTCGCGCGGATTGAGAACTTCGTAGACGAAAACAAGCATACTGCGAAATCCATCCCCGAACACCTTCTCCCATTCCAACAAGCTGGAGATATCTTCCTCCATCGCCCAGTTTTTCCAGGAGCAAGTCCCCTTCGGGAACCTGCGGCCTTTTACATCGATCAGCAAGTTTGCTGTCGATTGGGAATAGACCACGAAATCCATCGATTTCAACGAGGACTCACGATAAAGCGCACGCCGTGTCTCATCGACAGCCACATACGGACGACGCATCGTCCGCAGGAGACCTTCGAAGGCAACTTCGTAATGGTTTGTCCGTTTGGCCATGAGAGCGAGAGTTGAGGGTTAAGTGGTGAGAGTCGAGAGGAAATGCGTATTTTACCAGATCTCTAGTTCCTTTCTTTTTCGACGAAGTCGGCGATGGCTTGGTAGTCGCTTTTGAGTGACTGGTACAATTGCTGGTAAATTGGAAAGGCTCGATTGTAGGTTGCTTTTGCAGTCTCGCAAGGTTTTGTTTTGGTGACAACGCGAATTGTTGCGTTACACGCTTCGACCACATCGCTGTAGGCGCCTGTTCCTGCCGCCGCCAATAACGCAACTCCGTACGCAGGACCTTCTTCAGCGTTAATCGTCACGACCTCTTGTCCGTAGATATCTGCCTGGAGTTGTTTCCAGAACTCGCTTCTGGCCCCGCCACCGGAAAGGCGGATCTGCTCGACCGGAATGTGCATCTCTCGAATCAATTCAAGACAATCTCGCATCGCAAATGTCGCTCCCTCCATGACAGACCGCGCTAAGTGCGACTTCCCATGTCGGAGGCTCAGCCCCACCCAGGAACCTCGCGCATTCGGATCGGCATGCGGGGTTCGTTCGCCTGTGAGGTAAGGCAGGAAGAAGAGACCTTCGGACCCAGCAGGTGCCTGCGCCGCCTGAGCGGTGAGAAGTTCGTATGGATCG
>DAOUPA010000518.1 GCA_030626405.1 Planctomicrobium sp.
CTTTATTGAATTCGCCGTTAACGACGATCAGGACGCCTCTCACCCCTATGAAAATGTCGTTCGTGGAATCGAAGGAATCATCCGCCACGTAAGAGAACACTCACCCAACGCGGAAATCTTCCTCACCTATTTCGTCAATACAGGAATGTTAGAAAAGCTCAACAATGGACAGGTGCCAACTTCCATCGCCGCACATGAGAAAGTTGCTGAACATTACGGCGTGACGACGATCCATCTGGCACAACAAGTCGCCGATCAAATTGAGGACGGCAGCCTCACCTGGAAGAAATACGGCGGCGTGCATCCGGCTCCGTTCGGGAATGCAATCCCTGCGAGTATGATCGCGAAGACACTCGACATGACCTGGCAAAATGACCTTGCCGACAATGCCAAACGAACAGCGGTTTCTGTCCCCAAAGAACTCGTTGACCAGTACAGCTATACCGCTGGTCGGTATGTTTCGATGAAATCTCTTGATCTCGGTGAAGGCTGGAAAATCGGCACGCCGGACTGGTCGAATATCAAAGGGCAGGTCCGCAATCGGCACAACAATCGTGACCTCATTATGTGTACAACACCTGGGCGTGAACTTTCCTTTTCATTCAAAGGAACAGCCGTTGGCGTTGAATGCGTCGCTGGTCCAGACGCTGGCATACTCGAATATTCTCTAGATGGCTCAGACTGGAAATCATTCAATCTTTCCCACCGTTTCAGCAAAGGCTTGCACTACCCAAGGACGATCGTCTTAGAAGGCGAACTCGAAGACCGGGAGCACACCGTGCGTGTACGTCTCTCTTCGATAAATTCCAATTTCGGATTGCAACCAGCGGCGCGAATCTTGAACTTTGTGGTCAATGAGTGATATGAAACTCCTCGTGATTCTCTTCGAAGAACTCTCGGCCTCCGCCCTCGGCTGCTACGGAGGACGGCGACAGACACCTCGTATCGACTCTCTCGCTGCGGCGGGGGATGTTTTCACGATGTGCTTTGCTGAAGAATCTTCACCAGACCCTGCCACGCTCGTTCAATCATCAAGTTCGGTCTCGGTGAACCACATTGATGATCTGGATCACCCTGATTTCAGCTCAAATTTTCTCAACGACAATGCTGAAACTTTCTTCATACGAGTCGGTGCTCAACTCTCAGGAGAGCATGTCGACCAAGTAGTCGGAAAACTGCTTGATCTCATAACGAATGACCGTTCCATTCTTCCGACAATTCTTTTCACTGCACGAAGAGGTCTGATCCAAGACTCGGAAAAAGTTGCGAGCCGATCTCCTGTTGGGGAATCAGCAGCGCATATCCCATTGATCGTGGCATCGCCGGAACAAACTCAGTCGCGCAGGCGAAATGAACTCATCACAACAACGAATCTTAGAGAGTTAGTGCCGGCTCTCTATTCTTCGTTTGAAGAATACTCTGCCTGGAGAGATTCACTACATCGCCAACAGATTGAATATCGATCAGACAATGCCGTCGCAACGCGAACACGCGACTGGCTTCTGATCCAAACGGACGCTGAAGGTGATGACGCAGAAAATTGCATCCAACTCTATCGCAAGCCCGAAGACATCTGGGAAGTACTTGAGGTTGCCGATCAATATCCACAAGTCGTCGAACATTTTCAGGAGACGGGAATCCTCTCATTCCCGTCGGAAATTTGATAGCATGTGATCAGTGAGAAAGTAGGGTGCGGTGAAGCAAGTCGTCGATGAATGGTGGGTTACGTTCGCGAGTTGAAACAAAAGAAAGTTCGCATTACCTATTCACCCTGACTTGCGTAACCCACCAACTCTGAAACACGCGGACTGCACCCACCCTACAACTCAAAAAAGAAAAATCACGGCAACGCAAAAAACATAGACCCGACGACTTCATGCACACAGCCTTGAAATTCAGTGAACGCATCAGTTGCCTCCCGGTCATTCACGGGAGCGGCGATTTTGCAATTCAAGTTCGCGAAGTGATGCTCGGAGAATCGTTCGACTGTCTCGCCGTTCCATTACCGGAGTCGTTTCGACAGGCTGTCGAAAAAGGAGTCACTCACCTTCCGAATATCACTATCGCCATTCAGCAGGAAACCGATGACTTCGGCCAAGCATGGTCGCCGGAGCAAGACGAAGCGGAAAAAATTGCCAGTTACGTTCCGATCGATCCGTGTCAACCAGTCATCGCAGCTATTCGCCTGGCGTTACAGGAACGCATTCCGCGTGCATTTATTGATCTTGAAGTCGATTCGTTCGAAGTTCAAACGAAGATATTCCCTGATCCATACGCGCTCAAACAAGTCGCCGCAGAACAATTCGCCGCCGCCGTATTGCCTTCACTTCGCAGGCCAACTTCAGAACAACACCAGCAACGAATTTTGTGGATGGCACAGCGTCTGCGAGAACTAGAGAAACGGCACAAATCGGTTCTCTTCATTTGTTCGGTGCAAGACTGGCCGTGGATCCGTGAAGCGTATCAAGCTGCTGAGCCTGCCGATGTCGACCACGACCCTGTTTACGAAACGGAACTTTTTAAAGTCGACCCGAACACTCTGATCTTCCTGCTTGAAGAATTGCCGTTTATCACCAGCCTGTATGAAGAGTCTCGATTCAATCTCGATGACGACGAAAATCTTTCGGTCGACGGCATCAAAGAGATGTTACTTTCGGCACGCGAGAACTACAAAGCTGAGCACGGCAAACGGGGCCGACGAATCACTCCTCATTTGATGCGAACTTACCTGAAATACGTCCGCAATTTAAGTCTCATCGAACGCCGCATTACGCCTGATTTGTACACGCTCATCATCGCGGCAAAACAGATCATGGGAGATATGTTTGCTGTTTCGCTGGCAGAGACAGCCAGAGAGTACGAGTTCGCCGACCATCTCCCGTACGAAGAATTCAAAATGTCGATCGACCGGGGACAGCTCCCGAATGGTGATCTTTACACAATGAAATGTCGTCTGCCTGGTCCACCGACAACATGGCGTTCTTGCGATCTCAACACAAGACCACCGGAGATCGACAAGGAAAAGTGGGCAATGAGATGGAACCCATTTAGCCAGTGTAGTTGGCCTCCTGAAGATGTCGCCATCGAACGATTTCGTACCCATGTCAAAGACCGTGCGCTCTCTTTAATGGGGAATGATCTGGCGAAAGTTGAGAAGTTTACGTGCAGCATCAAAGACGGTCTCGACATGCGCGAGACCTTGCGCAACTGGCATACTGGTGAGTTGTACGTCAAGGAAAACCCGCCTAGCCGTGGTAGTCTTGACTGCGTCCTCATGCTGTTCGACTCCCCAGCGGACCCGCGTGATTACCCTTGGAGAATCACCTGGCACGCCGAACACCAAGATGAATCAACACTCTCGTTCTTCGCCACTCCATTCGAAGAAAACCTTGTCGGGCCCGGTATCGCCATGTCAACTTACGGCGGCGCGATGTTCCTCTTTCCACCTCGACCGGTTCCAGATATTTGGCACGACAGCCGTTTTGATATCGTCGATACACTCGAAGAACGTCTCCTGATTGCCGCCTGCCACCATTCCAAAGAACGGCACATCGCCGTCCTTTCACATGTCGCGCCGGGAGTCGCCTTCAGACGTCTGGCGAAACGCTACGGCAAAAAACTGGTGCATGTTCCACTGAACAGTTTCGGAAACGAAACGATCCAGCAACTCCGCATGTTCCACGTCCTCAACGGTCACGAAGTCCGCACCTTCGCCGAACACTTTATTCGTAAGGCGTGAGTGAGTTCGTTCACCCCCTGTTGCTTTGTTTCCAAAAATCTGCGTCTCGCCACGCAATCTGCGGATTCTTTATTTCATACGTAGATGACGCAGATTTTCGCAGAGAGTTAGGGAGCTTAATGCACAACGTTTTTTCCTTTTTCTCCGCGTCCCGGTGCCTCCGTGGTGAATTCATTGATGACCTACTAAAGTCTATATTGAACTCAAAATCGAATGGAGAACGTTGGTGAAAAACTCGTACGCATTGTTTCTGTCATTGACCCTAATTTCACCGGTCACCATCGCGAATGATCGGCCGAATTTTGTGTTGTGCATGTCGGATGATCAGGGGTGGGGGGATGTGGCTTTCAATGGGCATCCGCACTTGCAAACGCCGATCATGGATGAGATGGCTGCGACCGGATTGCGATTTGATCGGTTTCATGCTGCCGCTCCGGTTTGTTCTCCAACGCGGGCGAGCTTTCTGACTGGTCGACATCCGAATCGGATGGGTGTCTTTTCCTGGGGGCATACTTTGCGTCCTCAGGAGGTCACCATCGCTGAAGCTTTGCAAGCGGCTGGTTACGCGACCGGTCACTTCGGGAAATGGCATCTCGGTTCTGTTCGCGAAGACAGTCCGGTCAACCCTGGTAATAGCGGGTTCGGTGAATGGCTCTCCAGTCCGAACTTCTACGAGAACAGCCCGCTGATGTCTCACAACGGGAAAGTTGTCGAGACAAACGGCGAGAGTTCAATGATCACCGTTGATGCAGCGATTCCATTTATGCAGCAGGCGATTCAAAACAAGAAACCGTTCCTGGCGGTCATCTGGTTTGGGAATCCGCATACGCCACATCAGGCGGCTGATCACCTCAAAAAGCTCTACCCAGGATTGAGTCCGAAGCAGCAAAACTACTACGGCGAGATCACCGGCA
>DAOUPA010000174.1 GCA_030626405.1 Planctomicrobium sp.
CGAAGACATGGGACAATCCAGGTGATCCACGAGGCTGGTCCGCCATCGTCTACGTTTTTGCTTCGACGCGGGAACCATCTTCGGCCTGGGATCGAGGTGCAACCAGGTCTGTTGACGATCCTTTCTGAGCCAGACACAGGACGAGTCGACGATACCCTTCCCGCAGGCAACTCCAGCGGTCGTAGATTGGCGTTGGCAAGGCAAATCACCGATCCAAACACGCCTGCTGGTGGTCACGTCGCTCGCGTGATCGTCAATCGCTACTGGCAACATCTCTTCGGCCGTGGCATTGTCGAGACCAGCGACAACTTTGGTGTCTCAGGAAGTCGTCCGACTCACCCCGAACTTTTGGATCGGTTGGCAATCGAGTTCATTCGTGCCGACTGGCAGCCTAAGACGTTAATTCGGATGTTGGTGACATCAAGCGTCTACCGGCAGACTTCAAAGAACGGCACCACAGAAGCGGCTTCAGAGAAGATTGATCCCGCGAATGACCTGTTATGGAAGATGAGACTGCGGCAGTTGGAGTCCGAAATTATTCGCGATGCAATTCTCACGCTCAGCGGAAAGCTAGACCGCACCGCTGGCGGCCCGTCAGTTCCATTGGAAGTCCGACCGGATGGGAGCATCGTCATTAACGAAAAGAGTCTTTCCCGTCCAACGGATAAGTGGCGTCGCAGCATCTATGTTCTGGCCCGCCGCAACTACAACTTATCAATGCTCTCCATGTTCGACCAGCCGATTGTTGCGACCAACTGCACACGCCGTACACCATCGGCAGTCGTCACGCAATCACTGACGATGCTCAATGATCGTTTTGTTTTGGAGCACGCGGAGTACTTCGCTGAACGAGTTGCCAAGCAGTCAACGGCTCAGCAACAAATTGACCTTGCGTTTCGAATTGCTCTGGGGCGTAGCCCCAATGTTGTAGAAGCCAAATGGTGTGCCGATTTGCTGACGCTCCATTCAGAACATTATCAAAAGAAAAACGTGAAGGGGGAAGAAGTGACTCGTCGAGCACTCACCCACTTATGTCACGTACTCATGAATACGAGTGAATTCCTATACGTGCAATAACTACGTCCCGACACAAATTGAAAAACAGGTACGTCGTGTGACCACGCCTGAATTGCAGGAGATTTCAATGAAACATGCAAATCAAACCTATGACAATTTAATCGCCGGAAGAATGACGCGGCGACAGATTCTCGAAACGAGCGGTTTGGGGTTCGGAAGCCTGGCTCTTTCCTGCCTCACCGGTCTGTTCGATTCGCCTCAAGCTGCCGCGTCAGAGCGACTCGCTCTTAATTTGCTTCCTAAGCCAAGTCATTTCCCCGCCCCTGCCAAGGCCGTCATTATGCTGATGCAAAATGGCGGGCCGAGTCACATGGACCTGTTCGACCCCAAGCCGCAATTGACGAAGTTGGATGGTAAAACCTACTCAAAAAAAGCCACAACATCTCAAACTGGAGGTGAAGCCAACAAACTGCTCGCAAGTCCACTTAAGTTTCGCAAGTACGGCCAATGTGGAATGGAGATGTCCGAGATCCTGCCGCACCTCGGCTCGGTCGCTGACGACATTTGTCTTGTTCGTTCGATGCACAACTATCACAACAACCACCTCGAATCGCTAAGTGCAATGAATACAGGGAGGATCTTCGCCGGTCGTCCCGCTTTGGGTTCATGGGTCAGTTACGGACTCGGGACCGAGAACCAGAACCTGCCAGGCTACGTCGTGTTGCGCGATCCGGACGGGTACAACACGAGTGGAACGATGCTGTGGCAAAATGGCTGGTTACCAGCTCTCTACCGCGGCACCGAGATCAACACGAAAGGGACGCCGGTCTTGAACCTGAAGTCTCCAGTCCCCGTTGCACCCATAGTGCAACGCAATAATCTTGATTTAATCGCCAAGCTGAACCGCGAGCAACAAAAGAATTATGCCAACGAATCCGCACTGGAAGCGCGCATTCAAAACTATGAACTCGCCGCTCGTATGCAACTTGAGGCTGCCGAGCTGCTTGACCTGTCCAAGGAATCGAAACAGACACGCGAACTCTACGGATTGGATAATCCAACGACCGCTGGATACGGTCTTCGCTGTCTGATGGCTCGACGAATGATTGAATCGGGCGTCCGCTTCGTGCAGATTTTCCCACCCGTCAAACCTCAATTCCAGCCTTGGGATGCCCATACGAACGTGAAGACGGAAAACGAGAAGATCTGCGCCGTCTGTGATCAACCGTCAGCTGCGCTGATTAAGGACTTAAAGCAACGTAACTTACTGGATAGCACAATAGTGCTGTGGACAGGTGAGTTTGGTCGCTTGCCAATTTCGCAAAATGGTAAAGGACGCGACCATAACCGCAACGCCTTCAGCCTGATGCTGGCTGGCGGCGGTTTCAAAGCTGGTCACGTCTATGGTGCCACCGATGAAGTCGGCCACCGATCCGTTGAGAATCGAGTTAGCGTCAACGACCTACATGCCACACTCTTGAACCAGTTGGGTGTCGATCACACCAAATTGACATACCCGCACCACGGCTCCCCCGAATCTCTGACCGTCGAAGTCATCACAGGCGCCCGCGTCGTGAAAGAGATTATCGCGTGACATGTTCCGCCATCTACTTCAAGTGAATCTTTCTTTCACTTTCGCGAATATGAAAAGAGAAAATGACGATGTCGAACGAAGTCACACGTCGCGAGGCGATTAAAACTCTCACCAGCATAGCGGCTGTTTCGGGAGTTGGCTGGCATGCTACCGCCGCAGTCGGAGCGGATCACCAAGGCTCGTCGAATGCGTCGGAGAAATCCAATGCCGAGGATCTTCCCTGGTACCGCCGACTTCTGGTCGGCGTTGAATGGGGCCCAACCGGTGGCAATGACGATCCCGATTTTGTGTCAGAAGTTACAGGCAAGGAAATTATTGAGAACTGCATCAAGGCTCAGGCTGAATACGTGGTTGTCTTCCTGAAAGATTCGCATGCCTATTACAACTCGACTGTCGCACACAAATATCCTGGCATGGGTGAGAGGGACCTCTTGCAAGAGTGCGTTGACGCGGCGAGGCCGCATAACATGCCGGTTGTGGCCTACTGCCAAGTCCAATATGACGGTTCCGCTTGGAACGCCCACCCTGAATGGCGCATGAAGGACCAGAATGGCAACGACATCGGCGGACGACTTTGCTATCGCTCTGGCTATCTGGAATTCATTAAGCAGGTCGCCGCTGAAATGATGGAGTACGAGATACAGGGCTTCCACTTCGACATGCTCGATTTCGGATTCGGAGGCCCGACCGGCTGTTGGTGCGACACTTGCAAAAGAGACTTTCGCAAGCAGCACGGGATTGACCTGCCCAAGACCGGCGACGCCTGGGATAAGATGCTCCAGTTCCGTTGCGATTCCAACACGCAGTTCTGCCAGCAGTTGGATGCCTTCGTCAAGTCGAAGCGACCCGACGTTGCAGTGGATTATAACTACCATGGGTCCCCACCCTTTTCATGGCATGTTGGCGAACGCCCGGTCCAGCATTCGATGAACGGCGACTTCGTCACCGCCGAGGGATTGCCGTGGATCTTCGGACACAACAACCCCAGTCTGGTAACGCTCTTCATGAAAGGTGCCCGCCCTGATGGCCTTGTTCAGGGGGTGACCTCACCGTCGGCCTCCGACTACCACGATTTTACGGTCCGTCCCCTGGCCGAGTTGAAGTGGGAAGTCATGACCTACCTGGCTCATGGTGCGCAGTGCACGATCGTCGACAAGGCGGGCTACGATGGTCGCTCTGACGCTGTCGTTTATGATCGACTCGGAATAATCTTCGGCGAGGCGAAAAAGAAGCGAGAATACTTTGGTCACCGACCTGTGCAGGAGGTCGGAGTCTACTACTCGAGCCGCAGCCAAGATTGGTACGGACGAGAAGATGCTGCAAAATATCAGAGAGCGTTTTGGGGAGCGCACAAGGCGCTCGTGCAGTCGCACATCCCGATGGGCTTCATCATGGACGAAAGCGCCTCGCTTGAACGCTTGCAGTCCTTCCCGGTCGTCTATCTGCCCAATGCGGTCATCTTATCTGACCGTGAAGTTGAATTGCTTGACCAATATGTTATTGGCGGTGGTCGCCTGCTGATCACAGGACTCACCGGCATTGGTGACCGGCATGGAAATCTGCAGGATCATTCAATGATTTCCGAACTGGTGGGAGCACTTTTGGTGCGGTGCCAGACTGACCATCCTGATAACTACGTCCGCCTCCCGAAATCCCTTGAAGACGGAAAAGGGAAGTTCGTTATAGAGGACATTCCGTCCGATTGGCCCTTCCTGACGTGGGGACCGATTGCCGTGATGGAGCCGACCAGCGCGGAAGCGTTTGGCGAATTGATGGTTGCGCGCCGAACCCAGAACAACCAGTGGGCACATCGAATGTCGCCCGATAAGGCTGTCGGACCGGCCGTCATGGTGAATCAACGTGGCAAAGGCAAGGTGATTTACTCGCCGTGTGCCATCGACGAGGCATTCGCCAGTGAGTACCGGGTCCCTGAACACCGCAATTTGATTCGGAATCTGATTCGACACTTGAATCCCCGGCCTCAAGTTGTCGTCGATGCTCCGCGGAATGTCGAAATCGTGGTCACACATGACGAAGATCGCAATCGAATACTGGTTCATTTCCTCTGTTTCTACGCCCCAGCCACCAGTGCGACTGCCGGCTTCGGCGGAGGCCGCCGAGTTCTTCCTCCTCAGATGGAGGAGGAAATGTTCTACAAAGCCCGTGTGCAAGTAAATCGACCGTTCACCGGTGCCGACGTTGTCGGCCGCGGAAGTCGCCTCACGACAGAACAAAGAGACATCGAGTTCGAGACATCTGTCGCCCATGAAGTCCTGGTGATTCGTCTCTGAGGAAAGTTTCATTTCGTTTCAACCGCACAACGTGGAAACCAGAGTCATCAATAGAATCGACGAACAAGGATCAGCGAAATGAGAAACGGCCCTGAAATTGACACCGTCGACCGACCGAAGGCGCTAGGGATTTGGCAGCAGATCCCTTCGCCGATGGTTTCGCGATACCTCGCCCAGATGGGTTGGCAGTGGATCATCCTCGACATGCAACACGGTCCTATGAGTTTTGAGACGGCTTATGAGTGCATTCATACGATTCGCAGCATGGGTGCGAAACCGTTTTTGCGAGTTGCAGTAGGTAATCCAGGTGAAATTCAGAAGGCACTGGACATTGGAGCGGCCGGGGTGATCGTGCCAATGGTCAACTCACTCGCTGAGGCTCGAGCAATGGCGTCGGCCGCGAAATATCCACCGCTTGGTGAGAGGTCTCTGGGTGGCGATCCATCCATCCTTGTGGGTGAGGACTATCCTGAGACTGCGAACGAGGAAACTCTGCTTTTGGTTCAGGTTGAACATCTCGATTCGGTCAATGAGGTCGAACAGATCATGTCGCTGGACGGCGTCGATGGCTGTTTCATCGGGCCGGTCGACCTGGCATTATCGATGGGATTGTCTCGTACCGAGTACCGCGACGATCCAGATCATCGACAGGCAATCCAACGCACACTCGACGTGTGTCACACCAATGGTAAGATGGCGTGCTGCAATGCATATTCGCTCGAAGACTTTCAGGAAAAGGTCATGCAAGGATTTCAGGGCATCACCTTTAAGTCGGAAGTGGACCTGTTCGTCAGCAGTGGGCATCGCTTACTTCGCCAATTGCGCGAGGAGACCATCGACAAAGAGAAGATTTCTGAAGTACTCTTGACGGGCTCGTGATGAGCAATACGGATCGGCAACCTTGAAGTACCACAGTGAGGAGAAGACAAATGAGAATGCTGTTTGCACTACTGGGCTCACTGCTTTACTGCGGTACGACGATTGCCGATGACGCTGTCATCGAGTTATCGAAACATCTTGGGAAGACGCCCGCGCTGGTTGTCGTAGTTTGCGGAGACGACCAGGGAAACCTGGCAACAGTATCCGAACTCATTGAGCAAACCCCATGGACAATTTTCTGTCGAGGGACAGCCTCACCAGGGATGAAGAAGATTCGCAATTGGGCCAGTGAGCGAGGACTCTTGGGGCAGCGAGTTTACGTCGTGGAAGACAATGGCCCATCGCTCTGGCTGGCGGGCGATATGGCTGACGCGGTGTGGGTGACTCCAAATGTCGACAACCCGCCTTCCGAAAAAGAGATTCTCCGCGTGCTGCATCCCGGCGGTGTCTTGATCGCCTCGGAGAAGGTTGTCGTCAAGCCCACGCCACCGGGCGTCGATGAGTGGCGTCATCCGTACCATAATCCCGATAACAACGTCATGTCGCAAGACAACGTGGCGCGTTTGCCAGGCGAGTTGCGTTTCCAGACGTATCCGGTCTACGCGGCGATGCCCAATCAGACGCTGTTTTCTAGTGGGCGAATATTTTTCTTCTCCGGACATATCGCATTCCACGAGCGCGAAGAACCGATGCTCAACAAGCTGACTGTCCTCAATGCATACAACGGCCTGCAACTCTGGTCTCGTCCGTTGAATCCGAAACACGTTGTCCACAATGTTGTAAAGCTGGCAACCGAAAACGAAGTCGTTTTTGCCGAAGGTGAAACTCTCTGGGTACTGGATGCTGCAACTGGGCAGCAGCGCGGCAAATTGAGTGTTCCTGAGGAAGCCACCGCTGCTGGCGACACTGACTGGAAATGGATCGCGCAAGAGGGTGACAAGCTTTGGGCAGCGTTCGGTCCGTCGGACGCCAGCGTTGCCGAGCATCGGCAGAAAAGACGAAGAGGCAATTGGCCTTGGGACTTGGCTTTCAAGCACTACAAAGGCATCACCGACAACTTCGGTGCAGCAAGAAGATTGGCATGTTATCAGTATCCCGAAATGAAGCTGCTGTGGAGTACGAAAGAGACGCATCCGTTCGATGCTCGAGCCCTGTGTATCGAGGGAGGACGGATCTTCCAGTTGGCTCCGCAACAGTACATGCTCGCTCGTGACACCGCCACAGGCAAGACGTTGTGGCGCCAAACTCCCGAAACATCCAAAGAATTATTCGACGCCATCGGCAGTGCAATCAACCGCCAGGGTTGGGGATTGGGATGGGCGACCAATTGCTGCGCGCGAGCCAGCGATGGCGTGGTGTGCATCGCTGGACCGTCATTCAAAAGAACAATCATCGTGAGCTTTGAAAACGGCGATCTCCTCTGGAAAACGCCCATCGAGTCTCCCCATCCGTTCTTTCACGATGACGTTCTCTACGTCATGCCGCGAACGGGGAAACCGCCGGTCGTCTGTCAAAAAATCGATCCCCGCACTGGCGAGGTTCTCGACAAGTTTGGTTTGGGAGTCATTGGTTCCTGTACCCGATTGACAGTAACTCCAAACCAATTCTTCTACCGACCCGGCGGTGGACAGGGAAAGACCGTCTATTCGGACATCGGATCGAGGAAGATCGCCGACTATGAGAGTGTCGTCCGCCCCGGGTGTTTCGATGGGGTTGTCCCTGCAAACGGGCGGTTGTATTGGATGCCCCTGGCTTGTGATTGCTGGCAGATTCACGGCACTTTTTCCATGGCCCCTCGCACGACGCTGAAAGAACTGGGTGCAACGGAGGATTCGCCCACATGGGCAGCGCCTGAATCCATGACGCCTACGGCCCAGGGCGACTGGCCGATGTTCCGAGCCAACGCCTCCGGAACAGCTACGGTGGCAGCCTCTGTTGGGCAGAAAGCCTCCGAGTTATGGCAGCGAAGATTACCTTCCGGCGATCTGACCGCACCGGTGTCCGCTGCCGGGCGTGTTTTCGTGAGCGGCGCCGACGGCATCGTTCGAGCACTGGACGCCGACAGCGGAAAGACCCTCTGGCAATCCTCGTCCCGCGCTGCTGTACTCCACCCACCTGCCTATTTCAACGGACGGGTTGTCTTCGGTTCGAACGACGGGAACCTTTACTGCCTGGATGCCTCAAATGGAAAGCTATTGGGAAGCACCGAGCTGGCGCCTGAAAAGCGAATGATCAACATCATGAATCGACTCACATCCGCATGGCCGCTCGGAGGTGGAGTGGTACTCAACGACGACGGAATCGCCTATACGGCGGCCGGGAGCACCGCCACTGACGGTACTGTCGTCGCTGCGGTGGATGTCGCTACAGGAAAGGTCCACTGGCGCCAGGCATACACCCTTGATCGCACTAAACCGAAACTGAGCTTCGGTGTCCAGGCGAACATCCTGCTCAAGAACAAGACTCTGTATATCAACGGTGGCGCCCCGGTCGGAATCGTGGCGCTTGATGCCTCTAGTGGCGACAATCCTCGCGTCGTTTCCGGTCGAGCGGTCGGAATGGAAATGTTCCTGCAACCCGACAACAAGCCTTCAAGCGGCGGTCCCGAGCTCTTCTCTCACGAGCATGCCAGGACGACCGTCATGAGCGGTCAACAGACTCACGCGTATTTCCAGACGTCTGGTCAGCATCTTGTCCTGGTTGAAGGCCGCCTCTTCTGTTCGCCTGATCTTAAGGCACTCGAAAATATCGTCGAATTGATCCGGAAGACGCCGAAGCCAGAAGGGGTGGTCGATGAGCCCAGGTTTGTGACGAGAGTCCCTATGAACGATGCCATTCTCTGGGCATCGAAGACCGCGGATGTGCGCGGCCTTGCCGTCGGAACCGATGGAGTGGTGGTTCTCCATGAAAAGAGCGTGGAAGGCATCTCCATCGCCGGCCAGTCTTTGTGGACTGTCCCGTTGCCCGAGACTCCAGTGCGGTGGGGCGTAGCGCTCACCAAAAAACAGTGTGTGGTGACGCTTTCCAACGGAATTGTGGTTTGCTTAGCCAAAGGGCCTGAGTAACCAGATTCACAGGATCGTAGCGTGACATGCTCTCGATAGAAAAAGAGTCGTTGCCGACTTGTCATACTGATAGAGTGAAGCCATTGACCAACGAGATTGTTGAATGACGCACCAACTCAAGTCAGCCGTGATTGGATGCGGTCACATGGATTCGCTGCATGCTCAAGCAATCCGCCTGTCGCCCCACACCACATTGGTGGCAGTCTGCGATAGTGAGCGCAATCGGGCAGAGAGTCTCGCCCGGCGATTCGAAAGCAGAACTTACGATGATCTCAGTTTGCTATTGCAACACGAATTGCCGGACGTGGTCACTGTCGCCACTCCCGATCACCTGCACCTTGACATTGTGTTGAAGGCGATCGCTGCTGGCTGTCATGTGTTCTGCGAAAAGCCTCTGGCAACCGAGTTGAGAGATGCGCAACGTATGAGTGATGCAGCAGTGCAACAAGGTGTTTGGTTATCGGTGAATTACAACCGCCGCTACAGTTTCGGATATCGCAAGGCAAAGGAACTGATTGGCAGCGGACGCATTGGAGAAGTGAAACACGCTATCATTTCCGTGACTGACCGAACTCCGTCCCCGAAGGTTGCCCGTAAGCCAACAGTCATTCTGACCACGTTACTGACTCACCATATCGATCTCTTGCGTTACTTCTGTGGTGAAGTGACTTCGGTTCATGCTCGCTTCAGTGACGCAACACCGAATGGATTGCTGGAGCACGTGATTCTGTCGTTCCAATTGGCCGGAGGCGCAGTGGCCACAATTGTGGCTGGCTACCGAGACGATCAGTCGCGAACAACCGAGCGGATGGAGATCAGCGGTACGCGAGGCTCAATTGTAGTCGAGGATGTCACACGTAGCGTCAAGCTGATCGCTCTCGAAACTGATCGGGTCGAATTATTCCAACCCAACCATTTTGTTGCCAGCGATTCGTTCTACGCCACGGTCACCGATCACGTCCAGGATTTTATCGAACACATTGCCGAGGACCGAGAACCACTCAACTCAGGGCGGGAAGGTGTTCGAGGACTGAAAATCGCGGCAGCAGCCGTTCAATCGCACCGAGAAGGCAAGTCGGTGGAGGTCTAGTCGTATGAAAGTAAATCCAGTCCATCGAATTATTGATCTCAGTCACCCATTAAGTACCGAGACTCCCTCTTTCCCCGGTGACCTACCGATCGAAATTACCGTTCTGGACAGTACCGACCAGCCGTCGGACGACGGGACACGCCACCTGAACTGTAGCCGTTTGGAGATAACAGTGCATTGCGGGACGCATCTGGACGCGCCGTTTCACTTTTTTCAGACAAGCCGACCATTGATCAAGTGCCGCTTGACGCGTGCGTCGGACCGGCAATACTGGTCAGTCTCCCGAACCACGGTAGCGGTTCGATCATCGAGCGTGAGACACTCGAATGCTGGGCTGATCAGCTACGGCGGACACCCCGTCTGGTGCTGAACACAGGCTGGTACAATCACTGGGGATCACCCGACTATTTTACCGATCACCCCGTGATGACTGGAGACGCTGCCGAGTTCCTCGTGGACCGTGGTATCACGCTAATCGGAGTGGACTTTCCTTCGATCGACCGCCCCCCGTTTCCCGCCCACGAGATGCTGTTGGGGAACGACGTGTTGATCCTCGAAAATCTGACGAATTTGGACGCGGTGACGGGGCCGGTGTTTCAACTGTCCGCAATCCCTCTGAGAATCATCGGCCGTGACGGTTCGCCCGTTCGTGCGATCGCAATCGAGGAGAGTGAGTTCCTCGATGAACGGTGATCTTTAATCACACTTAAGACACTAGGCACACCTAACATGAAAACTAATCACGAACAGTTGAAGCGGCTTGTTCAAACCATTTTTGCGAAGGCGGGATGCGAGGCTCTTGAAGCTGAACGAATTGCCTATCACTTGGTCGAAGCGAACCTTGCAGGTCACGACTCGCATGGTGTGATCCGTGTTTCCTACTATATCGACTACCTTCGAAACGACATGGTGCGCGCCAATCAATCGATGAACGTGGTTTTCGAGACGGATGTTCTTGCTGTTGTCGATGGTAATCTCGGCTTTGGACAGGTGATTGGTGAGCAAGCGATGCAGCTTGGAATCAATAAGGCAGAGCGGCATGGTGTGGCCATCGTCGCTCTGCGGAACTGCGGTCACTTGGGGCGCATCGGCGACTGGCCTGAGATGGCGTCACGGGCAGGGAAGGCGTCTCTTCACTTCGTGAACACCAGCGGGTTTGGATTATTGGTAGCGCCCTTTGGTGGAATTGACCGACGACTTTCAGCCAATCCTATTGCAGCAGGCATTCCCGTTGCGGATGGTTCACCGATTATCTTGGATATCTCAACATGTGCCATTGCCGAGGGCAAGATCAAAGTCGCGTTCAACAAAGGCACAAGAGTCCCTCAGAATTGCATCCTTGACGCAGATGGTAACCCAGCCGGAGCATTCTTTACGTCGATGGGTGGCCCAAGCGCTACGGCAGTTCCAATTGATATAGGCGGAAAGCACGTTGCGAAGACTGGCCTGGTGGGAGCACAATTGCCTCAGCCGTCGACCTCGCGGAAGCGGATCGGTCGTCGACGACCGTCCAAATACCAGAATATTACTGATTGATTACTGAACTGTTCTTCACTGTTTCTGTTAAGGGAACAACGCATTCACTTCCTCGCTTCTTCGGAGACACTCAGCTGAATTTCGAGTCGAAACGCGTCATAACTCTATGAACACTGAAGAGGGATTTATCGATGGTGGAATGATATGTTCACTCCTTTCATTCATCTCACGCTGACCAACGTCATGTTCTTTCTTGTATGACACCGATACTGCTAAAGAATAAAGAGAATTGCGCAATAATACTTAGAGAGGAGCGTTAACTTTCAGCATGACGACTCATATTTGAAACGACTCCACCAAGGGCCTGTTCTCTCACGCTGATCACTCTCCTCGTCTCACGAGATCGATGCTCGTCGAACCGATGAAGCGTTGACCTTTTCTTTTCACGTGCCCATCTGAATGGGCGGTTGTTTTCTAAACGACCGCTCCTTCGAGGGCGGTCTCATTCTTTTACAAGGAGATCGTCCCATGATTGCTCAGTGCCCAAACAACCGACAACATCAAGCGAAGCCACACTCTCAAAATAAACCCTTGCCCTTGGATGAAGCGTCCCGCAAACAGTTTGCGGAGATGATTCCAGACTTGCAGAAGCAGATTGCCTTTCGACTCTGCCGCATTGCTCCCGACCTGAGGGAAGAACTCTCAGCAGAAGCGATCGCGATGGCATTTGAAATGTTTGTGAGTCTGGTCCACCAGAAGAAAACAGACAAAGCAGCAGCAAGCCCCTTGGCATCGTATGCCTGCCGCCATGTGAGCGATGGCAGGCGTTTTGCAACACGTCTGAACATTAACGACATTGACAGTCATTACTGTCAGAAGCGAAAGCACGTATCCAAGACATCCTGGTATCACCGCGACTGCAAGTCTGGACACTGGCGTGAACTGGTGGTCGAGGATCACCATGCCAATCCTGCTGACATCGCCGTGACACGAATTGACTTCCGGAGTTGGTTGGAGTCACTCTCACAACTCAAACGCCAAATCGCAGAGACTTTAGCGGGAGGAGAATCGACGTAAACGGTGGCAAAGCGTTTCCAGGTGACTGCGAGTCGAGTTTCTCAACTGAGACGCGAGTTGCTGGAATCCTGGAATGAATTTCAAGGAATCGAAGTTTCGCACTGAAGACCGACTGACATTTACCATTCGTTGTTTC
>DAOUPA010000351.1 GCA_030626405.1 Planctomicrobium sp.
CCTGAACTATTACCCAAATTGTGAGAAGATCATCGTGATCATCGTATTGAAGCCCAATTGTTCTGAAGAACAGTTACAGCACATCTGCGAAAAAGTCGAGGAGATGGGCTTTCGCCATGAAGTCAGCCGAGGTGTTCAGCGAACACTCGTTGGCGTCATTGGAGAAGAAGATGAATTGCGGAATGCACCTCTGAAAGCGATTCCCGGAGTGGAGAGCGTGATGTCGGTGCTCAAGCCGTATAAATTGGCGAGTCGTGAATTCCACGAAGAAGATTCTGTTTTTGAATTGGGACACGGAGTGAAGATTGGTGGGGGATCAATGATTCTCATCGCCGGTCCCTGTGCGATTGAAGGGCCTGAGATCCTTCTGGAGATTGCTAAGGCCGTGAAATCTGCTGGAGCGAATGTTCTTCGCGGCGGCGCGTTCAAGCCGCGTACGAGTCCTTACAGTTTTCAAGGATTGGGTGAGGAAGGATTAAAGATCCTTCGATCAGTCGGTGATGAAACGAAAATGCCTGTCGTCACAGAAGTGATGGACCCGCGTCAAGTTGAACTGATCGATCAGTACACCGACATCTTTCAGGTCGGTGCCAGAAACATGCAGAACTTCAATCTTCTTATGGAAGTTGGGAAAACGAGTAAGCCAGTCCTGTTGAAGAGAGGCATGAGCGCGACTGTTCAGGACCTGTTGATGTCCGCGGAGTACATCATCGCCCATGGAAACAAAGAAGTCATTTTGTGTGAACGAGGCATCCGCAGTTTCGATTCTTCAACACGCAACCTCTTTGATCTATCAATGGTTCCCAACGTCAAAGGACTCTCTCACCTTCCGATCGTTGTTGACCCGAGCCATGCGACCGGTCGTCCCGATCTCATCCCAAGTATGGCGTTAGCAGGAGTCGCCGCCGGAGCGGATGGGATTCATATTGAAGTCCATAGCTGTCCGGAAAAAGCAATGAGTGACGGACCGCAGGCGCTTCTGCCAGAACAATTTGCAGAACTGGCCAAACAGATTCAGGAGCTTGCACGCTTCTTCAATCGAGAAGTCGTTGCAACACCACCAATCGATTGACACAGTGAACACTTCGAGTTTTTGTAGGGCAGGGTCCCCCTGACATTGAAAGCATAGGAAAGCATGCAGGAGCATGCCCTACGAATTAGTTTCCCCGCCATTTCACAATAGACAATCCTTTTGATTGGAATTCAAATGATGAGCCTTCGTAAATTCAAACTCATTTCTTATTGCTTGGTGTTCGTCGGGATTGCATCAACAAGTCTTTTCGCAGATGTCAAAACGCCTGCTGTCTTCGGCTCTGGGATGGTCTTGCAACGGGAGATGGACGTTCCAGTCTGGGGTTGGGCAGATGCTGGTGAGAAGGTCACCGTTTCTTTTCGTGATCAAAAAATTTCAACGACGGCAAATGCCGATGGCAAATGGAAGGTTGCACTCAAACCGCTCAAAGTTGGCAAGGCAGGCACGCTCACCGTCGCTGGCAAGAACAAAATTGAATTCACGAATGTTCTCGTAGGAGAAGTCTGGGTTTGCAGCGGTCAATCCAATATGGGTTGGACAGTGGCAGGATCGATCGATGGCAAACTGGAAGCCGCGGCAGCGGACGAACCAGGTATTCGGTTGTTTCAAGTTCCTCTCAAAACAGCAGACAAGCCGCAAGAGGACGTTCAGGCACAGTGGCGAGTTTGTGCTCCTGACAACGTTTCCAACTTTTCTGCCGTCGGATATTTTTATGGTCGGCAGTTACACCATGTGCTACGTGTCCCTGTCGGAATTATCATGACAGCTTGGGGCGGAACACGAGCAGAAGCCTGGACCAGTCCAGAAGCGATGGCGAAGACCAAAGAACTCAAACCTATTTTGGATACCTGGGACGAGCGCGCTTCAAAATACGATGCCGCCAAAGCCAAGGCTCAATATGACGCTGCGATGAAGACCTGGACCGAACGCGTTAAAAAGGCTCGTGCAGCAGGGACGAGAGTCCCGCGACGACCGCAACTTGCCGGGCAACCGCGTCTTGACCGGCACCATCCAAGTACGCTCTATAATGCCATGGTCGCACCGCTTGTGCCATACGCGATTCGCGGAGCCATCTGGTATCAGGGAGAATCGAATGCAGGGCGTGCTTACCAGTACCGGACTTTGATGCCGACAATGATTCAAAGTTGGCGAGACGTCTGGGGTCAAGGGGACTTCCATTTCTATCAAGTTCAACTCGCCAATTTTCAGGCGATTACAACTGAACCAGGCGAGAGTTCATGGGCAGAACTCAGAGAAGCTCAAACGATGGCAGGTGATGCGATTCCAAATGTCGGAGCCGCCTGCATTACCGATTTAGGTGCAGCAAAAGATATTCACCCGAAAGATAAGCAGAACGTTGCGAAACGTCTTTCCCGTTTGGCTTTGGTTGATATCTATGGAATGGATTCCCTCGTCAAACAGGGACCGACCTACAAGTCTATGGAAATCAAAGGCGACAAAATTCTGATTCACTTCGAGAATTACGGATCGCCGCTGATCTCTTATTACAAAGAACCTCTCACAGGTTTTGCAGTTGCAGGGGAAGACAAAAAGTGGCAATGGGCAGAGGCTGAAATCGTCGATGCTGACACGGTTGAAGTTTCGAATGCAAAAATTAAAGACCCGAAAGCCGCGCGATACAACTGGGCCAGCAATCCACAAGGGACGTTGTACAGCACAGCTTACCTTCCCGCCTATCCGTTCCGAACGGACAACTGGGAAGGAACAACAGCAAGGAACGTGACGCCATAATTGGTTGATGACGTTCAGTCATCACGGTGTTCAATCAACTTGATTGTCGCGAAGCTAAGGGATTTTATCGCCGAATGAAAAGCCCGGTATTTCGGAAATGCCGGGCTTTTTTGCTTGTGAACTTTTCGGAGAAAAAGCAATGCACTGGTTTGCAGTCGCACTCGGAGGAAGCCTGGGAGCAGTTGTGCGTTACGCCCTGAGCCAATGGGTCGTTCGCAAGTTTCCGATGGGGACGTTTGTTGTCAATCTCCTGGGGTGTTTCCTGATCGGTCTGTTGGTCGCGATTGCCGTGAAAACGAAATGGCCGGGGGCGGTTGTGCAATCGTTTTTAATCGGAGGTTTTCTCGGTTCGCTGACGACGTTTTCAACGTTTGCTTATCAGACCTTGGAATTAAGTCGCGAGGAAAGTCTCTCACTGGGCGCGTTGAATCTTCTGGCGAACGTTGTCATTGGTATGCTTCTGGTCTGGTGCGGAATTGCCCTTGGAGAGTCGATTGCAAATTCAATCAATTCCGGGACGGACGTGATTCAGTAGTGGAATCTTTTGGCTCTGAGGGCTCGGCATTCCACCACCATCCTTGGGCATTCGAAGTCTGTTGAAATTTGTTACCGCTGAGGCCTGGACGAGTTTCAGTGTTGTTGACAGCGCGAATCATATCGATCGTGACGCCTCCGATCAGCCCGATTAACAGACCACGTGACGATTTGCGGAATGTCGACTTCGATGGAACAAGCTTCGGGACCGGGTAGGTTTCGAGTGGGAGGCGATCATCGCTAAGGAGTGTTTCCAGACCCGCCTTTCGATTTGCAAGCGACCACTCTTTTTGAATCAGTGCTGCGACCAGGGAAAAATCGTAGAGGCTTTGAAGTTCGGCAAATGCAGGATTCACTCTGGCAAGATCTTCGAAATGTTCGGTGAAAAGTTCCGCAAATTTTTGTGTCGTCAAGCGAGTGAAAGCGGAATCCGTTCGTTGACCGTCTGGGCCAGTTTGCTCCTCTTGCGCCATGAGTTGTGCTCGTTGTCCCTGAATTTCAAAAACAGTTCGGTCTGCATTCGTTCCAATCGGTTCGTAGTACGGCATAAACCACCAGCGTTGCAGGCTGTTGCCTTGTGGACGCAACAATGACAGGTGGCTGCGAATCCCACGTATACCAGAATTTTCGGTGCCGAGCGAGATTCCCTTCATGCGCAAGTCCGCTTCAACAAGTGCCAAGGCGAAATGCGAGTCCTCCGGAACACCCCATAAAGAAATGACTTGTTTTTCAAGAATGCGGCCCATCATCTGGAAGCGTTTTCTCGCTCCTGAAGTGGTTGTTGCATTCGAGTTTTGACGGATATAGTTTTGCAGTTTCCCCATATTCTCCTTGGTTGGATCGATGGAAACACCTATCGCGCGTTGACCACCAAAAGTCGACCGCAACGCGACAACCAAATCGTCAAGCTGCATCGGTGGTCGCCCTGTCGTTGTTCCGACGATTCGACCAGACGGCCCCGGACCAAAACCTTCGGCTGGACCAACAATAAACAGGTCATGACGTTCGCGGTCAATGACGAAATAGTCGATGCGTTGCAGACCTGCGAGAAACCTCAGCGATGTCGGAAACGGCTGATCAGAATCGAGAGCCTGTTTAACAGCCTCGTCAAGCTGTTTCAGTGAAAGTGTTCTCGAAGTGGATTGCTCAATGACTTCGACAGAGAGTTGCTCCTTTGCAAATTTCTGTTGCAAACGCTTTAACGCAGTTTTGGAAATCCGTTTGGGCGGACTCGTTTTGACGACGCCTTCGGCATCAATGATGATTCCGCCTGCCCCTCCAAATCCTCCACCACCAAACCCGCCGCCACCTCCCCCAAACTGGGCGTATAACGGTGATGAGACCATCGATAAACTCAGCAGTGTGGCAGCGATTGTGAGCTTAGCTTTATTCATCGATTTCTCTCCGTTCTTCAAATTCACCATTGCAAATGCTTCGGCGCAGACTTCAATCCTAACACCCTCTGGTTCATTAACGCGAACAGAAAAGCATCTGCAACGGCGAAATCACTGCTTTCGCCAAAATTGCGGGGAGAACAGAACCAAAACGGCGAACAATTCAAGGCGACCGAGCAACATCAGTAACGTCAGCAGAACTTTTCCCTGTTGCGAAAACTGTGAAAAATTCTCTTTCGGACCGATCACTCCAAATCCGGGACCGATGTTGTTGAGCGTAGCCGCCACTGCAGTTCCGCAGTCGAGTAGTTTTTCTGCAGGTGAATGCCCTGGATGATTCACCCAGGGGCCGTCTGGCTCAACCGTGATGAGCAACAGCCAACTTCCGATAAAAATTACCATCATCATGCAGAAGTAAACGACGACATCGTTTCGAATTCGGTCATCGATGACTCTTCCCCCCAGCCGAACTGGACGGACAATATTTGGTCGGAACGATTTTTCAATTTCCAAAAGGAAAATCTTCCCTAGCAGCACCCACCGAATGACTTTAATGCCGCCACCGGTCGAGCCTGCACAGCCTCCGACAAACATCAAAAGAAACAGCAGCCCTTTTGCGAATTCGCTCCAGTTCGTGAAGTCTTCCGTTCCGAATCCGGTGGTTGTCATGATGCTGACGGAAGCAAACAGACTGTGCCGCAGGGCGACGAAAGTGTTTTCGTAAATGTTGTTGTAAAGCAGGCTTACGGTAATCAATCCGGTCGCAATAGTAATGAGAGACAGGTACGCGCGAAACTCGGCATCTCCCGTCAACAAGGCAATGCGGGCTTTCCATCCCGGTTGGGATTTTTGATGCCGAAAAACAAGGTAATACAGTGAGAAGTTGATGCCGGCCAGAATCATAAAGATAACAAGGATCGTTTCGACCGGTCCTCCGTTGTAATGTCCAGCACTGGCATTGTGCGTGCTGAATCCGCCCGTCGCCATCGTTCCAAATGTGTGACAAAGCGCATCGTAGAGCGGCACCTTCGCAATCATCAATAAGATCGTTTCGATGAAACTCAATGCGACATAAATTGCCCACATCACGAGCGCCGACTCTTGAACTCGCGGTCGCACCGATTCTGTAATCGGACCGGGAACCTCATGCTTGAGCATCGCTTTACCGCCAGCACCAAGTTGACCGAGGATGGCGACGAACAAAACGATAATTCCCATCCCTCCCAGCCAGTGCGTAAATGAACGCCAGAACATCACGCAGCGGGGGACAAGTTCAGGGTCTTCGAGTTCTGTCAATAACGATGCGCCCGTAGTTGTAAAACCAGAGATCGATTCGAAGATCGCGTCGATGGGCGTCATCTTTACTCCGGGGGCACTCTCGGATCCTGACAGCAAAAACGGTAATGCCCCGAGCAAACCAGCGAGAATCCAGCCGAGACCGACGATGGCGAACGCCTCTTTGCGGAGAATCGACGCCTTCCGGTCGATGCGTCCTCCGGTGTAGAGAGCGCCTCCAATGCCGAGGCTGCAGGTTATCGAACCGACCAGTCCCCAGAACCCAGCCGATTCAAACGATTCGACTTTCCCAACAATCGGGAACGCCCATGGCAAGCTGAATACCATGGATGCCCCAACGAGCAAACCCAGCATCCCCAGCATTCGGGCGACAACAAACCAGTTCATAGGCTTCTATCGAACAATCGTTCTAAATATGGAACAAATTTTTTAGCCGTTCACTTGAAGTGTAAGGCAAACCGTCACAAAGGCGATATTTTACAAAGGGTCTTCTATATCCCAGTCTGCTTCAAGTACATGCTCAAGCTGTAGAGGACAACGAAAACCACCGCAACCGTTCCAAAATTCAAAACCCACCGAGCCTTCTTGACATCCTTTAGGGCAATCAACTGTGCAACGACACAGACAATGACAACTAGTCCAAGTTTGAAATAGAGCATTCCTTTGACAGGCCCCCAGTGATTCAAAAAATAACTTGCGACGGGATTGGATTCACGAAACATTCCAGACGCTAGCAACCAATACGTCATGAAGAAGTCGATCATGTTGACAAGAACAAACATCGTCGTTTCCGCTTCCAATGGAAGATGACCGAAGACGAACTCTTTGAGGCTAGTCTCCCGTTGCTTTTGCGCGTCGTTGGTCTTGTCGTCTTCCGGCATTGAGTTCATTTCGTTTTTTTGATTCTTCCGTAAAGCAGAGTCGATGTGGCTGGGGTCGCATTATCCACTGAATCCTTCCAATTTGAATAGCCTGAGAACGTCCATTTGGTTCCACAAGTACTTTTTTTCATTGATCACGCAATAATCAGTTTCAATGTGATCGGCTCTTTCTCAAGTTCTCAATAGATCTCTCCCGATTGAAAGACCAGTGCGACCTTGTTTGCTCCATGCTGTGAAAAACGGTAAAAGAAGGGCTGTTGGAAAGCTCAAAAGATGAGCGATGAAAGAAACACAGTACAATAGCTTGAAATGGTGACGAACGATGGCGAGTCCAATTCGCGTGGCGATAACAGGAGCAGCAGGGAACATTGGGTATGCGTTGGCCTTTCGGTTGGCGAGTGGAGAGGTTTTCGGGCCAGACCA
>DAOUPA010000181.1 GCA_030626405.1 Planctomicrobium sp.
CATGCCCACCCTGCTGACGCGATGAGGGCATGGCACAATTCAAATGTGTGGCGGGACCGCTTTGCTCTCACACCCCAAGATCAGACAAGACCTGCTTCATGTAGGCCAGACTCTCTTCGGTGATTTTCTCGGCGCCTGGTGAGTAGTCGAAGACTTCGACTGAGACCCAGCCATCGTAGCCGGATTTGAGTAACGCTTCGAAGATCGGATGGTAGTCGGTTTCGCCCATGCCTGGTCCGAGCAGGTTCGTGTCGTTGACGTGAAAGTGCCGGGTGATGCCTTTGTGTTTCTCGATGAGTCCTGGGAGCGAAGTTCCTTCACCCAGCATTGCTTTGACATCCTGGTGCAATGCGAAATTGGGATGGTCGACAGCTGAGATTAACTCTGCTGCGGAATCGCAAGTGGTGATGAAGTTTGTTTCCTTCGTCGTGAGCGGTTCCATCAACAGGTGGACGCCACGCGCGGCAATTTTTGGCATCGCCGCTTTGAAGACTTCGGCTGCTCGGTCAAAAGCTTGCTGCTCTGTCGTTTCGCCTTCCAGATTTCTTTGAAATGGTGAACCGAAGACCATGATCGTGCCACCGAGATCGGCACAGAGGTCTCCGAGTTGAATTAGGTAATCGACAGTTGCTGAGCGGACGGCGGCATCGTCAGACGTGAGGTGGAGACCTTCTGTCTTTGCGAGCAACCAGTGCAAACCGATGATTTCCAGTCCGTGTTTCTCGGCAGTTTCTCGTAAAGTTTTACGATCATCTTCACTGAGATCGCTGATTTTCTCAGCCAATGCGAATGGCGCGACTTCGATGCCTGTGTAGCCAGCATTGGCGATGTATTCGCACTGCCGTTCCCAAACCCAGCCTTCAAACAATTCCTGACAGATCGCGAACTTCATGTTCTCAGCTTTCCTATTCGTTGTAATCAATTGTTGATTTATGCGGATTGTAATGACACTGAGGAATGAATCTCAGCGAACAGGCAACCCCGGTCCTGCTGTAACGATCATAGTACAGGCGCATAGTCCTGCCGGTCGATCCATTCTGACACATCATGCCGTAAATGCCCAACGTGGCAGCCAAATCACATGGGGGAGTCATCGCGATTTCGCGATCATCTCGTCCAACAAAACAGGCAAGACAGCAAAGATGCGTGGATTACACAAAGTGAACAGGCAGCGTCTGCCGAACACCAGAATAGCGATTGCTGTTGTGGTGGTCGGTTCGTATGGGGTTAGTTGAAGAGGACTCTACTCATGAGACACAAGATGTGGATTCCGGTCCTCGCCGCGATTTTAGCAATGGCGAGTGCTGGAGAATCAGAAGCTGGACTGTTCTGCGGAAGCGGTCGCTTTCGCTGTAGTCCAGCACGGTCGTGCGATCCTTGCGGGGATTATTGCAATGCACGAGTGAATTGCGGACCGTCTTACAAGACTGTTCGCGAGACGGTTTGGTGTACCGAACAGTACAACGAATGCCGGACTGTTTATGACACCTGCGTCGAGAAAGTTCCTGTGACCTGCTCACGCACCGTTTACGATACTTGCTATCGCAACGAGTGCTACACAGTTCGCAAACCTTGTTACAAGACTTGCTACCGCAACGTCTGTTACACGGTCCGTGTTCCTCATCGCAAAACCTGCTACCGAACATGCACGCAGACAATTCGCAAGCCGGTTTACAAAACCTGCTACCGAAACGTTTGCTATTCGGTGTGCCGCCCTTGTTACAAAACTTGCTACCGCAACGTTTGTTACACAGTACGCAAACCTTGCTACAAAACCTGCTACCGCAACGTCTGTTACACGACGTACAAAACTCACTCGGAAACACGTTATCGCAACGTCTGCCACACAGTCATGCGACCTGTGACAACAACGAAATGTGTTCCTGTCCAGTGCGGAGAATGGAAGACTGTCACCGAATGCGTTCCTGGTCCTTGTGTTGAAAAATGTATTCAAGATCCAGGTTCCTTCTGCTTCAATGAAGACTCCTGCTGCCATGAATACAAGCCAGGCAAGTGCCGCAAGGTCATGGTTCAAGGTCCTTCACGTACCATCTGCAAAAAAGTCTGGTGCCCAAAGACAGTCAACAAAACTGTGACCTGCACACGCATGGTTCCTGAAGTGAAGCACTGCAAAGTGCCTTACACTGTTTGTTGCCGAACACCAGTGACATGCACCAAGCAAGTTCCTTACACAACTTGCACTTACACTTGCGAAACTCGCACACGACAGGTCCCTTACACGACTTGCAAAATGGTTCGTGAAACTCGCACCAAGCAAGTTCCTTACACCACTTGCAGTTACACCTGTCAGACGATCTGCCGCAAGATCCCTTACACGACTTGCACCTACACTTGCGAAACACGCACCAAGCAAGTTCCTTACACGACATGCAGCTACACCTGCGAAACTCGTACTCGTAAGGTTCCTTACTGTGTTCCTCGGACCGTTTGCGAAACTCGCTACGTCTGCCGAACCAAGCGTGTTCCACGTCAAGTCACTGTAACGAAAACTCGTTGCGTGCCAAAAGTTGTTTGCCGCAGAGTCCCTTGTGATCCTCCTTGTGATCCAGGCTGTGCCGCACCAGCAGCACCAGGTTGCGACGCACCTTGCGACAGCTGTGACACGGTTCAGTAAGTTTTCAATATTCCTCAGCGGCAGGAGGGCGAAGTTCACACTGACCCCATGTGAAGCTAAAAACGCCGAGGAATACTGACGCGACCTAGAGCGGCTACCGGAAACGGTAGCCGCTCTTTTTTCATTCCACTGGCACCCACCCATCAACAAGGATGGATGTTTGTCATTGCGACTTGCTAGCATGCACTCGCTTTATCATTCGAGCCATTTTTGATTGATCGATTTTTTATGAGCGACCCCTCTTTCGATTCGAGTCGACCAACGAACGTTCGTTTCCGTGTCTTGTTCGTCTGCTTTTGTTCGGCAGCGCTGCTTTATCTCGACCGCTTCTGCATGAACTTCGCGCAACAGTTTGTGAAAGAAGATCTGCTACTGACCGACAAACAACTCGGCCATTGCATGTCGGCATTCTTTTTTGCGTATGCGCTCTTTCAGGTTCCATCTGGTTGGATGACCGACCGATTCGGTCCTCGCTCCATGATGACAATCTACATTGTCGTCTGGTCAATTTTCACCGCTCTCATGGGGGCTGTGATGGGATTCTTCGGACTGATTGTCGTGCGTATGGCATCTGGTGTCGGTCAAGCGGGAGCGTATCCCACGTGCGCATCCGTGGTGCGGCGATGGATGCCTGCGGAGGCTCGCGGTCGTGCGAGTAGCACCATCGCCTTTGGTGGTCGAGTCGGAGGCGTCATCGCGCCCATTCTCACGATGGCTCTGGTCATCGCGTTCGTCCCCATGAGTGTCTCACCACTTTTGACCGGGGAGGACATCCTCTCGGCTCAATCAATCAATGATCTTCAGACAGGTGTCGCCGAAAAAAATGCAAAAGGAAATCCGGACACCTTGCGCAGTGTGTCGCTCGCCCGTAAAAAACTTCAACTGATCTCCACTTCAGTGCATGACGATCCAAGGCAACTCGCTGAAGAGTTCAATCTGTTGATCAAAGGTGAAACGATCGCATCGGAAAAAGAATTGCATGGGGTCGGTCTTGAGAAGGAAGGAGTCCGACTTCTCAAACAAACTGACCTCTCTCAAATTCAGCAGCAAAGACTCAATCGCCTCATCCTGGAAGCGATCTTTCCGAAGACGGTTAAGAAAATTTACGTGCAAGGTTGGCGGTCCGTCATGGTCGTCTATGGCCTGTTGGGGATTCCGATGGCGCTCATGTTCTGGTGGGTGATTCGTGATACACCATCACAACATCCCAAGACGAATCAGGCCGAGCGAAATCTTCCCCCTCCGGTTCTCCCACCGTCCGATTCGAATTCGGCAACCAAACTTCCGATTAAAAAAGTCCTGAAAAGTCGCTCGCTCTGGTTGATGTCAATCTCGCAATTCCTCGCAGTCATGGGCTGGACCTTTCTCGTCACCTGGTTCCCAAGATATTTGCTTGAAGTCCATCAGGTTCCATTTGAAACTCGCGGCTGGATGATTGCAATTCCGCTGTGGTGTGGTTGGTTCGGAATGCTCTTTGGTGGCTGGCTGACAGATGCACTCACGCGACACCTCGGAATTCAATGGGGTCGCGCGTTACCAATCGGAGTCGGTCGAACCTGTGCCGGGCTCTGTTTCCTATTCGTCGTTTTCGTCCAACCCAGCGCCTGGATTGCCGTCGGCAGCTTTGCCCTTGTCGCCGTCTTTACCGACATGGGAAGCAGTGCGATGTGGGCAGTTCATCAAGACATCGGTGGAAAATTCACGGCATCCGTTCTTGGCTGGGGAAACATGTGGGGCAACTTCGGCTCGGCAGTTTCGCCACTACTCATCAACAAATTGATCGAAGAGTACGGAAGCTGGGATATGGCTTTTATCGCCTGCGGAGCCAGCTTCATTATCTCCGGTGCAATGGCGTTTTTCATTGACGTCCGTGACAAAATTTCTGACTAATGAAGACGGTCGTCACCCTACTTTTGGTGAACTGCCAACTAAGTTAACGCTGATCAGCCCAGATCAACTCATTGAAAGACAGCCGCTCCATACAGAATCATCGTTGCCAGAAAAACAACCGTCAAAGCGTGATAGCCGATCTTCAATAAGGTTGACGTCAAGAACGGCTTGGCGTCGAGGATAGTTTGCAGGGAAAGGCGGATGCCCCAGAAGAGCATGCCATACGTGCAGAAGGCTTTGGAAAGAAGTGAGCCCGCTGCCAGGTCTTCGGCTGCAACAATGCAGATGACTCCGAGGCTGACGATTCCAAGAACAACATATGCACCGTAAACATAGAAGAGCTGTCGATGCAACTTCGGCAGCACAGCGAGGTCGTCTTTCCAGTTGAGCTGAAACGGCACCAGAGCCGAGGCAAACAGAATACCGAGTTGTAGAATCCCCAGAACAACAAACATTTGGCTGGTCATGATTATCATTGTATTACTCCTGTGAACATTCCTGAAACAACTTTGCTGTTTGACGATTTTGGTCATTTCGATTTGTTCGTGACTTCAACGGCAAAAAGTGGGTAGTGGGTAGGAAAAGATTGTTCGCAGCGTCGCTGCCACCTTTCCTACCCACTATTTGCTATCCACGACCCACTCAATATCGTGAAACAAGAATCTATTTCGGGACAATCTCCAAGTCGACCAGCATCGGCAGGACGACGTTTTCTTGAAACGGGAAATGAAACAGCAACGTCACCGGCAGCAGAACAACGGCAACCGTGAACAACCTGCCTTGCCAGCTTTGAAAAACGCCAAGACGTTTGCCGAGTTTTGACCTTTCGAAAGTGACAGCGACTGCTTGAGTCAAAAAGTACAATGTCGGTCCACCGTAACCGCCATGGGCTGGGATAGAAATGACCAAATCGTGAACGAGTCCGCTGAACAAAAACGTGGCCCACAAACCAAGTTTTGCCCGTCGTCTGCGGACCAACGGATAGAAGATCATCTCACGGGAAAGATCACGAAAGCCGGTGTTCCAGCGACTCCAGAATTCGGCAACACCTGTTGCCTGCCAGGGGGCGTTCATCAAAGAGGTTGATAAAATTCCATTGCGCCGCAAAATTAGCGAGAAAAGATCAAGCACACCGAAGTGCAGCATCAGCACGATTCCGATCATGCCAACAGTGGCTGTCAGACCGTTCGAAACGGACTGAGTCAACGGTGGAAGAGCCAAGAAGCAAATCGCGCCTGTTAGCGTGAAGGCAATCGCTCGCAGCCAATCGGTGTGGCGCGGGGGTTCTACTTTTGAATTACTCGCAAGAAATCGCTTCGCATTCAAGCCTGGTTCGCAGAAGATGTACAGCAGCCGTCTTCGCACAGACGCGGTGCCTTGAAATCGAGACAGCGTAAGCCATTTGCAGACCCCGAAGACAACCACAGCCATGCCCCACATCACCACCCAATTCGGCAGCACTGTTGATGCAAGGACTAATTGTGTTGCCTGAGCCAAAGCCATTTCATCACCTTGATTATCTTCTCAAAGGAAGAACCGCAGAGTAGATGGAAAGATAACAAGGCCATAAAACTAGCGAGGTAGGTCAGGCTCTTCGCCCCTGACGGAACGTGAGCGAAAACTCAAAAAAGAGAGGGCCGTCAGTGCGGAGAATACCAGTTGACAACCATCGTCGGGCACAACCTGACCTCGCAGACTTCAATTGTTGATTTCGCAGGTTGCCGTTGAATTTCTTGTCTTCAAGTAAAAGTTAAAACGTAGAGACGCGAAGGCGCAATAAATAAGCTGCCTGGGACCGTTTCCCTTTGCGTCTCCGCGCCTTGGCGCCTTTGAGTTCTAAACAGTAAAACGAATCGCCTTGAACTTCTCGACTTGTTCTCTCAACGCGGTTTCTACCGGGGGCCTTCCATGGAGGAGGCGCCGTAGAAGCCATGAACATCTTTAGTTTTTGAAAGAACGAACTGTGCGCCTGATGGCATGGCGATGGGGCCGCCGTGGCAGACGATGATCACATCTTCACGGACGGCTCTGGCGGCTTCGATGCGATGGACTCCTATAACAGAGTCTTCCAAGGTTTTGGATGTTAGCGCTCCGATGGAACTTTTGGTGGTGAGTCCCATATGGGCGACGACAATCGCGGTAGCTACGATTTGCTGCGGAAGATTGGAAAGTATTTCTTGTCAGTCGGTAGTCAATTCGTTTTTTCATTCTGAGGTTCGTGCATATGAAATGTACGGCTAAGCATATCAAAAGTATGAATTCTGCCTGAAACGTGGACAAATCAATACTATTTTTTGAAAATCTTGCCTGATTGAGGCGATTTCCACTATCCAAGTCGCCGAATAAGTAATATCTTTAAGTGATCAAATTCAATTGATGCATGTTGGGCTGGGGTCGAAGGCCTTCACAACTGGTTGATTTCATTTCTTGCGAAATCAATCCTTCTTTCGAAATCGCTTTGTCTTGTGCATGTGTTTTCGAACGTGATTGGCCCTTCAATTTCGTCGTGAATTGACTTTGTACTGTTTCAATGTATTGCCTGCGAGAGTTTGTTCTCGCGATTTCTTGAGGTAACCGTGTGGTTCCTCTCTTCGTTTTTCGGCTGAAAACTGATCGCTCTGACAGTAACAATGAGCGATTCTTTACGCTTGAAAAACAGTCTCTGCAGGTGTTTTGCAGGGAATTAGCAACTGTCTAAGTTGCGGTCGGATCTCTTTTTTCCGTCCACCTCCTCGTGAATTTAGTTGAGGACTATATTGTGCCAAGTATTTTTGTTGGAAATTTATCGTACGATGCGACCGACCACGATCTTCGGTCCGCATTCGAACAACATGGACACGTTTCAAGTGTTCAGGTGATGACGGATCGGGGCTCCGGAAAACCTCGCGGGTTTGGATTTGTCAGAATGCCAAACTTCGATGATGCCGAAGAGGCGATTATGCGACTCAATGGCAAAATGATTTGTGGCAGAGCAGTTTCTGTCAGCGAAGCAAACGAACGTGGAAGCGACAGCGATCGGGGACCAGAACCACCCAAATACCCAAATATCCTGGAATTGATCTGACATCGCTAAACCAGCCATCGTCAGCTTTCCTGATTGCGTGGCATCAACCGATGTTGTTGCCAGGAATGCTTCTTCCAAGGTCCGAACCAACTCAGTTCATCGTGATGTATTGACTATTTTCGTAGAAAGAGTCACAGTCACGGTTTGAGTCAATATTGCAGTTTGCCTCAATTCGCAAACTGCTGCGTTTTCAAGTCTTGAATTCAGGGGCGAAGACGCGATACTTTCACACCTTAGTGCATTGACACTCAGGTAGTTTTTTACTTTTCAGAAGGAGATTTCCGATCAGACGACCGCAAGCTTTCTCGAAGCCGCTAGATTCCGGACCGAGAATGAACGAAGACATCCGGGTTCCAGAAGTCCGGGTAGTTGATGCCGAAGGCGAAATGCTCGGCGAAATGGAGACCGCCAAAGCTCTTGAAATGGCGGAAGAAGCTGGCCTGGATCTTGTCATGGTGGGCGACACCGCCACGCCGCCGGTCTGTCGACTGATGGACTACAGTAAAGTCCAATACGAAAAGAAGAAAAAATCTATCGGCCCGAAACAACACCGAACGCAACTCAAACAGATCCGCCTCCGCGCCAAAATCGGCGCCCATGACGTGCAGGTCAAAGTTGACTCGGCCAGAAAGTTCCTTGAACGTCGCGACAAAGTCAAAATCAACGTGATGTTTCGCGGTCGCGAAAATGCTCACCACGATCTCGGTCGGGAACTTCTCAAGAACGTGATCGAAATGCTGTCCGACGTCTCTGCTGTCGAACAACCGCCGCGCATGGAAAGTGGTCGGATGATGTCCGCCACTCTCACACCGCTTGCAAAGTAAACATTTGCATCTGCAATACTGTCACAAAAAATCTCTCGACAGGTCGACACATCGTTCGACCTCGCCGAGGGATTTTTTTTAAATATCACATTGGTCACCTGCAACAAGAATGAGGCGATCAAAGACAGTGCAACATTACTTTTGCGGCTCTGTCATACTCATGGGATCGAGGGCAGCTTTGAGGACATCCGCCGGCAGGATCTCTTGTTCAGTGCAAAGCTCGCGGATTGTCTTGCCGGTCTTAAAGGCTTCTTTCGCCAGCTTCGATGCCTTTTCGTATCCGATGTGAGGATTCAAACTGGTCACCATTGAAAGGCTTTTTTCGACCGCACTTTCACACGCTTCTTCGTTCGCTTCCAGATTTTCAAGGCAGAGATCAACAAACGCCTCGACACCTTGGGACAGAATCGAAATCGATTCGAGAGTTGTTTGTCCCATGACTGGCATCATAATGTTCAGTTGAAAATTCCCGCCGACAGTTCCGCTGATTGTCAAGCAGCCATCGTTTCCGATCACGCGGGCACAAACCTGCATGAGGCTTTCGCACATCACTGGATTCACCTTACCTGGCATGATGGAACTGCCAGGCTGAAGGTCCGGAATCTGCACTTCGTTGAATCCACAACGCGGACCAGAACCGAGCCAGCGGATGTTATTCGAAACGTTAAACAACGTGCTGGCAATGGCTTTCAATTCGCTGTGACATTCAACGAGTCCATCGCGCTGTGCGTTCGCTTCGAAATGGTTTTCTGCTTCGATGAACGGGATGTTTGTTTTTTCATTTAGCACTGCCGCCACGCGGAGACCAAACTCTGGATGAGTGTTGATGCCTGACCCGACTGCAGTTCCACCGACAGGCAATTCCAGAACGGATTCGAGTGCCCGCTGTGCGCGACCGACGGAAAGTTCCAACTGCCGAGCGAAACCCGAGAACTCCTGACCGAGCCGTAGCGGAGTCGCGTCCGCCAGATGCGTCCGTCCGATCTTTATGATCTGGTCCCAGGCGGATGCTTTCTTCGCAAGATGCTTATGAAATTTCGTGAGTGCAGGGACGAGTTTCTTCTGAATACTCTGAGCGACAGCAACGTGAATCGCCGTCGGGAACGTGTCGTTCGTACTCTGCCCCATATTCACATGGTCATTCGGATGAATCGGCTTACTTGCCTCGAATCGATCATTGCCATTGATTTCAATCGCCCGGTTCGAAATGACTTCGTTCACATTCATATTACTGGACGTTCCAGAACCAGTCTGAAAGACATCAATCGGGAACTGGTCATCGAATTTGCCATCCGCAACTTCTTGCGTCGCATCAAGTAACGCTTGTACTTGTTCTTCAGTGAGTGGATTTTTCCCAGTGCCTGTCAGCTTGCCGAGATCCCGATTTGCCCGTGCACAAGCAAATTTCACGAGTCCCATTGCGTGAATCAGGTCGGAATGAAGCGTCCAACCGGAAACTGGGAAGTTTTCGACCGCACGCTGGGTTTGCGCACCATAATACGCTTGGGCGGGTACTTGGACATCACCCATCGAGTCCCGTTCTGTACGAAATTCACTCATTTCACCACTCTCTTTAACGCTATTTGCAGCAACACGTTGTGAAGAATTCAAACGGACTTCAACGATTAACATGCTGAAGCCGATAGTAGAGTAACGAGTGTGGAGAGAATTCTCGATTCTTGTTGAGCCAGTTTTTGCACACGGGCGACGAAACTTCACCAAAGTTTCATTCAACCACAGCTTGCCGAACAGCCGAAAGTCACTATACTTACGGCTCTTCTGGACAATTCAAAGAGTAAATCCGCCACCGTTAGGCTCGGCGGAATTGTCGATACCGTTTACTGTCAAGGGTGTTACGCCCAGTTGGAGGAATGTGTGGTTCGGTTGCGTTTGCGTGATAATGAATCGGTTCAAGATGCAGTTCGCCGATTCCGGAAGCTTGTAGAGCATAGTGGCGTCAAAAAAGAACTTCGTAAGCGGGAGTTTTATGAAAAGCCCAGCGAAGAAAATCGTCGCGAAAAACGTCGAGCGAAAAATCGCGCGCGAATGAATCAGGCAATGAACGGCTAATTACGTTCACTGCATGTTGGAATAGAGATCACGAAGCACGCTTGAGGGCGTGCTTTTTTTGTTGAACATAATGTTTGTTCATGGGCGTTCCTGAGTAAGGTTCTGAAGACATGACGCACGCTTGGCACGATGTGACACCCGGTGAGAATATCCCGCGAGAATTCACCGCGGTGATCGAGATTCCTAAAGGGTCCAACATCAAGTACGAACTCGACAAGCCCACTGGTTTGTTGAAAGTGGATCGAATGTTGTACTCGGCGGTTCACTATCCGGCGAACTATGGCTTCATCCCGCAAACCTACGCCGAAGATGACGATCCGCTCGACGTGTTGGTCATGTGTCAGGAACCTGTTGCACCTCTGACATTGATCAACGCACGAGCCATCGGGCTGATGGTCATGATTGACGCTGGCAAGATGGATCATAAGATCATTGCCGTGGCAACAAACGATCCTGAATATAGTCATGTTGAGGGATTCGAAGAACTTCCATCTCACCGACTCGCCATGGTCCGACGCTTCTTTCAGGATTACAAATTGCTCGAAGGAAAAACGGTTGAAGTCGATGACTTTCAGCCGGCCGAAGATGCACTCCCGATCATTGAGAGCGCCCTCGACGAATACAGCAAAAGACGCCGCAGAGGACACGTCGGTATTTAGGTGACGTGCGAGTTGTTTGCCCACACTTCATGTGTGCGGCATTACGCACATCCTTGCAAACCCGTACAAGTGAGGACTGAAAATGGAGTTGGTCGAAAAGTATCTCTCCAAACATGCTGAGCGAAACGTTGAGGAACTCAAGGATCTCCTCCGAATTCCAAGCATCAGCGCGGATTCGAAATACGTTTCTTCCATGCAAGAAGCTGCGGAGTTCGTTCGCAAGCAACTGGCGGAAAGCGGATGCGATGCAGAGATCGTCGAAACCGCAGGTCATCCAATTGTCTTCGGAAGTTGGACCAATAAACCCGACGCACCGACCGTTCTCGTCTACGGTCACTACGACGTGCAACCGCCCGATCCACTCAATGAATGGGTGACACCACCGTTCGAACCGGATGTGCGCGATGGAAACATCTACGCTCGCGGAGCGACCGACGACAAAGGGCAAATGTTTACGCACATCAAGTCTGTCCAAAGTTGGTTGCAAACTGTTGGCGAGTTACCAGTCAATGTGAAGTTCATCATCGAGGGTGAAGAAGAAATCGGCAGCGACAACCTCGACAGGTTCATCGAAACAAACAAAGAAAAATGTGCCTGCGATGTTGCAGTTGTCAGCGACACATCCCAATACGCTCCAGGCATTCCGGCAATCACCTACGGCTTACGCGGGATCATGTGTTGCGAGGTGACCCTGCATGGCCCGAATCAGGACTTGCACAGCGGCGTCTTCGGAGGCTCAATTGCCAATCCAGTCAACGCGTTGGCAACTCTCATCGGGAAACTAATCGACGCAAACGGCCGTGTTCAAATCCCCAATTTCTATGACGATGTCCTTTCTCTCACAGAAGAAGAACGAATCGCGTTCGCAGCTCTCCCGTTTGAAGAATGCGAATACCTCGGCAATCTTGGTGTTTCCGCAACCTTCGGCGAAGCAGGCTTCACCACGCTCGAACGTCGTTGGGCACGTCCGACTTGCGACGTAAACGGCATCGTCGGTGGGTACACCGGTGAAGGTCCGAAAACAATTGTGCCTGCGAAAGCAACCGCGAAAATTTCGTGTCGCCTTGTCCCGAACCAGCAACAGTCCAACGTTGTCCAGAATTTGGAAACGTTCCTCAGAGAGAACTGCCCATCAGGCTTAAAACTCGAATTCAAACATTGGCACGGCTGTC
>DAOUPA010000673.1 GCA_030626405.1 Planctomicrobium sp.
ATACGATTCGGTTTACCGCGATCAAAGTGCGGCCATTCAGAAACAACGCGAAGAAGAAGCGGCCTTAAAAAAGAATATCACAACGTCGCTGGTGTTCCGCGAGAGGAAAGACGTACGACAGGCATTCTTGCTCGAACGAGGTGAATACGATCGCAAACGTGATCCTACCGAACGTATCACTCCGGCAATTTTCCCGCCGATGGCGGACGATCTTCCACGTGATCGTTTGGGGCTGGCGAAGTGGCTTGTCTCCGACGAGCACCCACTGACCTCTCGCGTGACTGTGAATCGATTCTGGCAACAGGTTTTTGGTACAGGGCTTGTCAAAACGGCCGAAGATTTCGGTAGTCAGGGTGAACCACCTTCTCATCCGGAAGTGCTCGATTGGTTGGCTGTCGATTTCCGCACATCGGGTTGGAATGTCAAGGAGTTAATGAAAGACCTGGTGATGTCGGCCACTTATCGGCAATCCTCGACCGTTACGCAAGAAGTGCTCGCTATAGACCCGGAGAATCGCCTGTTCTCGCGCGGACCGAGGTTCCGATTAGATGCTGAGATGTTACGCGACCAGGCGCTGGCGGTAAGCGGATTACTCGTTCCGAAAATTGGCGGCCCTAGTGTGAAACCTCCGCAGCCAGACGGCCTGTGGTTTTCTGTCGGTTACAGTGGCTCCGACACGGTTCGCTTTAAAGCGGATGAGGGACGTGACAAAGTTCATCGTCGCACGCTCTATACTTTCATCAAACGCACTTCACCTCCTCCTCAAATGAGCACTTTTGACGCACCTTCCCGCGAAGCCTGTACACTTCGGCGTGAACGAACCAATACACCGCTGCAGGCACTGTTGCTGCTCAACGACCCACAATTTTTTGAAGCTGCGAGAGCACTCGCAGAACGAGTGCTGAACACAAAGTTGGAGTCCGATACTGCACGCTTAAATCAGATGCTGCGAATCACAACCGCACGGCACGCACGGGACACGACAATCGAAGAATTGCAAAAACTGTTGGACTACCAAAGAGATGCTTACAAAGACGATGTTGAATCAGCAAAGAAGATGATTTCTGTCGGGTCAATTCCACCGGACGAATCACTTGATATCGTCGAGCTGGCCGCTTGGACGATGGTGGCAAATATCGTCTTGAACATGGACGAAGTCGTCAGTAAGAACTGAATTGGACCACTCGACTCAATAGGAAACTCACCATGAATCCAATCGACGAATACCATCAACACATCACGCGACGCAGTCTGTTTGGTCGCGCAGCCATGGGACTCGGCGGTGCTGCGCTCGCTTCGCTGATGTCCGGAGGCAAAACTTTCGCTGATGAAACGCCGAAGAGTTTTGGCGGACTGCCCGGGCTGCCTCACTTTGCACCGAAGGCAAAGCGAGCGATCTATCTGTTTATGGCGGGCGGACCGTGTCAGCAGGATTTGTTCGACTACAAACCCAAAATGGAGCCGTTGTTTGACAAGGATCTTCCCGACGAAATTCGTCAGGGCCAGCGATTGACAACCATGACCAGCGGTCAAGCGCGGTTCCCGCTGGCTCCGTCAAAGTATAAATTCGCCCAGCACGGCGAAAGCGGGGCGTGGATGAGTGAATTGCTCCCCTATCACACCAAGATGGCTGACGATTTGTGCATCGTTAAGTCGATGTTCACCGAAGCCATCAATCACGATCCCGGAATCACTTACATCTGCACTGGACACCAACTTCCCGGTCGAGCGAGTCTCGGATCGTGGCTGAGCTACGGGTTGGGGAATCTGACTGACGACTTGCCCTCATTTGTTGTCATGACGCCGACATGGTCCAACGGCAAGACCGCGCAAGCACTTTACAATCGGTTGTGGGGATCCGGATTTCTCGCCAGCAAACATGCTGGTGTCGCATTGCGTACTCAAGGTGATCCGGTCCTTTTTCTTTCAAATCCACCAGGCGTCAAGCCCGAGGCGCGACGACGGGCGCTGGACACACTGACCCGCCTGAATCAGCAGACCGCTGCTGAGTACGGAGATCCTGAAACGCAGACGAGAATCGCGCAGTACGAAATGGCGTGGAGAATGCAAAGCGCGGTTCCACAACTGATGGACTTTTCAGATGAAACGAAACAATCACTCGAAAACTATGGTCCGGACGTAGAAAAACCCGGGACATTTGCATCGAGCGCTTTACTGGCTCGCAGAATGGCCGAACGCGGCGTCCGATTCATTCAGTTGTTTCACCGGGGCTGGGATCAGCATGGCAACGTCGCCGGTCATCTACCGACGCAGTGTAAAGATGTTGACCAGCCATGCTGGGCATTGATCAATGACCTCAAGCAACGTGACATGCTCGATGAAACTCTCGTAATTTGGGGGGGCGAGTTCGGTCGTACCGCGTATTGCCAGGGGAGCCTCACCCGCGAGAACTACGGCCGTGATCATCATCCACGTTGCTTTACGATCTGGATGGCAGGCGGTGGTATCAAGCCGGGAATCACGTACGGAGAAACCGACGACTTCAGTTACAATATCACTGAAAACCCGGTCCACATACATCAGCTTAATGCCACGATTCTCCAATGCATGGGAATCGATTATCGTAAACTGTCATACAAGTTTCAGGGTCTCGACATGAAGCTCACCGGGATCGACAATCGCGGCCCCGTGAATGATATTCTGGTGTAAGGATTGTTGTGATACGCTTCATCGGGGGAGGGCTGGACAGCCGCAGCCCGTTAGTTCTCCTGTCAGGGGGGCGATCCCCCCCTGAATCGGACAAAGCAGTTAACACGTTGCAAGATTTCTTTGTTAACCGATTCGCCGTGGTTTTATAAGCAGTTCCTTTCGCTGCGGGAGATCCTCAATTGAACGCTCACGTCCAGTTTCGTCGAAACCAAGAACCTGAAAGGAAAGAGTTTCCGTATCACGGCCAGCGCGCACTTCTGGATAGGTCAGGCAAGACGGGCAGCCTTGCGCTCTGGGTAATTGATCGTTAAAGAGTTCTCTTTGAATGTTTCATTTTCAAGGAGGACTCACAATGTCAAAACGGATTGATCTCGCGGAGGTTGTG
>DAOUPA010000115.1 GCA_030626405.1 Planctomicrobium sp.
GATTTCACTTATCTTAATCGCTCTTATCAAGTCCGCGTTCAGGCAGAGTCCAAGTTTCGCGCGAGTGCAACCGACATCGAGAGTCTTGACGTCCGCGATTCGTCGGGACAGATGGTGCCACTCGGTTCAATCGTCGATGTGCGTGAAGACTTCGGGCCTTCAGTCATTCGTCGTTACAATCTCTATCCCAGCGCATCCGTGAACGGGTCTCCCGCACTCGGATACAGTTCGGGTCAGGCCTTAGAATTAATGGAAGATCTCGCAGAGTCGAATCTGCCAGCCTCATTCGGTTACGAATGGACCGGAATGTCGTTTCAGGAAAAAGCTTCCGCCGGTGGTCAGGCAATCATTTTTGTCCTCGCGATCGTTTTTGTTTTTCTTGTTTTAGCCGCTCAATACGAAAATTGGACAAGCCCGCTAGCGGTGATTGCTGTTGTCCCATTGGCTGCTCTGGGGGTCGTTCTCGTGTTGATTCTACGAGGTGCAGAGAACAACACGTACACGCAAATCGGGATCGTTCTGTTAGTGGCTCTGGCAAGTAAAAACGCGATTCTGATTGTCGAATTCGCCAGCGAACAACTCCGAGACGGTGCCTCTGTACGTGACGCAGCCATTAGTGCTGCCAAGCTTCGATTTCGGGCAATTTTGATGACAGCATTTTCATCAATCCTTGGTTTTCTGCCACTAATCGTCGCTTCCGGAGCGGGTGCAGCAAGCCGTCAAGCGGTCGGGAACGCTGTGGTTGGCGGAATGATGGCTGCAACAGTCTTCGCTGTGCTATTCGTTCCCACTTTCTTTGTTTTAATCAATATGTTTGCAGGTAAGATCAATCAGCCGCACCCGGCTCCAGAAGGTTCTCCTAAATGACGACCGTTCTGCTAGTCTCATTTCTGGTCGTCGTTACCTGCATCGCGATTCACTATCGTTCTCTGGTCTTCATTTCGCAGTTCCCGATCAAGCATTTGTCGCGGCATCGATGGTGGATTAATGCGCTGATCTTCGGTGCGATTATGACGCACATTATCGAAATCACTCTGTTCTCCATGGCGTATTACTTCCTCAGCCACTGGCCGCGACTTGGCAACATACAGGACATGTCCGGAGAACCATCCACTGATTTCTGGTATTACTCATTCGTTGTCTTCACTTCACTCGGGTTTGGAGACATCACTCCGCACGGGTCGATTCGAATGATGACAGCGTTGGAGACATTAACCGGTCTGATCTTGATCGCCTGGACCGCTTCGTTCTTCATTGTCCAAATGCAACACTGGGAACGAGACTTCGAAGAAAAGAACAATCGGTAACCGCGTAAGGTCTCTGATGTTTTCTGCGTCGATGCATGTTGCTGACGCAGGTGGCCCATTCCTGCCACACATTTGCGTGTAAGACATATTCTGATTGAGGCCGTGACATGCTCCCCATCTTTTGAGCAATTCAAGTTTCCTTCACGAACTGTAAGTCGGGATATCTCTGACTCGAATGACAAACATCTCGTCCGCTTCATTGGCCCCCAAGGAATGGACGTTTCCGGTTCGCGTGACATTTCTCTCTTCACTGAGAGCTGTTCGATTCAAAATTACGCAACTCAGAATGGCTCTACATATTCGTGATTGGTCATTGGAAACAACGATTTCCGGACGGCTGAGTAATTGACCCACATGGATCGGCTCGTAATTATGTAATGAAGTCACAATCAAAAAATCCGGCCAACTGTTGGATTTCACAGCAAAGGTGAGAGACCCCTTACGAGTTCGACGAAGAAGAATTGGAATTGAACATGAAGTATTTTCGGTTGTTTCTACTGACCATGACACTATCGTCGGTTGCTGGTGCAGAAGAACCTGTTTCCATCGGCAACCGCCGTGAACTGTTTGTCGACCGCGCGCTGGTCGAACGGTTAGAGGGACGCTCCGAATTCCGGTTGCACGCGCCGACGCGGCGCGAAGTGGCCATCAAGTATGACCAGCCGTGGGAAGGAAACGCGAGTGGCTACGCAACTGTTTTCCAGGACGGTGACATCTATCGCATGTACTACCGGGGACATCGGTATCTCGTGGACGACAAACCGCTGCGACAGGCTCAGAGTGAAGTTGTTTGCTATGCCGAAAGTCAGGACGGTATCACGTGGGTCAAGCCGAAGCTCGGTTTGTTTGACTGGCCACCAACTCGGAACAATAGTGGTACAAAAGACAACAACATCATTTGGCGCGGCGGTCCAGAGACACACAACTTCGCTCCGTTCAAAGATACCAACCCTGATTGCAAGCCGGACGAGCGATACAAGGCGATCGGCGGGACCGTCACGAGCAAAGGACTGTTGACGTTCAAGTCGGCCGATGGCGTTCATTGGTCCAAAAAGAGCGACGGGCCCGTCGTGACGAAAGGTGCGTTCGACTCGCATAACACCTGCTTCTGGGACGCCGGACACAGACGGTACGTGATGTACGTCAGGTACTTCAGCAAAGGTGAATTCAAAGGCCTGCGATCGATCGGTGTCTCGTATTCAACCGACTTTGCAACTTGGTCGGAGCCAGTTGGTCTGACCTATCCCGGCTCGCCACCTCAGCAGATGTACACGAACCAGATCGCGCCGTACTACCGCGCCCCTCATCTTCTGATGGGTTTTCCGACCCGCTACGTCGCCCGCCCGCTGAACGAGCATGGCAAGCGGCTTGACCCTGTGCCGCTGCGTGATCGGTTAACGAAATCTAACCAAAGAGTCGGCACGGACCTGACTGATGGTCTGTTTATGTCGAGCCGCGATGGCCAAACGTTCCGCCGTTGGGACGAAGCGTTTCTGCGACCCGGTCCGCAGACAGAGGGTCACTGGATCTATGGCGACAACTATTCGACTTATGGACTCTGGGAGACGAAGTCCCCAACTCCCGGCGACCCGACCGAAATCTCGATGCAATACACCGAATATGCGTGGCTGGATGATGACCACCAGGCGCGCCGCTACACCATCCGGCTCGACGGTTTCGTTTCGTTGCACGCGCCGCTAGCTGGTGGCGAGGTGACAACCAAGCCACTGCAATTTACCGGAAAGAAACTAGAGATCAACTACGCAACATCCGCAGCCGGAAGCGTTCGCATTGAGATTCAAGACGTGGAGGGAAAGCCGCTACCGGGTTTTTCGTTTGAAGACTGTCTCGACCACTACGGCGACAGTGTCAATCAGATCGTTGCATGGAAAAGCGGGGCCGACGTGTCGGTGATTGTTGGACAGCCCATCCGTTTGCGGTTTGTGATGAAGGATGCGGATTTGTATTCGTTTCGATTTGTTGATTGAACGACTAAATTGAAAGACTGACACAAAGTCCCTGATTAATGAGTTAAGGATCTGTTCATGTCTTCTCGACCGAAAGGCCCAGCGACAACATGAAAAAACGAATGTTGCACATGGCGATGGCATTGCTTGCCATTCTCGGCAGCGCGGTTCAAGCGGATGACCTCTTTCTTCTTCCATATTTTCTGGGCAATGGAGAGACCGGTGTCTACTTTGCATACAGCCGCGACGGGTTGGAATTCCAATGGCTGAACGATGGCAAAGTCGTGATGCCAGCACCCTCATGGAAAGAAGAGAGCCTCACGCGCGATCCGTCGATCATCTTCCACGAAGGAATCTTTCACATGGTCTGGACGACGAGTTGGAACTCCCGGAGTATCGGCTACGCACATTCAAAGGACCTCGTTGATTGGAGCGAACCGGAGAAAATCGACATCTGGGGCGAGTTCACTGCCGTGAAGAACACCTGGGCGCCCGAACTGCACTGGGACCCGGAGCAGAAGGAGTTTCTGATCCTCTGGAGTTCGACGACACTGGCCGAGCTTGAAGATGCGGATGGCTCGGTCGATCCACACGGCAACGACCATCGAACTTACGCGGCGCGGACGAAAGACTTCAAGTCGTTTTCCAAACCGGCGTTGTTCTTCAGTCCGCAGAATCCAGAGTACGGGGTCATCGATCCGTACATCGCACATGACGACCGTGGCACTACAGAAGTTGCGGATGATCGCTGGGTCATGGTCATCAAGAATGAAATGGCTTCGGAGCACGGCGGCAAAAACTTGCGCCTGACGTTCAGCAAACGCATGCAAGGGCCGTTCGAGACGACACTCGGTCCGCCAGTTGTCGGTGCCGGAACCGACGTCGTCGACACGATGGGGGAAGGCCCGTCGTTGTTGAAACATCACGGGTTATGGTTCCTGTATTGGGACGCGCCCGGTAGCAAATTCTCCTATTGCCTCGCGACGAGCAAAGATCTCAAAACGTGGAAAAACCGTTCGCAGGAAATGTCGCTGCCGGCAAAGCAGATGCGTCACGGAACGGTTCTTGTCGTCCCCGAAGCAGCGGTCGCGCTCCTTGCGACTGATGTTCGTTGGGAAACGACCTATCGCGTCACGTTGACCGTCACTTCCGACCTTCCTTCCAGTAATGTGCCGATGGATCCCACGATCGATTTTGGAAAACTCATTGTCGATGCCAAGCTACCGGGCGTGTTGGACCCGAACTCCATCGCGTTGTTCAACAAGGCAACTGGTCAGGCGGTTCTTTTCGCCCGAAATGAGGATTTTGCCTACGGTGATCGTGGCCGGCTGGAATGGGTGATTACTGATCCAACTCACAAGACGTTTGAAATCCGTTTTCGCACGGCTCTGAAGCGCCCGCAGTTGAAACCTCAAGTCGACACGCCGCTGGTAGGCGTGGGCGAATTGTTGCGTTACAACGCAAAGCAGCCTCGACCGATCACGCTCTTCTACTCCGCCGCGCTGGCCGACTTGAACGGCGATGGCGATCAAGACCTTATCGGTTGCTGGAACTACGCTTATCGACCCGGCGATCCGTGGAGTGGCGTCATCTGTTATCCAGGCGTGGGCGATTCCGACACGCCAGAGTTTGGCGATCTTGTCCGACTCCAATATGCAAAGACACCGGTCGCGACCTCGCTTCACAAGTTTAGCGGAGGGCCTTACGTGGCGTGTGCCTTGGCCGATTTCAACAAGGATGGAAAGATCGACTTGGTGTATTCAGGATCAGGCGAAGCAACTTTCTACATCAACACTGGACGTCGTGATCCGGGAGGCATGCCTATCTTCGCACCATCGCAATCAATGAAAGTCACCAAATGGAATGCATGCCAAGTCGTCGATTTAGACGGCGACGGAGTTCTGGATCTCATCATCGACGGACAATACATTCGAAACCAGAACCGCAATGGCTGGCCGTTCCAACCAGCGAAGGAAATGACTCTGGACGCCGGCAATCAGCCCTGCTTCCTCGACCTCGACCACGATGGGCGTTTCGACGCCGTCACGTTGGAAGATGCTCCTGGTGAAGGGTTGTCCAACTATCGAATCGTTTGGCGTCGGAACCTGGGAACAGCCGTTCCTAGCTTTGGACCGGCCAAAGTTTTGACCGACATCAATAGCCAAGTCACTCGACCACGTGGGTTGGCTGCTGTGCGAAGTGGATCGACACAGGGAGTGTTGGTGCAACACGATGACTACCAGGCCGTCTCGTTTTACGAGTTGGTGAGTCAACGGGGCGAAAAGCCGCGATTTGAGCATCGCTATCGGGCCGGTTCCCTGTCGGCTGTGATGTCATTGAGCGATCAGGCGTGGCCCTGTGTTTGTGACTGGGACGCTGATGGCGACATGGATTTGCTTGTGGGAGGCGGCTACGGGTGGCCGCGAATCGTGATCAATGAGGGGACTGCTACTCGTCCTGCATTCGCAGAGCCGAAGTTGATCCTTTCCAACGGCAAACCGATCCGTCTGTTGCGTGACGAGATCCTCGGTTCGCCAAAGAACTGGCACAACATGGGTTACGTCTATCCTGTTCTGATTGACTGGGACGGAGACGCGTTGCCCGATCTTGTCTGCCCGAATGAAACGAATCGCATCTTCTGGTACAGGAACGTCGGTAGCCGCCGAGAGCCGAAGTTCGGCAAGCGTCGCCAAATTATTTGCGATGGATTTCCGGATTCTCCAGAGTTGCGAATCCTGTCGGCTCAACGAGCCAAAGATAAGAATTCCAGCAACGGCGTCTATCCATACGAAGAAGAACGACCTTTCATGTGGCGTACGGGGGCCGCGCTGGCCGATTTCAACGGCGATGGTCTCATGGATCTGGTCACTCATGATGGTCATACACGTGTCGCCACTCTGTTCGTGCAATACCGCGATTCCGAAGGCGAACTCCGTCTGCGAAAAGACAGTGTGTTAAAACTCGCTGATGGCCGGGAGATCGATGATTCCATCGTCGGTCGTCGCTCTCATTGGACCGAGTCATTTCGCGCGGTTGATTGGGACGGGGATGGCCTGATGGACATTGTCTACAGCTTCGCCGGATCGCAGGGGGGCATCCAAGACAACGGTAGCATCTACCTGCTGCGCAATTGTGGAACGAAGTCCTCTCCGATATTCGAGAATCCAACAACGATGAGGTGTTTTGGCGAACCGATTCGCATCACCGCTCACGGACCGCATCCGTGGCCGGGCGACTTCGATGACGACGGGAAGCCGGATCTGCTCGCTTGTGTCGAATGGAGTGTCTATCCCTTTTATCGTCACGCGGCCCTGACGATGAAGAAACGTCCACAGTTCACTCTTGGTCCCTTGCAAATTTCGAAGGAACTTGTGCCGTAACGAGTCAATGTCACAAGAGAACTGTATGGGACTCGACCATTGGGGCAGCCCTAAACGTACGACGCGAGGATTCCATGAGAATCATTGATCAAGGAATACTGAATTGCGGCAGAGTCGGAACTCGACGGGCGGTCTCAACGTTTCCTTTCGTGACGCCGCTCGCCAATGGCTCTCTTCTCGCGACGTACCGCGTTGGCAGTACGAAGGACTCGGACGACGAGACGGTCGAGCTACGGCGTTCTTCAGACGGTGGAAGAAGTTGGAGCGATCCGACCAGTCCGTTCGAATCGACGGTCGGTGACGTGCGTGGATCACTCAAGCTCGTTTACATCACCGAACTCGGCGGCGAGCACCTGCTGGCTGCTGCCATGTGGGTGGATCGTCAGGCGTATCGCGGCAAGCCTTTGTTCAACGCCCAAACCGAAGGCTGCCTGCCGATGAAAATCTTGCTCGCGGATTCGCATGATGCGGGAAAGAGTTGGTCAGAGTGGCGTGTCTTGCCAGTCCCGTCTGAGATCGGCCCACCGAGTTTGACAAACCCCGTCATTCGATTTCCGAGTGGGCGTTTGGCGATCAGTATCGAGACCAACAAGAATTACAATGACTCGGCGAAGTGGATTCAGCGCGTCGTCTACTTCTACTCCGCAGACGATGGGAAAACGTGGAGTGCACCTGTAACGACTTGTCAGGATCGCGCGGCTCGCATCTTCAACTGGGATCAGCGTGCTGCGGTTTGCCCAGATGGTCGACTGGTGACATTCACTTGGACGTACGATTGCAAAACGACCAGGTATCTCAACATTCAACGGCGAATCAGCAGCGATGAGGGCGCCACATGGCTAGAACCTGAAGACCTGGGTTTCGCCGATCAAGCATCGCACCCGGCGATTCTGCCCGACGGCAGCGTGGTTCTGGCATGGGTTGATCGTTTCCAGACGCGGTCAATCCGAGCACGTCTTGCCGCGGCCGTTGATGCGCCATTTCTTCCTGAATCCGAGGTTGTACTCTATGAGTACCAACCTGACGCGCCGATGAGCGCATCCAATGAGGGAGATACCGGCGAATTGTTGGCTGAGATGGAGGTCTGGAGTTTCGGGCTTCCGTTCGCGGAAGCAGTACCGAATGGTGACGTGATGGTTGTGTACTATGAAGGCGATGCGACACAGATGCGTGTCCGTTGGGGACGGTTGTCAGTATCTTCGTGAGTCTTGCTAATAGCGAATGTTGGGGCGGGTAAAATCGATTTTATTCGCAACTTCTGACCGCAGAGAAGAAATTGAAATGCCCGGTGGCACATTGGGGGAACTTCAGTCGGTCGAAATACGATTGCTGATTCGAACTTTCTCGAAGGTGTCCGAAATTACATTTGGCTGTGCAACAGTGTCACATCTTCCTTTCAGGCATGTGCTCATTGTACCAGTGTTCCGGTTATTCCGGCTTCGACTCTCAAATGCGAAAACAAGCGAGTTTCTGATCTCAATTTTTATTCCGAGAAAGCCGGTTCCGCCGATTTTACAAATATGGCTTGATCGCCATTTCGACTTATCCATTTACGGTCTTGGGTGCTCTCAACGATCCGTTCACTAATCTAATACCACGTTGATCCTCTTGATATTCGGGAGACTGAAATGTTTCGCTGCTTGGTGTATTCAATTGCTCTGGCTGGACTTGTGCAAAATGCAGTGCATGCGCAGAAAGTTGCGGAGTTGCAAATTCCCTCATCGCCTGAGCAAATTTTCTCCCAACCTGTTGAGAGTTCCTTCGTCGCTCCGATCGTTTTCGAAGAAGCGAATTCTCTTCCCCCCGCTCCGGCTGAATCGTATTCACCTGCTGCGTGTGTTGGAGGTGGTGCTCCCTGTGATTCCATTTCTTGTAATAATTGCACTCCAGTTTTGGGTGGTTGCGATTCCATCAATGGTTGCGACAAAGGCTGGTGTAGCGGTTTGCTCTGTGGCGATTCATTCCTGGGCGGTTTGAAGAATCAGAAAATGGGTCCGTTCACTTACTCAATTGGTGGGGCGTTACGGTATCGCTACCTTGACGAAAGTAATCGCCTTCGCCCGCCTCTCACGGGTCGGGATTCCAGCTACAACCAATGGCGATTTACTCCACATTTGGAAATTAAGTACGGTGATCAATTCACAGGTTACGTTGAAGCCATTGATGCCCCGACATTCAATGAAGACCTGCCGCTTCTCCCGATCGATGAAAACCGCTTCGACCTTCTACAATACTACACGGACTTCAAGATTTTTGATTCCTGCTGTGGAGAGAAAATTCGAGTTCGTACAGGCCGTCAATTCCTGAAGTATGGTTCCCAACATCTCATTTCGCCACTTGCCTGGTCGAACACTTATCGGAATTTCGAAGGCGTAAAAGTCTACTACACCAGTAAAGACTGGAACATCGACGCCTTCGCCACACGACCTGTGAACGGTGCGGCTGGTAATCAATTCCGACCGAACAGTTTCGACAACCCAGATCAAAGTCGTTGGTTCAGCGGAGTTTATGGTACGTACAAAAATGCTCCAAAGGGAACACTTGATCTGTATTGGTTATGGCTTGATGAAGACGCAGATCGCGCTGATCGCATCGACGGAAACCGCCATACATTCGGTGCTCGCTACGCTGGCAAACACCCGATCAAAGACGAATGTGGGGATCCATGGACGACTCTAGGGTGGGACTTTGAAGGTGCTTTTCAGGTGGGTGAAGACGTTGTGGGTGCCGGACCTGCCAAAGATGTTCGAGCTGGATTCGTTTCAACAAATACCGGCCTGACGTTTAATCAGATGCCATGGACTCCAACCTTGAGCGGTGTCTTTTTCTGGGGGTCTGGTGATGACGACCCGACCGATGGAACGACAAATACTGTCAGCACTCTCTTCCCGCTCGGGCATGCCTATTGGGGTCTGATCGATAATTTCTCAGGGCAGAACTTGCTCGACTACAGTGCTCAAATCTCCGTTAAGCCAACTAAGAAATTAACATTCCTCGCTGCCTGGCACTGGTTTGACAAAGCTCAATCAGAGGATGCAATCTGGAACGTCGCTGGTGCTCCATTTGGTGGAATCGTTCCGACCGCTTCCCGACACTTGGGGAATGAACTGGACCTTGTGGCAACATACGCGGCAAGCAAGGACGTGACGCTTCAGGCTGGTTACTTCTGGTTCTTCTATGGAGATGCAGTCAACAATCACCCAGTTGGAGCCGTCGCGAACCGAGATGATGCCGACCAGTTCTACTTCCTGGCGAACTGGAAGTTCTAGAACAATTTCTTGTTTTCGCGTCTATGAAGATTGATTCTGCCTCGTTGGAACATCATGTTCCAACGAGGCAGATTTCGTAGATACTTTCGAAAACAGTTCTACGCTTCGTGCACGGGCAAGCTTGAATGTCTTGATTTTCAATGAGGCACCTTTTCTCGGACAAAATGCTTTGTGCCCGGAGAGGGAACCTTCCGTGAGTCATGACGCCGGAGCCTGTCGCTTCTGTTTTTCGACAATTTCAAAGCTGACCCTTCCTCCGCCTGTGATTTATCGCTTCTCTTTCATCACTGCCAATTGAGAGAGTGTTTTCGTTGTGATCTCTTCTTTCTGGATTGTGCGAAAGAAATGTTGGTTCGCAACTGAATAGTTGTGCATCAACTTCTGCTACCAACGTAGTTCGACACAACGCTACTTTTTCCGCTGCTGGTTGAAATGTGCGGCTGGCAACTCGATACTGCATCTCGTCACAACAGACTCAGCACTTTTTGAACTTAGTGTCCGTCTTTGTGGACTTTATGGTAAGACCGAAAACATCAACGAAGAGACTATCAAGAATGATAGTGAAACAACCAGGAATCCAGATGATGAAGAACTGTTCAATTTACACCGCTGTTGCAGTTTTGCTCAGCATGACGCTGCCAGCTATTGCAGCAGATAAGGTCCAGTCGGTCCGCATGGGGAATGGGTCGATGACTTTCGACACAGTCCCTGGTTGGGGACTGAGCGATGCAGGCAAGTCGATCATTGGACCGACTCACGGCGGAGTCGTCGTCGACAGCACTGGCAATATCTACACAAGTGCGAACATCGGCGTCTTCGTCTTCTCTCCAGATGGCAAAGTCGTTCGCCGTTTTCTGGGAGATGAATACTCAAACATCCACGACATGGAGATCCGCAAGGAAGATGAAGGTGAGTTTATCTACGGAGCAAGAAACGCCAACGCCGAAGGAATCAAGTTCAACGCCGAAACCGGTGAGATCGTATTGAAGATGGGGTTCCCCAAGGAATCTGGACTCGACCTGAAGAAGTTCAATCCGACAGCGATTACCGTTGCTCCGAATGGGGACATCATCCTGGCTGATGGATACGCGAGTAACCACATTTTCAAGTTCGACAAGAACGGGAAATACCTGATGCACTTCGGTGAGAAAGGAAATGGCCTGAAGCAATTCAACACCGCTCATGGGATGACATTGGACACGCGTTACGATCCACCTCGTCTGTTGGTTTGCGATCGCAATCACAAGCCTAAAGGCCGTCTGGTCCATTACAGCCTTGATGGTAAATTCATCGAAGTTGTCGTCACCGGCCTCGGAATGCCGACTTCCGCATCCGTTCAGGGAGACTACGTTTCGGTGCCGGACCTACATGGACGCGTCGTCATTCTCGACAAGAGCAACACGATCATCGCTGTTCTCGGTCATAACCCTGATCGTAAAAAAGGAGGGAGCTTTGGGATCCCACAAGAGCAGTGGGTCGAAGGAGTCTTCAGTGGCACGCACGGTTCCTACTGGGACAATGAAGGCAACTTGTATGTTCAAGACTGGAACGTCTCAGGACGCATCATCAAACTTGCTCGCGTCAAGTAGGCTCGCTGAAAAACGCATGGGATGCTTCGAGCGGATCCCTGAACTCTCAATCAGGGTTCGTCAGCAACCTTGAATTTCCAGAGTGCGAACGAGTTCGTTCTCCGTGGTCACTGATCAGTCTGTGATAACGATTTGTTGTCACAGGCTGATCTCAGTTTATGGTTTCTCATTCTCCGATTGGCCTTCATTCGGCGGCATCGCTGCCTTCCATCCGGCTGCGAGTTGAGCAGACAGCTGCTTGACCAGTTTTGCGTTTTCTGGTTGATTCGCAATATTGATATTTTCTTGCGGATCGAGTTTGTGATCGTAAAGCTCTATACCACCGAGTTTTTTGGGCTCATTGGAACGAGTCCATCTCGTCATTCGGTAGCGCTCCGTTCGCATTGAACGTCCCATGTGAGATTTGTTGGGGTACTGGCTGAACGCTGCGCTCTTCCATTGTTGATTCGGTTCGTCAAGCAGGGACGCAAAGCTCGTTCCTTCCAAGTGGTCGGGCTTCGGGAGGTCGGCAAGTTCACACAGCGTGGGATAGATGTCGACAAATTCGACAAGCGAAAATGTTCTGCTGCCTGCCGCTTTCATTCGAGGATCACTTACGATGAGAGGCGATCGAGTGGAAAGTTCAAAGTTTGTGGCCTTACCCCAAATGTGATTCTCACCGATGTGCCAGCCGTGGTCTCCCCAAAAGACGACAATGGTATTCTCACGTAATCCGAGGCGGTCGAGTTCGTCAAGGACACGTCCGATCTGGGCATCAATGTATGTCACACAGGCTGTGTAACCACGTGTCAATTCGACGACGAGTTCCTCATCAGGCTCACCTTTGTTCGGAAAGTCTGTATAAGTGCGAGGATGTCCCCAACTGGTTGCGGAAAAGGAGGATGCATCTTTGGGGGCAAATCGATTCGAAGCAACGATCACTTTTTCCCGTGGATACAAGTCCCAGTATTTTTTTGGCGCAATGAAAGGAAGATGAGGCTTCAGGAAGCCGAGGGCGAGGAAGAAAGGTTTCTCTTTGATCTCGCGAAGAGCCTTAATCCCGCGCATCGCGATCTGACCGTCTTGAAGAACGTCATCGTCGACGTCGGGGGCTTCGTGGGAGAGTCCAAGGACGAAGTGATTCACCCAGTCGTCAATTTTTGATCCTGTCGCTTTCGTTTTTCTGGCGAAGACCGTGCGGGCAACGCTTACTCCTTGATCGGTGTAGTAATATCGCGGTTCCGGAAACCAGGCAGGGACCGACCAGGAAGCAGTGTCGTTCCACCCGCTACGCAGCTTAAAGGCACCATGGTAAATCTTCCCGAAAGACTGAACGTGATAACCATGGTTTTTGAATTGCTGTGGAAGAGTGACGATGTCGGGAAGATGGTCACGTAAATGCTTATGCCGTGATCCGTTCGACCAGACTTCTGTGCTGTCGGGGCGAAGGCCAGTCATCAGAGAGATTCGACTGGCACGGCAAACAGCGACCTGGCAATATGATCGTTCAAAAACCATTCCACGCTTTGCAAGCTGGTCGAGATTGGGACTGATGATGTACGACTTGCCATAGCAGTTTAATTCTGGACGCAGATCGTCTGCCGCAATGAAGAGGATATTCATCTGTCCATCTTCAGCGTGAACGACTGCTGGCAGTCCTACGACGAGAAGTAGGATTGCCGCGAGAAAATATGTTCGAATCACTTGTTGACTTCCTTTTCGGGTTTACGCCACAGCGAATTTAGCATGCGCCCAGCACTTTCCACAATTTTGTAGCCAGCGGTTGATTCCAAACGTGTCCAGTAAATTGGTTGTCCAGAGTAGCCGCCACCCAGGATGCCGTAGATTGTTGGGCAGTAGCCGCCGTAACCGTCCGCCAGTCCAACGACCGCTGTGATCGGCGCAGGGCTGCGACGTTTGATGTCCAGACCGAACTGACAGAACAGTTCGCAGGGCTGGCTAACCAGTGCGACTTCTCCGATGCGGATCGCATGAATCGGCAATGTGTCAGTCGGATTCTCACCAAAAACTTTCTGCAAGTGAACCGCTCCAAATGCCATGATCATTTTCATGCCACGAATCTTCTCTCCAGCATCGATTTGTGCCAACACTTTACGTGCTTCCACAAGTCGGTCGGGGTCAGGCAGTCGGACTGTGACTTTTAAATCGTCATAGCGATGTTCGAGCATGGGATGATCATGGTACGTGACGTCTTTGTACAGCCGCAGCGTTTCATCAGCGACTAGACGAGCGACTCGCTGGAGTTTCTCTTCGCGAGATTCCTGGCGTCGGTTAAGCATGTCATCAATGGCGATGTCACCCTGAGCACCGTTCAGATAGAGGACTGGGATGTTGCCCAATTCTTCACGCAGGATCTTGCGAGCTTCGCCGGGAAAGTCAGCCGAGTAGATACCGGCCGCATAGAAGATCGTTGGGTGCGTGGTGTTGTGGTGCAGCACCGCGATCAGTTTGCCATTGCTATCTGCGGCGAAGATTGCGAGATGCTGAGGATCGTCCGGGCCTTCCAACCCGGAAAAATCTTTTCGCGACGCATCGCCGTGCATCGTATGCGTGCCGTCTGCCCAGCAAAGACGCCGATTGAAGCCGATTTGAGTCTCTCCTTTGCCCCAGCCTATCTTGCCGGGCCGAGCCGATTGAACCGCCTGCGTTGCAAGCTCCACGAGCCAGTCTTCCAAGCGATTCAGATATGCGTGATCGATCGGCATGAGATAGTTGGTTTTCACCAGTGAAGGACCGCCATGCGTGTGTGTGCAGGTGATGAGAATATTACGCGGAGGAATTCCTGTTGCTTCCGCCATTGCTTCGCGTATGGTCACCACATGTCCAGAATTCAAACAGACAAGATCGCAACTCACCAACAGGAGTTTTGTCGTACCGTCAGAGAGATACAGGCCATTCGCTTCCAAATCGTCGCGCTGTTTTGTTGCAGTTCGAGGGACACCAGCCCCCTGTACCCAACTGCCAATCTGGTTGTTAATGACCTTGCTCGCAGCACCAACTTGCAAATGAGGTGCGTCTTCGGCGAATGTCTGCGTCCCGGATACAAAGAGGACGAGGCTGAATATGTAGATTTGTTTCATGGTCATCTTTTATCCTGTCTGGTTATCAATTCGCTGTCTGGCAGTGTCGCTGGAGTAAGAAACAAACACTCTGATCGAAAATGTGGTCAAGGGAAATTGTTTCAGGATGATTCCCTATGGAGATGATGTCGTCAGTTTGCGGATGTATGCGATCAAGTCAGCGAAGTCCTGATGTGTCATCTCTTTTTCAACTCCTTCAGGCATCAGAGACTTGCCTGTGCTGCGAATGACTTCCAACTGGCTGCGGAGGATCACTTGCCGTTTGTTTTCCTGTGCAACCAGTGTGATGCTATTGCCGGTTTCTGAGGCAACCATCCCGCTAAACGTGCGACCATCGTCGGTCAGGGCTATGTACGTTACATACTTCCCATCAACAGATGCACTGGGATCGAGAATTGAAGTGAGCAGGCTGCTCGGTTTTCTATCTGTGATGGACCGCAGGTTCGGTCCAATGTCATGCCCCACGCCATCCAGTTTATGACACGTTGAACATCGCTTCTTGAACACAGCGACACCGCGAGTGTGCGATCCGGTCAATTTGAGAACTGGTTGATGATCAAAAATTACCTGTCGGCGATCAGCACTGCCTGAATCGGCGAGAAGTTTGGTGACGCGAGCGCGGATGGCTTTGTCTTTGTAAACAGACAACGATTGGCGAGTGCCAGCGTCGATATCCGTTCGCTCGACGTGACCGTTCTCAATGGCATCTAGCAAGTTCGTCAACCACTCGCGCCGCGTGGAAAGCACGCCGAGAATTTCTGCTCGCAGTGCAGGTCCGTGACTTCGCCAACCGCTTAAGAGCACTTGAGCGATGGTTGGATCAGACAAGGTTCCCAAATGTTTGACAACCGCGATCTGAATTTCAGGTGGCGTTTGAGGATTTAGCAGTTCACCTAGTTTCTGAATGTCTGCGGAACGCTCAGCAGGATGTCTAGCGAGCAGACGTATCGCCGTTTTGCGGAGAGATTCGGTTGCCAGGGGATCAAAAGCCGTCACGCGGGCACGAGTGGTCAGTGCCGCCACTTGATGAAGCAATTCCCGACCGCGATTCCCTTCCTCTTTCGTCAGTGTAGCGAGTGATACGCGATCTCGA
>DAOUPA010000334.1 GCA_030626405.1 Planctomicrobium sp.
GATCGAATGGATGCTTATGACATTGAGCACACTGTAAGCGAACTCCAAGGAAGATGTACGCAAATGAAAGCGCTCGGTCCTTCGGCAACTGATTATTACTGCGGAACCAGTAGTAGTGCATTGGATTATCGTGCGCGGTGAAATCTTCAGGGTTCTTGCGGCGCAAGAACAGACTTTGTTCATCAACATATTCAGTATATGTTTGTCCTGGTCGACGACTCCGCGCGAGAATGATTCCAGCGGCTGTCTGGTTCCAGCCAACGTTGTCTTGCACGCGCCTTCGAATCCAGGCATTCCACTGCAAAGCAGCAGGACTGTTCATGTCTGTCGAACCGAGGTATTGAGAGTTGCTCCCGGTGAGATCAGCAAACTGCACAGCCCACCAGTCAGCATACGCCGGCGATTCCAGCAAGTTATCAATCTTACGTTGCCGTTTATCATCGGTCTCGTCCGCCAGAAATGCTTCAATTTCGTCAGGAGTCGGCAGCGTTCCGATGATGTCGAGCGAGACGCGTCGCAGGAATTCTTCGTCGGTACATAACTCGGATGGGACGATTCCGAGTTTCTTCAACTTTGTTGTAACGAGTTTGTCAATTTCAGTGGGAGTTTTAACTTTGGGGAACTTCTCGGCGATTTGATCACTGACCGGCAGCAACACCGGAATTGATGAAACAATGTTATCGTAGAAGGAGATGACATTCGTATCACCTGGCGATTTACAGGTGATCAGCCCATCGATGGTGACTTCGGCGATGGTTTCATCGTTGGAACGATATCGAGTCAATGGAGTCACATCCTCGCGAGAACCATCTTCCCAGATTGCGACACACTTTAACTGAACGGTTTCTCCCGGCTCTGAAAAAGTGAATTCAGAGGGGGTGACTTCGAAACGAACAATCTTCTCTGGGCCAGTACCTCCGGGTAATCCTTGTGCGCCAGCGTGAATCCAGCGTCTTAGAAGATGATGCTCCCAACCATCGATTTCAAATCGTTGTCCGCCACCATGCTCGTCCCCATGTGTTGGCATGTGGAGGAACAAACTTTCGTCAGGGTTTTCGAGATCCACTCGTGGTTCATCACCACCTGTGATCGCGGTGTGGTCTGCTTCGAAGTCGTATCCGAACATTGACAAGCTAAAACCACCTTGCCCCTGAAACGAACCATGGCAAGTCCGACCGTTGCAGCCCAACCGCCCTAATAACGGGAGGACATGTTTTTGGAAAGAAGGCGTTTTCACTTCAACTGCAATCTGTGGCGTGGTCGCATTGACCGGTGTTTTTCCTTTGGGCGAATCATTCGTTTTTTGTACGTCCGGCGTTCCTTTGGATGATTGGCGATTCAGAAACCGATGAAACGCGCTCAGTGTTTGATCAGGCTTTGGGGACAGACTGACATGTAGCTTCGGGCGATTGCTGGTAATTTGCTGAACATCATTACTTGTGAGACCCGTCTCACTGAGTAAGAGTTCTTGAAGCTGCTTGCATTCGGAAAGCACCGACAGAGATTTCGGTTCGAGTTTTGTTCCTCGCAAGCTGAGAACTTCGAGCTTCTCAAGTCCGCATAGATTTTTCAGTCCTGAACCGGTGAGGTCTGTTCGTTCGAGTTCGAGTGATTTCAAGTTTGGAAGCAATGACAGTGACTTGAGTCCCTCGTCTGTGATTGCAGTGTCGTTAAGGATGAGGACTTCGAGGTGATCCAGTTCACTCAGCTGCGCAACTCCTTTGTCAGTGATGGATGTTCCGGCAAGTGATAGTGTCGTGAGCGTTTTTAGATTGCAAATGTGGCTAAGACCGACATCGGTGAGACTGGTTCGATCCAGGTAGAGTTTCTCCAGTTTCTCCAGCTGAACAAGATTCGGCATTGCTGCATCAGAGAGGCTTGAATCTGACAAGAAGAGAGTATCCAGGTTCGTCAAACCTGAGATTGCTTGAAGGCCTTTATCACCGACCGTCGGTGTGACAACGGCGAGGTAGTCAAGTTCTTTGAATGCTGCAACGTGGGCGACATGTTCGTCTGTCACAATCGATTTACTAAACCGGACGAAGCGGACAGTGCCGTCTCTGTTCTTTTGTAAATTCGACGTGATCCCCCGCAACGCTTTAATTGCTTCGTCTTGCGCCTGTGGTGTCTCTGCAGAGAGAGGTTCTGTAACCGTATGAAGGATCAGGAAAAGAAACAGAATGAGGAGTCGTCTCATGGAAGGACTCACCGGAAGGAACGTATTGGTGGATGCTTATCCTACATCAAGCAATTACGAGACGCCAGTATTATTGCGACATCGGTCAATCCAGGTAGACGAACTCGTTCAGGTTGAGCGCCATCAGGCAGAAGTTTTTCAGAGCAGTGTTCTGATCCTGTTTGAATTCGGTTTGTAGTACATTCAAAAGTTGAACGCCACGATTGATTTCATCCTGGCTCGGTACTCGTTGGGTCACTCGTTGAAGTGCCAGTTGGACTTGCTTGGTGATATCTTCTCCGGCATCAGCTTTGAGTTTATCGGCGAAGAGTTTAGCTTCGGCGTTAAGGAAATCGCTGTTGAGCATGCCGAGGGCTTGCGTCGGTTGAGTCGTGGCGAATCGAACTGGACAAGTGAAGTCGGTATCGGCAACGTCAAACGCGGCGAGCAATGGCACCGCCAGAGAACGTTTGATATGAATATAAATGCTGCGGCGGCGGCGGTCTTCTTCGCTCGACTGCCCCCAACCGGCACCAGGACGTGATTGCCCCGCGAGCACGGCTTCCGGAATGACAGGATAAATACTGGGACCGAACATCTTTTCCACATTGATCGTTCCGTTCACTGCTAATATCGAATCACGGATCTCTTCCGCACGCAGTCGACGCATATCAAACCGCCAATAGAGATCGTTCAAAGGGTCTTTTTCGTAGGCAGTCTGGTTCGGTTGTGAAGACATTTTCCAAGCGTTAGACATGACCATGAGCTTGATCAGTTTTTTGAAGCTTCGATCATTTTTCTGAAACTGAGTGGCAAGCCACTCAAGCAGCAATGGATGAGTCGGAGCATTACCGGTCAAGCCAAAGTTGTTCGAAGTTCGCACGAGACCGCGACCGAAGTTCCATTGCCAGATACGGTTGACGATGACTCGAATTGGTAGCGGATTGTTTTCATCTGTCATCCATTTCGCCAGCGCCAGTCGTCGACCGGAACTCTTCCCATCACCGGGAGGAACGATCTCTGGAGTCAGGGAAGTGAGAACTGCTGGAAAAGCAGGTTCGACAACATCTCCTTCGGAGATCGGATTTCCACGTATGAGGACATGCGTAGCGGGAGCGTCGGCACCATGTTCGGTGACTGCCAAGGCCATAGCGGCGCTTTTCGGAGGCCGGTTTCTTAAGTCGTTCCACTGCTTACGATTCGCAGCGTACGCTTCAAACTCTTTCTTTGTCAGATGCTTGCCAATGTACTTTTTGACAATTCGCAAACGAACCGAGTCAGCTTTGAAGTCATCTCGCTCGCCCCCTTGAAGTTGCTCACGAATCATTTCTTCTACAGAGTCGAGTTTCTTTCGCAGCTGTTCAACGTGTTCATTGTGTCTGGCGATTTGTTTTGCGTGTGCTGCGGATTCCTTTGGTGTGGCGATGCTGCGAACGGAACTTTCGTAGACGCTGGTGTCCGAGCGAACTCCGTAGCGGCGAATGTTTTTGAAGAACGCGACCATACTGTAATAGTCTGCTTGGGAAATCGGATCGAGTTTGTGATCGTGACAGCGAGCACAATTCATAGAAAGCCCGAGCATCCCCTGCGAAGTTGTCGCGATGATATCGTCCAATTCGTCGTACAGGGCAAGTTTCGGATCGGCAGGTTCATCGTCCCATTGCCCGATGCGGTAGTAGCCGGTGGCGGTGATTGAATCCGGTGTCATCTCGGAAAGTTCGTCGCCTGCCAGTTGCTCCATGAGAAATTGGTCATATGGTTTATCATCGTTGAACGAACGGATGACGTAGTCACGATACTTCCAGACGAATGGCTTTGGATTGTCACGCTCGAAGCTGTTGCTTTCGGCATATCGAACCAAATCGAGCCAGTAACGCGCCCAGTGTTCTCCATAGTGAGGCGAGGCGAGCAACTCGTCCACGAGTTTTTCGTAAGCTTGAGCGGATGTGTCGCTCACGAAGGCAGTCACTTGCTCTGGTGTCGGTGGTAGCCCAGTGAGGTTGTAGTAGAGGCGGCGAATGAGTGTCTGCTTGCTTGCTTCGGGGTTCGGTGAAAGTCCAGCTTCACTGAGTCGATTCAAGATAAACGCATCAATTGGATTCTGAATCCTATTCGATTTATTTATCGCAGGAAGCTCTGGGTTCTGAATCGGACGAAATGCCCAGTGGTTCCTGGTTTGTTCTGTGACTTGGGGAGAGCCGTGTTCTTCTTTGATCTTGATGACATCGGTTCGATTGGGCATCGGAGCCCCCATTTTAATCCATTTTGCAATGATGTCGATTTGTGCTGGCGGCAGCTTGCCAGAAGGAGGCATTTCGAAGCTCTCGTAATTGAGGGCATCAAGAATCATGCTCGACTTGGGAGCATCTAAGTCAACCGCAGTGCCGCTTTCGCCACCTTTGAGAAGTGCATCACGCGTGTAGAAGCTTAACCCTCCCTTGGCCTTTCCGTTGCCGTGACACTTGAAACACTTTGCAACGAAAACTGGCTCGACGTGTTCAACATAAAATTTCACGCCAGCTTCGTTATCGTCGTCCGCGAAAATTGCAGACGCAAACAATTGCACGAGACAAAAGGAGATCAGCAAACAGGAAATTCGAAACATGGAGGGATCAACTCTCAGGAGAGAAACAAGGTGTCGGAGTGGACTGGGATGAATTGAGAAGTGTCGTCACGACACTTCGAGAGCACTATTGTTACTGATTCACAAGGATTCTGGCAATCGTGAGCAAAATGTTCGCGTCGAATTGAAAAGCAATTGAGAATCTTTCCGGTTTGTAAACTCTTTGAAAGAACTGCTCAATTCGCTGGGGCGCTCTAGTCCAACATGAATGCACGAAGTCACTTTGCATTCACAATTTCAAACTGCTGATGTTTTTTTGTTGATTTCGAGACGGTCTGCTTTGGCAGATCTTTCCAATCGGAAGCGATTTGTTCAGTCAGGTTTTCGTTAACTTTGCCGTCATGAATGTGCAGCAGGTATCTCAGACGAAGAGGCTTCAGTCGTGTGCTGACCAGACCTTCGTCGCGGCAAGTGGAAGCTCCCATCCAACCATCCTCACGAATGTGCCATTTTGCTGGGTAATTTGGGTTACTGGGATGATCAAAATATGTGATACCGTTCACGACCGATGTTCGCTTGTCCTCTTCATTCCGAACAGCGACCGGACCGGAGTAATCGATCCAGTGATTTTCTTTGCCGAACAAGTTTTCCTCACCGGTCTCTCCAGATGCTCCGGTGATAGTTCCATCCCCAAAATGAGTTGAAATGGTCTTGGCGACACGAACTGCCAGGAATCCATAGTTCGTTTGCTGGAATTCAAGTTGCTCTGCATGCGGTCGAAACGTTGATTGCAAATCGAGTGTCCAACTTCCATCGTCGAGTGGACGCACAGTCGCGATGAATTCTTGTTCAACCAGCGGTTGCGGATCGTGACCATCGTGCCAGTCGAGTTGCACCGCCATCGAACTTTCATGTTCACCGTCGCGGTATTCAAACCACATTTTCTGACGAATAAAGGCGTCGGTGTTCTCGCTCCAGAAATCGATCCCCAACAACTTGTGATGCGCGAACCAGACTGAGCGATGGTGATCGTGATTTGACGCACCGGGGTGCCCAATGCGAGTCAACGTTTCCCCAGCCGGACCGATGATCGGGAAGAAAAACGGACGTTTGTATTCCTCGCCAAAGTGCCATCGAGTCACCTCACGACCATCAATCCGAAAACTCACTTGATCACCAGGCAGCGGGACAACTTCACATCGCGTGGGGAGAGGCATAAATGATGATTCCGTATTGACTGGAAATTCAATTATCTGATCCGACGATTCATCGTGGTAAGATGATCTCTCAAAGACAAGTGACCTTACAGTAGAGGGAAGTTTCGGTCTCTAAATTATTGTCTCGTTAGAGTTCCGTCGCGACTTCTCAGATGGGGCATTGTTGGGCCAACCACGAACAAATGAAGGATACAAGAGGGGGTGGAAAAGAGATCGAGGAGATTGTCCATTATGACTTCAGAATTCGTTATTTGAAAAAAAACGATGGCAATTCCTATCGGGAGACTTGATAACGGTTAGTTCCTGCATCATTCGACCAATTATTCCCGTTTAATCGCGACGACACGGAATCGCCTTTGTTTCCAAATAACAACATTCACCATGTCAACTCACGCGATCTCTCTGGGACATCCGTAGTTCTAACAGAGATTCTACAGAAATGAGTGCGATCTGTACGAATTGTGACGTATGCTCCGATGTTGGAGTTTTGTGCATTTCGAGTTGTGACAAATTCTTGTCACTCTCTTTTTGATCGCCCTTTCTGATCTCATTTCCCTTTCGAGATTGTCTCATGATGTCTATCTTCTCACAGCGAAAATCACGGAAAAGAAAAAACATTTCCGGCAATCATGTTACTGCGCTTGAACGCTTAGAAAATCGAACACTACTCAGTGGAACGGCCGCCGCGACAGCCTCTCAGTCTTATGATTTCTCCAACGGAACGGATGTCACGATCAGTTCCAGAAATACGAGTACTAACACTTCAGAAATTGAAGTGTCCGGAGTTGATGGAATTCTGACCGATGTCAATGTGACCATTGATATCGATCACAGCAGTGACAACAACTTGACTTTGACTCTCATCGCCCCCGATGGCACACGCATCACGCTTGCGAATCGAGTTGGTGGTTCAGGCGACGATTTTTCAGGGACGATCTTTGATGATGAAGCTGCGACATCCATTAATGACGGCAGCGCTCCTTTTTCAGGCAGTTACCGCCCGGAGAGTTCTTTGTCTGCAATTGATGGCATTGACGCTAATGGAACATGGACGCTCGAAATCAAAGACTCCGTCCGCCGACGCGGTGGACGTCTCAATTCCTGGTCACTCAACATTACTGCCGAAACGACTGACACTGGAGGCGGAGGCACTGACACTGGTGGTGGCGGGACCGACACCGGTGGAGGGGGCACAGATACTGGAGGTGGTGGAACGGACACTGGAGGTACGACGACAACCGAAGTTGAAGTTGTTTCTGTTTTTGAAAATACGAAGACTGTGAACATATCATCGGGACGTGCCAACACGCGAACTTCCTCAATTGATGTCACAGGGCAGAATGGACCAATCATCGATGTCAACGTGACAATTAACATTGATCACGCGGCTGATCGTGATTTACGTATCTATCTCATTGCTCCGGATGGTACGCGAGTGACACTCGCTAGCGAAATAGGAGGAACGAGCGATGACTACTTCAACACCACTTTCGATGACGAGGCGAGCAAGGCGATTACATCTGGCAGCGCACCCTTCTCGGGAACTTTTCGCGCTCAAGGTACTCTCTCTGACTTTGATGGCTCAGATGGGAACGGGACCTGGACTTTGAGAGTTGAAGATACTCGGCGACGCAACGGAGGATCAATTCGTGGATGGTCTCTTGAAATTACAACGCTTGAGGAAGTAACGGTTCCAACAGATCCACCTCCACCGACGACGGGAACAACGGGAACAGTTGCACTGAATGCGACA
>DAOUPA010000481.1 GCA_030626405.1 Planctomicrobium sp.
AGCTGATCAACAAATCTTCAAGAAGTTCGAGGGTCTCCGCATCGAGGTCGTTTGTCGGTTCGTCGAGGACCATCAGATTCGAGGTTCGCTTGAAGATCCGCGCAAGCAACATTCTGTTCCGCTCACCCCCAGAGAGATACCTTGCTGGCCTGCGGGCGCGTTCGGGTGTGAATAAAAAGTCCTGCAAGTAACCATAAATATGTTTCTGCTTGCCGTTGATCATCAGTTGATCCTGACCTTCGCCGACGTTTTCAATGACCGTTTTTTCGTCGTCAATTTGCTCGCGAAGTTGATCAAAGTAAATCACTTGCAAATTTGTTCCATGACGAATCGTTCCGGAGGTTGGCTCCAATTCGCCGAGGATCAATTTCAACAAGGTACTTTTTCCGGCCCCATTCGGACCGATGATGCCAATTTTGTCACCGCGCGCGATTGTTGTTGTGAATGAGTCCACAATCGGAATACCATCGTCGTAGGCGAAAGAGATGTTCTTCGCCTGCATCACAATATGCCCTGACCGATCTGCCTCTCCCGCTTTCATTTTCACATTGCCAACTTTATCGCGACGCTCACTTCGCGCCTCTCGCAATTTTTTGAGTGCGCGAACGCGTCCTTCGTTGCGAGTTCGACGAGCTTTGATTCCTTGACGAATCCAGACTTCTTCCTCCGCAAGTTTTTTGTCAAATGCGTTATTCTGCTGCTGCTCGGCATGAAGTGCATCATCACGGCGTCTTAAGAATGTTTGATAGTCGCACGTCCAGTCGAACAAGTGACCTCGGTCAACTTCAAGAATTCGTGTTGCCAATGCCTGCAAGAAGACTCGGTCGTGCGTCACGAATAAAATTGTTCCTTGAAAGCTAGACAGAAACCCTTCGAGCCAGGTGATCGACTCGATATCAAGATGGTTCGTTGGTTCATCCAGGAGAAGCAAATCGGGTTCTCGAATGAGCGCTTGAGCCAGCAGTGCTCGGCGCTTCATCCCGGACGAGAGTTGAGAGAACGATGCATCAGCAGTGAGATTCATTTGCGTGAGAAGTCGCTGAAGCGACTGATCAATTTGCCACTCCTCTCGATGATCATCGCCCAACCCTTCACGAACGAGGTCTTCCACGGATTGAGATGTTCCATCCGGAACATCTTGCACTAATCGGGCAATTTTAATCCCATCCATAGTTTTGATGATGCCGTCGTCGGGCGCAACTTCACCAGCGATGAGTTGCATGAGAGTCGATTTGCCAGCACCATTGCGACCAAGTAAACCAATTCTCTCACCTCGTCCAATCTCCAGGTCGGTATTTTCCAACAGCGATGGTCCCGCCCAGGTGAACGAGACATTTCGCATACTCAATAGTGACATCAACGACTCCAGGAACTACATGTCGAATTTGAGAGCATTTTGCTCTACCGAGTCTCGGGTAAGGAATGCTTCTAGAAGCGTGGATAGGCTGCATTCCACGAAGCTCAATTCGAAAATTGATACAAGCTGCGGAAGTCTATCGCACTCGCTCGAATAATTCATGTCCTGCTAAAGATGTGTCAATTTCTGACCGCTGCGATTGCAGGGGATGAGAACTGCATCGAGCACCAATCACCGATTGTGGGAGACTGAGCATCGAATTTCTTTGCCACGGAATTTGAATTGCCGACAAGTCGCGTCGCTTTCCGAGAAAGAAAGAGCGGTCTATCAGCTTTCTGGTCGTACGAAGTCAAGTAACGAGGTGTTCCTGATGCCGCATAGCAGCTAGGTTTTCGAGAAAGTTTCTAGAAAACTCGCACTGTTGTCGATTCCAACAATTTTCCTCAACAAAAGTTGCGTTGATTGGAACGTCTTGAGCAGATACGTAAAAACACCGCCCGGAAAGGTTCTGGACGGTGCTTTTGGGGGGGAGCAACTGTTTTCTTTTACGCGGCGTCGACCTCTGAAATTCGGTTATGTGGGGCGAATTGTGCGGCAGTTCCACTCTGGGCATCAAGTCGAAACTGCATTGTATAGGCGTCTTCTTCTGTATCATCGAAATGACTTCGAAGAACACAAACTGCACGAAATGCTTGATTCTGAAAGAAGAGCTGCGTGTTCAGATCACGCTCACGAACTTCAATGAGGATTTCATTGCGACGCTGCTGAGAAAGTTTGTCGACGAGACGCAGAACCATTTGCGTTCCAATCCCGTGGCGTCGAGCTTCAGGGTCGACAGCAAAGTTGAGGATATGAAGTCGAGACTTGTGCAGCTCGTAAATCATAAAGCCGACAATTTTCTGATCGTGCTCGGCGACCATCCCGATGCAATTCCGCTGCCGAAGGCAAGTCAGAAAATCTTCATCGGTCCATGGTTGCCCGTATGTTGACCGTTCAATACGCAAGACATCAGGCATGTCGCGACGAATCAACCAGCGAATTTGCACATCCAGGTGCTGTTCTGGTGAGAAACTAGGCTCCACGATGGCCTCCATGCCAACTTAAATCGGTGATTCAATGAGAACAATAACTCGTGACGATTTCTTCATCACGTAATGCATGTCGTGAGACTAACACAGGTTCGCTGTGGATGTGAAGGTGGAAAACGTGAAAACTTTACGTCTGGTGAATGAGTCGCGTAATTTGCCGAATTGCTCGTTATTCGACTTGACAGTCAAACGTGCAATTTCAACATGAAGAAACTGACGCTGCCGTGACCGATAGCTGATCAACCAGAATATGTACTGCCTGTTCAGAGAAGAGGACGGCAGGAAATTCCCGGCTTTTCAGGATGGAATTTGCGCTCAGTTTTGATTCAGCAACAGCAACGTCACTCTGCAATTGCTGCACCTGTTCGGCGGCAAGGTCGCAAAGGGACTGATTCAGTCGCTTGAGTTCGAGGTGCCGTAGGCGATTCTCGACTCGTCGTTGGACACGTTTTCGCTTTGGCAGACCAGTTGTCTGAGATGCCCAATGCTGCTGAATCAATTCGTCCTTGCGAATTTTCAGTGCACTTGCTGATGGGGTTTTGAGATACCGGTCCGCGTTGTATTCGAACTCTCGCAACTTGTTCTTCAGCTTGCGGACATCTTCTTCTCGAATGTCAAACTTTTCAATGGGAAGATGCATTGTGGCGGAAAGAACCAGGAAGTGTGGCGGTTCGATGCCAAAGAACTCCGCGATCAATCGATCCGCCATTTCATCGTACTTGGCGCCTCCGATTCCGTGAATAAAAAGGTCTGCCAGGCAGAGTCGAGAAAACAGAGTGGTCGTCAACGCGCGAGTGCGTAGCTTTCCGTTTTCTTGAAGTGCCTGGAGTTCATTTAGCAATTCATTTTCGGTCGCGACGAGAATCACTTCGCCTCGGCAAATCAATTCGACTCGGTCATTTGCTCTCCGGACAAAAACCTGTCCTCGTTCAGAGTCCCCCTTCCGCCAAAACCAAAAAGGGAGTTCGAACGCGTCATCAATTCGATGGAGATTCGGCACCGGATGTCGGTCGTTTCGAATGCCATTCTCATTTCGATACGATTCAACAATTAAGTTGTAACTGGTGTGGAATTGTTCCGCATGCAGCAAAAGATGCTTCACGAAAATGAGAAATGATTCCGTCTGACAAATTTCGCTCAGTGGGAGTTCCAGGTTGTTCACTCCCCAGCGACGTTCCTGTTGAATCCGACATGCGGAGAGACATTCGACGGTCGAAGGGGTACGCCGACTTGCCTGCACGGCGCCCGGCCACATCTGATTCAAGAGTGGATCGATTCCCCAGTTTACCATCTCCTTTGACACTCGCGCCGCAAATGATTCAAACAGTTCGCGGTCGGTAATGCTGAGTTCTTCCCACGGCTGTTGGGGTTGAGTGGTATCAAAACTGACGTCAACAAGACTGGGGCTTTCGCGAGTTCCGGTGGGGACTCGAATCGATTGAGTCCCTACTGTGTCGTTGTCGACAACGATATTCAAACTCACTCCTTGCGAGCGAGTCGCGAGTCCTGAAGCTGCGAAATTTTTGGCCCAGACTCCAGCATGTGCCAGTTGCGGTTGATGCCCTGTGACGAACAACAAAGATGCATGATGCGAACACTCCGCACAGGCAATGGCCTGCCCAGTAATTTTGTTCGTCCACTCAACAGCTTTGGTAATGATCTCCCGACGAGCTTGTTGACGCAGTTCGTGCAGTGGAATTGAATCGATTTCAACATTCTCTGCGCTAAGACACTCCGAATTATGGCGTGCCTCTTCAACGGCAGTATCCATCTCCGGAATCGCCAGAACCTGTCCATGCTCGTTCGGAGCGCGGTAGCGATGATTTTTGAGTGAGGTTGTCAATTCCGGACGGGACATAGCACGCTTAACAGAAATCAAAAATGGAAGGAATCGATTTGGAATAAGTGGCGAAGGTCAGGAAGACTGCCGGCCTGATCCGCAGGGAACGTTTTGAGCTTCCATTTCACGTCTTAACACTTCCTGATAATAGGCCATTCGCTGGCCTGAATCATCCAAAGAACCGCCGAATGACCGTTCTTCTTCAAGATAAATCAAAGGAACCGGAAATTCCTTGATACGTAGACTATGCCGAACTGCCTGAACCCAGAATTGCAGCGGCATCGCATAGCCAAGTTCCGTAATTTCGAAACTCGGCAGGGAAGCAACCCGGTAGGCCTTAAACCCACAGAACGAATCCGTCAGTTCCAGACCAAAGCATTCACTCAACTTCTCGTTGATTTTGACGTTAATCTCCCGGCGCTCAATCGGAGGTATGGAATTCTCGTCGAAGACCTCCAGATACCGACTCCCGGAGACAATATCCCAAGGCTCGGCTCCTTCTGGATAAACTTCGGCAGCCATCTTGGGAATCAACTCTGGTTGGTGCTGACCGTCGCAGTCGATCGTGACTAATACTTCGTAGCCGTTCGCAATGGCATACTCAAACGCACTCCGTAATCCGGCTCCGTACCCTTGATTCTGTTGATGATGGATAACATGAATGCCATCGATTTCACTCAGAAGTTCTGAAGTTCCATCAGTGGAACCATCGTCCACTACGAGAATCTGGTCACAGAATCGGCGAACTTCTTCGAGTACACCACGAACATGATTCACTTCATTGTAAACCGGCAGAGCGGTGAGAATTCGGAGGGGCATCTTCAGGCCAATTTG
>DAOUPA010000173.1 GCA_030626405.1 Planctomicrobium sp.
AACGCTGTGTTCTTGATACAACGATCAGAAAAATTCAGCCGCCGCTCGATGAGCTCTTGATTTCTTCATGCAGAAGTTCCCCATGTTCATCGTTCCAGCGGAACGCGAGAGTTGCCGACTGATCGGCTTTTGCAGGTTCAACATCGATTTGCAAAAAGCCTCCTGATGCAGTCTCTTGCGAATAAGGTTGCTTGACTTCGGCATTCGGATCGGTTGACTTGGGATCACCGGGTTTTCGACCGGGGCGGGAGTTTTCATCGATCAATGCCCCGGAGGAAAATTCTTCAATTCCAGATGGATGAACAGAATGGTACTGCCAGTGCCGATCTCCACAGACGATGTAGAAATTCTGCTTCGCGAGTCCGGATTCCTTGAGCCAGGCGAAAAATTCGTCGCGTTCATGCTGGAAACCACCGACGTTCGTATGGTTATCTGTTTTTCGCAGGTCGTCTGGCCCGACTAACGGTGTCGGTGAAATGAGAATTTTGAATGCCGCATCGCTCTCTGCCAGCGTTGTTTTGAGCCACTCTTTTTGCTCCTTCCCCCAGATCGTTTTCTCAGGGCCATCTTCCATGGCATTGTCGCTGCGATAGATGCGTCCTTCGACAAACCAGAGTTGCAGTTCCTTGCTCACGCGGTGTGTGCGGTACGTTTTTGCGTTTGCATCGCCTTGGGCTGCATATGGCAATTGTTCGAGCATCATATCTCGAGCGACTTCTGGTGTAGGATCATAGTCGCCAGAATTGTCTCCATCGTCAATGCGAAAGTCGTGGTCGTCGACTTCCCAATACGTGGGAACCTTAGCGAAGAGATCTTTGTAACGCGGCTGAATAAATTGCTCGTGCCATTTTTGGCGTAACTCTGTCACCGATTCCGCACGCGGATTGTCAGGCGTGTCGTAATAAACATTGTCACCGGTGCCGACGAAGAACATCGGTTGTTTCTTCAAGATCGTTTCCAGGGCCGGGTATCCAAGATTTTTATCTGGACCTGAGTACGGTTTGGAAAGCTCGCTATTATTTTCGAGTTTATGCTGTTCAAGATCGATGCGGTCATCCCCGTGAAACTTCGCGTAGTTCATGCCCGTCACAACAATAAAGCGAACGGCGGCGCTCGTCTCGGCACCATACAACGTTTTGAATGTTGCGGTCGGACCATCCAGTAGCATTTTTTGATTCCCTCCGAGAGCTGTTTGGCATCTGTAGCTAGTTCCAGGTTTCAAGTCTGTAAACGAAACTCTGGCAATGAAATCGTGCTCGCTGGTTGTATTGACAGAAACCGTTTCGCCGACTTGCTGTTCTCCTTCGAACAGAGAGAACAAGACCGATCCTTGATACCCCGGGAGGTCGCGATCAATGAGCGTGTCACCTTGCGTAAGACGAATCTGAACCAAAGCAGTTTTCGTGGTGACCTCGCCAACCATGATGCCCTGACCTGCGGTGAATGTTGAATCGGAAAAGGATTCTGAATTTGTATCACCAAGACTGGTTTCCGTCGAGGCGTCGTCACCTGTCGAGGAAGAATCGTTTGCGCAGCCATTCAGAAACAGAATCGAAATGGAAAGCAGTATCAAAAAACGAGTCACAGTTGATTCCTTTAATATGGAGAGAATTCGCTTGCATCGTAACATTCACTGTGACAGATGCACATCATTAAGAACTAAGGTTCCTCGCGCATTAGCGAAGCAAGCCTGTGACTGTAGAAAAGATAGTCGTTCGGCACATGGGTTCACAAAATGCTCACGTTGAGTTGTCAGGCCGTTGTGAAAGCATTGCTGGGCGGGTTGGTTGTGGAAGACTTCGATCTCAACAGTCGAGCAGTCATACGAGATTGAATCCAGATGGTGCTAATATCCAGTATCTTTCTGTTTTCGTGAACCGAGTCATTGCGAGTTGCGACTCTATTTTCAGATACAAGAGATGAAGATATGACACGATCCAGGAATGACATCTACGAAGAGCTTTTGGTCCTTCGCTGCCAGCGTCGCGATGCCCAGGCGTGGGATGAACTCGTTGGGAGATATAATGACCGGCTGTTCTATTACGTTCGCCGTCTCGTTGAAGACGATGGACAATCCGCTCAACTCGTACAGGACATCTGGGTTCAAGTTTTAAGAAACCTGCGTACGTTGCAACAAGCGGATCGTCTGGCAGCGTGGATATTCACGATTGCTCACCGAGTCGTGATGACACACTATCGCCAGAAGTATGCAGCACCCGTCGAGCAGACTGACGAACTCGTTGAAACCGGCGGCACTGACGAAGTGGATACGACTCTGCTGTATGAGAATGCAGAACTCGTTCACTTTGGGTTGAGTCGAATCGGTTGGGTCGAGCGCGAAGTGCTCACGTTGTACTTTCTTCAGGATCTTTCCACAGACGAGATTGCACGCGTACTGGATGTCCCGAGAGGGACAGTCAAGTCGAGGCTCGCTCGTGCCCGCGAGGAACTGCGAAGTGTGCTGGAGATTGAAGCAACTGATTCAGCAAAGGGGGATTAACCATGAATGATCACACAAAACTTCGAGACCAGCTTCTTACTGTCGAGCCAATGTCGACTGACGTCCGTGAAAGAATTCTCAAGGAGACCAATGAAATGTTAACGAAAGAACTGACTCCCACGCGAAAAATTGTCTTTGGTGTTGCCTCGGTCTTTGCTTTGGGAAGTGCTGCCGTCTGTGGCTTCCTGGCGCTCACTGAACCGGAGTTACCAACTCTCGCCCGCGTCGGCCTAGGCACTGGTACTCTGTTTGGACTGATCTGGTTCACTTCGCTGGTTGCCATGCTTCGCAAAGGCGTGATGGATATGAGAAAAGATCCACGACGTATCGCTCAAATGGTCTGGGTCTTTACACTGCTCATGACGATCTTCTTCCTTGCTGTGGCGATGACATCTCCTGACCCGGCGAAGGGGTTACTGATGGTCGGACAGTCACTTGTGTTTCTGATCTCAGCAGCCGTGTACTGGTTGAACTTCCGAATCGAAGAAGCGGAACTCAATCTCAAAGAACGACTCCTCCGCCTGGAACTGCAACTCGCCGAGTCACATTCCGAAAAGTAGAGTGGCATTTAATAAAGTGCGACTGCTGGACAAGCCAGTAGTCGCACTCATTTATTCGGAGTTCAGGCACAGTACTCGTGACATCACTTCAACAATTGAGGAGATGCTTTTTCGACTTTCCCAATTTCTCGTTGTCCTTTGCCGCGAACGTCACGGTCACCGAGATCGCGGCGAGCATCTTCGGCGTAACGATTGAGTTGGGCGACAACTTCGGGATGTTGCTCAGCGACATCATGCTGACAGGCAATGTCTTCCACCACGTTGAACAACAACGTTTTCGGTTTTTGTTTTTTTGTGAAATGTGGGTGTGCTCCAGCCTGAACAGGCAGGAACATTTTCCAAGGCCCGGAACGCACGGCCTGTAACTGATCCTGATGGTAGTAATAGAATGCTTCGTACGGCGTTTTGGCGTCTTCTTCTCCGAACAGAAGCGGTGCGATGTCGTGACCATCTGTGATGCGGTCCTGCGGAGGACCACCACCGGCTAACTTTGCGAAGGTGGGCAGCAAGTCCATGGTTGTCGCAAGTTCCTCGCAAACGGTTCCGGCAGGCACGGTGCCTGGCTGCCAGACAATCGTCGGGACACGAAAGGCACCTTCGCTGGTCGTATATCCTCGACCGTGCAGCGGGAGGTTCGATCCTCGGCTCAAATCCTTTAGATTTCGATTGATTGGCGCACCGTTGTCAGAAGTCCAGATCACGAACGTGTTCTCTGCAATACCCAATTCCTCAAGTTGATCGAGCATCACGCCCATCGACCAGTCAAGCTCCTCAATCGAATCACCCCAAGGACCGTTCTTGCTCTTCCCTTTGAAATCGGCACTCGAGAAAGGCGTTGATGTGCTACCAGGCATTGCTTGTGGGAAATATAGAAAGAAGGGTTCGTCTTTGTGCTCCGCGATCCATTCCATGGCGCGTTCGGTATAGCGTTTTGTCAGGCCGTCGCGGTCACAGGGAGCTTCGATCACGGTTTCATTTTCCATGAGAGGCAGAGGCGGCCAATGGGAACCATCCTTTTTCCAGACACGCTCGGTCATGTCATCAGAATAAGGAACACCGAAGAACCAATCGAACCCTTGCCGAGTCGGTAGAAACTCAGGTTGATCACCCAGGTGCCATTTTCCAACGATTGCTGTTGCGTACCCTTGTTGCTTAAGCACTTCCGCAATTGTGATTTCTTTTGGATTCAATCCATAGGGAGAAATTGGTCGGAGCACCCAACCATCTCGCTCGTTGTTGTGCATCCCGACTCGCTGCGAATAACAACCGGAAATCAAACTTGATCGAGACGGCGTACAGACGCCTGCCGTCACACAGAAGTGTGTGAACTTCCGGCCTTCTTTCGCCATTCGATTCAGATTCGGAGTTCGGTGAAGCGCAGAACCAAATGGTTCAATATCCCCGTAGCCCAGGTTGTCGCAAAAGATCACAATGAAATTCGGCTGACTTTTTCTCGTCGTTTCCGCCGCATTGAGAGATGCAGAGGCTGGAGCGAAAAAAAGCAGCGATAGAAGAGCGATCAAGGAAGATCGATGGAGCATGCGGAAATCTTTCATTCTGTTTGAGGAGAATCGCGGGATATGAGTGTATCATCCAGAGGTGTTTTCTCACATCGTGTGCATACTTGTCAGGGATTCACGACTGGGGCCAAAGTTGGTGACCGGAAACCGGATGGTGAATTGACGCAAGACGCGACGGGAAATCTTTGGAGGCGAGACAACGTGGTGTCTTCTCAGCTTGCATCTGAGTGCCGCACTGCTTCTACTGGTGCAAATTCCGACAATTCCCTGACGCAGAAATCTCCGCATGTCTGAGCCACTGGTCTTTATGATGGGCAGTTACGAAGCCCAGATTCCGACCGACCGAAACTATTGTGAAAACCATCTCTGGTCCCAAGAGGGGCCGGGGGGATTCCGTATTGGGTTCACGGCCTATTCGGTGAGATTGCTTCAGGATGTGTATTTCCTTGACTGGACTGTCGATGCTTTTACCTTGGTGAAGCCTCGACAGGAGATCGGGGAAATTGAAAGTTCCAAGGCAGTTTCGTCACTTTTTCCACCAGGTGGAGGAAGGATTCTCGACTTCAATGAAAATCTCCTCGATGATCCATCGGCAATCAACACCGATGGCTACGGGTCGGGCTGGCTGTACAATTTCGAGACGGAAATGAAGTTCATGTCTCCAGAGCAATACATTGAGTTTTTGGGTACAAAATGGGAAGAGACCCAACGAGTCATTAAGGGGCAAGTCAACGAGGGGTAATTGGTCGTGTCGAAGCAAATGGCGAAACATTCCGCATTGGCTGGTGTTAAATGAAGCGTTGAGAGTTGATCGTTGATTGTTGAGCAGAGTATGCTTGTTTCGTGAATAGCATCAAGACCTTGACGCATTCCCCTCACCTCCTTCCTTCACCGTTTGAGTTGCGGATTTTTTACGCAACTTGAACGCCTCTCCATCATACAGTCGTTGACGACCTGAAGATCTTTGCATCATGGCCGGAAAAAAACTGACAGTCGTCCTCTCTCAGGGGCAAAGTAAAAATCCCAAGCACCGCAAGCTTGAGGAAGAGATTGCGATGCAGCTTCTTCTGGCAGGAGACGTCGAAGTTTCGCTGATCCCTCACCTGTACGATATGTCTGGTGATCACACAGGCATGTTGTTCCTCAAGTCGATTCCGGGCGATGTCGTGTTGCTTTCCTGGCTTTATCCACGTGGGGCACGATGGGTATTGGATCGTCAAAACGTACGCGGACAGGAAGGGTTCACACTGATTACATCGGATGATGACTTCGATGAAGGCGAAGAGGAGATTCCAGAAGATCAAAATCCCGACGCAATTGGAGCGGTCAACGTTCCGGATCGCCGAATTTACTGCATCGACCTGAGAATTCATGCGGACGCTGAACCTTACCTCGAAGAGATCAAACGAATCGCCGCCGAAGATGCGACCGAGACAGTCGATCTACTGTCGTGGATTACCGGAGAACCGAACGCGGACCAGTTAAAGCGTTATCTCGCGCCACAGCCAGTGGACGACGAACCGGTGATCATTCCTTCTCCACAAGACGAATCCGCACCTAAGCGGCGTTGGTACCCGGTGATTGATTACAGTCGTTGCACGAACTGCATGGAGTGCATCGACTTCTGCCTGTTCGGTGTTTATGGAGTCGATTCCATCGACCGAATTCTTGTTGAAGCCCAAGACAACTGTAAGAAAGGTTGCCCAGCTTGCAGCCGCGTTTGTCCGGCGAATGCAATCATCTTCCCACAACACAAAACGCCTGCTATTGCCGGAGCGAATGGTGAAGTCGCTGGCCTGAAGATCGATCTGACGAAACTCTTTGGAGGTGGAGAAGGAGGAGATGCTCTGGAGACTGCCGCTGCAGAACGAGACGCCGAACTTCTCAAGGACGGACGCGAAGCCGTCGGCATGACCGTTGGTCTTCCCAAACGACAGGCAGACAAGCCCGCTTTGGAGAAAGACGAGCTCGATAATCTCATGGACGATTTGGATGCTCTGGAAGTTTAATCGCCGCGTTTTTCATTCATCCAACCAGCTGTGAGAGTGAGACATGAAGACCAAAATCTTATCAGCTTTGCAATTGTGTTCTTGCTTGAAACTGTGGCTTGTTGCTGTGTTAATTCTCTCGGTTTCCAACGATGCTCACGCAGCCAGGTTCAGCATTCTTGATTTCGGTGCAACAGCCGACGATAAATCGGATGATACACATGCAGTGGTGAAAACACTCAATGCATGTGCAGCGGCTGGTGGAGGAGAAGTCTTTGTACCTGCGGGAACTTTTCTCATTTCACGTCAGGATGCGGAGAGTCCGATTCTGGAAGTCTCTTCAAACACAACATTATTAGGTGAAGGAACTACTTCGATTTTGAAGTTTGCCCCGAAAGTCAATCAGAGCAACTTTTGGCGGATGTTGGGGGCTGGTGCGGAGGATTGCCGAAATGTCACGATCCGCGACTTACATTTGGACGGCAGCAATGCCTTCAAGTCGTATGAGCCTGGGAAAACACCCGAGCAGAACCATGGCGTTTTCTTCTACAAGACAGAAGGTGTCATTGAAAACATTACGATTCGCGATTGCCTGATCGAAAATTTCAGTGGGGATTGCATCGGATTGGGACCAGGTTGCCGGAACATGACGGTTCGCGATGTCTCCGTTCGAAATTTTATTCGGCAGGGCATCCAGATGGCAGGCGGCAATGGGGCGCGAGATTATCTGGTAACCGGCTGCCAGGATTTAGAAGGGAACGTCAATCCGGGAGGATCAACGATTCATGTAGAACATGCACGCGGACTAAAGAATGTGATCATTTCGAATAACCGCTGTCGGAATTCGATTTTGGCTGGAGGTGTGGACGGGATCATCATTCGAGACAATACCATTTCTGGTCGTCTTGTCGGTAACAATGACACGAACATCATCGTGCAAGGAAATATCATTCGTGGTGGCGACCATGCAAGCTCCGTGATGCAACTCGGCTACGCGAACGGGCTGATCATTAAGGACAACATCATTATTGGTGCTCACGACGAAGCCGGTGGGATTTATGTCTGGGGCGCCTCTCGATACAACAAAACACCGAGCCAGAACGTGACCATCACCGGCAACATCATTCAAGTAGGTGGTCGCGGAATTTTCTTGAACGGTGTTGAAGACGGCATGGTCAGCAATAATCTGATTAAGAACACCGAAGCAAAACAGCGGGTTGTTATTCAACGGGCTGAACGGGTTGATTACGAAACGGAACCGTAAGCGCTACTCAAAGAGATGGAGCGTCGCGAAAGCACCGCTGGGCGCGCCAGCAGTGGCACACTCTTCGCCCTCAACAAGCGATGTCAATCGATAAGTGTTTGCCGCTAATTTGAGAAATAGTACAGCTGAACCGCCATTCAATGTGGCTGTCATCTACAACGTCTCCATAAATTCGGTCATTTCTCCAAGAGCGTGATCGTCGCCTGTGCGACGTGCGACATCGATCCCAGAGGCGAGAATCTGCTTCGCTTCGTCGATGAGGTCTTCCTGTCCGAGCATCTGCGCTTCCTGGAAATAGGCAGGTACGTAATCTGGGTCGAGTTTACGGACTTTAGCGAAAATTTCGCGTGCGGATTCAATCTCGGACTCTTTAATAAATTCCATTGCATATGCGTAGTTGAGGAAGACATCTTCCGGCGAATCTTGCAACAAGGATTCTATTTTTGCTCGTCGTGACATTGGAGTCTATTCAACTTGAGGTGTGCGAAGAAAAGAAGACAGCTTCTATCAAATCTCTTTTAACAAAGTCGTCAGGTTTACCCAAATCAACAGGTGTCGGTTAGGCAAGTTGTGCGTTGAGGTGTGCGGCATTTCAAGGGGCTGATGACTCCGTTCCGATGTTGGACCTTGTGAGATCAAAGGAATGAACTCCGGTCGGCAAGAGGGATCTCGCCAGCATTGGACTCCGCACCCACTCGGAACAGGTCCGCAGATGACGAAAAGTTACCGCCAAATCTTTTCATGTTTGGTAATGATAATTGTAGCATTCGCTTCAACGGTACAAGCCGATGAGAGTGAATTTCAATCCTACCGCAACTCATTGCGCACTCGCATTGTTGCCGAGGCATTGAAATCGAGTGTGAATATCCATACTGAAAAGCGCCAAAAATCGCTCGACGTGGTCTTTTCTGCGGGAAAGTCTTCGAAGATCAACGGTATGGGAACGGGCATTGTCATCGACGAGCGCGGATACATCGTGACGAACTATCACGTTGTTCAGGATGTGGAACGACTGCGTATTACAACATTCGATGGTGACGAATACGACGCACGTGTGCTGGCCTACGATTCTCGGCAGGACTTAGCCATCATCAAAATTGAGTCAAACAAAAAACTAACAGTTGCAACGATGGGATCCTCTTCAGACCTCATGCTAGGTGAAGATGTGATTGCCATCGGAAACGCTTACGGATACGAATCCACTGTCACGATGGGGATCATCAGTCACAAATCTCGAAATGTCGAGGTCAGTGCAGAGCAACCATACGAAAACTTGATTCAGATTGATGCCGCAATCAATCCTGGTAACAGTGGTGGCCCTCTTCTCAATGCAGATGGCGAAGTCATCGGCATTAATGTTGCCATTCGCGCTGGAGCTCAGAGGATTGGATTTGCAATTCCCATTGATGCAGCCCGAAAGACGATTGCTCGGCTCATCAACATCGAGCGACACCATCAAACGTTTCATGGAATCCGTGCTCTCGATTTCAAAAACGGACGTGATCGAAAACTGATCGTTCAATCTACTCAGAAAGATTCCCCTGCCGCTCAGGCTGGGCTGGAAGATGGAGATATTATCATCAAGTCTGGAGAGACTAGCATTATTGACGGGGCTGATCTTGAACGTTCACTCTTTGGAAAAAGCGCTGGTGAGAAAATCGAAATTGTTGTTCAACGTGACGACGAGCAAAAAACTCTCACACTAGAAATCGCCGCTCTCTCGCGATCACAGATTAGACCAGGTCGTCAGAGAGTTCCGAGTCTGTCCGTTTCGAACAAATCGGTTGTGAAAAACCGAGTGGCTAATAAATCATGGAGTTTCCTTGGTATCAAATTGGGGAAAGTTCCCAGTAAAGTCTCACTCGCTGGTCAACCCTATACTGGTGGTTTACAGGTCACTGAAGTTCGCCAGAATGGACCTGCATTTAACAAGGGAATTCGCAAAGGAGACATCCTTGTTGGCCTGCACATCTGGGAAACAACGAGCGATGAAAACATCGAATACGTCCTGAATCATCCACAGTTGCATTCAATTGGCCCTCTTAAGTTCTACATTGTCCGCAACGGCGAAACGCTCTTCGGACACTTCCCTTTGCTTGTATCTCAACGATAATCGTAGTCGTAACGGTCCCATCTGCCCACGGATTCGAAAGATTTTGTGGGCATTTCTTGACCGGAGACGAAAATCAACGATACTTTCGTTAGAAAGAGTTGAACGCGATAATCGACTCAGTGTGTCCTTTTCAAGGATGACTGTCGATTTTCCGTAGTGTATGTCGATCTATATGACTATCAGATCGGCTTCCCGGTGACATCGTTGAAAGCCTTACGAATTGCGTAAAGCAAAGGCACATACATGAACATCTTTGGCAAAGTATTTTTGGGATTGATTGCGATCCTGCTTATCCCTGCTGCAACTGTACTTACGACGATGTCACTCGATATCCGGAGTAAGTGGCAAGCAGAGGTCGTGAAACGCCAGGAGGCACTCGATACAAGCTTTCAGAAGCTGTCAGAAGCTCGTGTGAGTGTTAATGAACTCGAAGGCACCCTACAGCGGGAAACCAACGACTGGGGAGATGTCTGGGACGCACCAAATTCTGAACCATTGCAGAGTGGAAACGAGATTCAAATTGGCGTTGGGGAGAGTCGAGGTCTAGGCCGCAACGCCCAGGATGGTCAAACTCCACGAGTCTTCGTCTTCTCCGAAACCGCTGATGCCTCTGGTTACCTTGGAGAATTTGAATTGATCGAGATTAATACAGACCGTTCTGCAGGTCAGTTGGTCCGACCGCCATACTCAGGTGAGGCTCAATCCTGGCCGCGAGGAACGTATCACGTCCGGGATACACTTCCCCCTAACTGGCTCTCATCAATCGCTGAACTTGAATCGCAATTAATTCAGGTGGGTTCCAAACTCTCATTTCAACAGGAAGAAGATCAGATTCAAACTAAGCTTCTGGCGTCTTCCCAGAGCACTTTAGACCAGCGATTAGCGGAATTGAATGGTGATGCAGATGCATCTGCCGGTGCCAGTCAACAGGTTCTTGACGGCCTCGTTGAAACATTGAGAAACCTCGAAAATGAACGTAATTCAGTCTTGGATGAAGTTCACGATTTAAGAATCAAATTGGTCAAGGACTATCTCGATTTGCAGGACACTCTTACTAAGAATCGAGAAGGGGTCGAGGAAAAACAGGTCAACGCTTCGGAAAGAAAACCGGCGGTAGTCGGTCCGTAACCGATCCTCGAATCAGACTGAGGATCGCATGACTTCCACACCATTGACAGAGAACCGGTCGCTTCGACCAGTTGAATCATTTGCAATCTCGCTGGCGTTTTGGGGGACTCTACTTTGCGCCAGTGGAATGTATGCAGTTCTGTCGTTGGCTCCAGGACTGGTCGAGCATGCGTCCCTGAAACACCAGCATCATCAGTTGGTCATGCGGACAGCCAATCGAAACCACGAAATACACCATTTAAAACGTGTTGCTTCGGCAATGGAGCGAGATCCAGATTTCGTTGCTCGACTTGTTCGGAATGAACTTTCGCTCTCCCCTGCTGGTAGCACTCAGTTTCGAGTCGCGAACGACCTTGGCTACGACGCGCGCGTTCCGAACGCGGTTCTTCCTCACCAAAAGATCCAAGCAATGTGGTACGATGCATGGTTGATCAAAATCACTGAGCCAACAGGCCTACGTCGAAAATGGATCGCGACAACTCTTGTGCTATATTCCGTTGCGTTTCTGTTCCTGAACGAAACGTTCTTCTCTGGGCGTCTTGGGCGTGGAATACTCTCTTTAATTGCTCGCTTTTGCCAGCGTTATCGTCTGTCGGCTCCGAAACTTGATTGACTCACTTGTCACCGCATGGCCTGAGTCTCAATAATCTCTCCATATCAATCGAACTACTAGACACCGATTCGGAGATCAGATTCATGCGGAGTACGACGCTCACTCTCTCGCTTATTGCAACCTTCCTGACAACGTCACTACTGCGAGCAGACGTTCCTCAGGCAGAAACGTTTGGAAAAACCAAGTCGGGGCAAATCGTCGAGGTTTATACGTTAGAGAACGACAACGGGATGAAGGTCCGCGTGATCACCCGTGGCGCGACGATCACGAATATCCATGTCCCAGACAAAAGCGGTGAAGTCGCTGATGTGGTATTAGGATTTGATGATGTTGCCGGATATGAATCGGAAGACAATCAATACTTCGGCTGCACCGCCGGTCGCGTCGCTAATCGCATTGCGAAAGGGAAATTTACACTCGGCGGCAAAGAGTACGAACTTGCGATTAACAACGAGCCGAATCATCTCCACGGTGGAGTCGAGCGAAGTCTCGATAAGGTTATTTGGAAGGCCACTCCGTTCGAAAACAAACAGGGGCGCGGTGTCACGTTCCGATATGTCAGTCCGCATGGAGAAGAAGGGTATCCTGGAACGCTTTCGATGCGCGTTCGTTTTCTCCTGAGTAAAAGCAAAAACGATCTCAATATCACTTACACCGCAACGACCGATCAGGCGACGCCTGTCAACCTGACGAATCACACCTACTTTAACCTCGCTGGGGCTGGCAGTAAAACCGTTCTCGATCATGAGTTGACTCTCCACTGCGACAAGTACACGCCAGTGGACGACACCCTCATTCCGACCGGAGAAATTACCGCTGTGGCAGGCACACCAATTGATTTTCGTAAACCTCACACAATTGGCGAACGAATTAAGAAGTACGATGACGCCGCAACAATCGGCTACGACCATAACCTTGTCGTTAACGGTGAGCCTGGAACAATCCGCCCGGTCGCCACGTTGAAAGACCCGACCAGCGGTCGCACCCTG
>DAOUPA010000399.1 GCA_030626405.1 Planctomicrobium sp.
ATTCCTTTCTCGCAGAGCCTTTCAACTCTGTCTCTGCTCCGTTTTGCTTGACCAGAGCCGATGTGAATTCGGAGGTGTCTCCCTCCGCCACAGCCTTGCTGATTTCTTCAGAAGCCGAGTTTCGAAAATTGAGTGTTTTCAGCCATGCACCATCTTCGAGTGCCGCCGAATCGACAGCAGAGTGAAGTTGACCGTTTGTGGGTTCAAGAGTCGTTGACATTGAGAAACTTAATCATAAAAGTCAGGCGGATTGCTGCTTGCCTGATAAGGGATGTAAAAATGATGCCGCAAGAGGACGCAGGCTACTGAGATGGGAGTTCAATTTCAATTTTATTGTCGATGCGATCTATGATTTTTGTGAACAAGCCTGGAACGGCGTCGCCTCCGGTCAGAGAGACTGCATCTTCAATGCTCGGAGTTCGCGCGAAAGTTCCCATTGTGTAGACGCTCACAAAATAGTCTCCGGCGACCGGTCCATCTTCTTTGGGAATCGAGTATTTCCCGCCGCTGACCATTGTTGCAACAGCAGGGACTTTATCCGAATCACGAGAAGTAAACGCGACCAGCCCCCATTTCAGCGGTTCGCCACCAACTTCAACCTTGCCTGAAACAGAGACTCGCTTCTTACCAGTCAGGAAGTTATTGGTCCGCATCCAGTCTGCCAACCGATCCGGCCACGATTTCAGCACAGGATCATTCGGGGCGAGACCAACGCCGTGCCGACCTTTCTGGTAGATGTGAAGCTCGGCATCGACTCCATTTTCAATCAATGCATTGTAATAAAGAACCGAACCTCCGACGGGAACCGCCTGATCCTCTGCTGTATGGAAGATGAATGTTGGAGGCGTTTCTGTCGTCACTTGAAGTTGATTTGAAAGAGACTCCACCAACTCTTCGGAAGGGGCCTTTCCCAGTAAATTCCTACGTGATCCTTTGTGCGTCAACGGTTCGGACATGGAGATCACCGGATAACATAGGACCGAAAAGTCCGGTCGGCTGCCCTGCTGAGCGATCACATCTTCACTTGTTTCGTCTCCATCATCGAAGTGTGTTGAAACAGTCGAAGCCAAATGCCCGCCCGCCGAAAAGCCCATGATTCCGACTCGATGTGGATCGATGCCAAGCTCTTTCGCGTTCGCGCGCACATAACGGATTGCTCGTTGGGCATCTTGCAGCGGGGCAGGGTGTTGGTAGTGCGGGGCATGACGGTACGTAACAACAAGTCCCGTTACACCCAGCCGGTTCCACCACTTCGCAATCTGATGGCCTTCATGGTCCATCGCCAGACCGCCGTAACCACCCCCCGGGAGAATCACAACGGCGGTTCCGGTTGCATCGTCACCGGCAGGATAGATACGGATCAACGGCACATCGTGGTCCTCCTTCCCTTGCTGCCCTGGAGCACCGTTTGCCCAAAGCTTGACTGGCTCTGGCCCAGCTGCATTGGATGAAGAGGAGGTCATCAAGATCAGTGTTGTACTTACAACGACTTTCAGAACAGCTTGACGCAACATAGATTTTCTCTTCGAGCAATCGTTAGAACTTTGAGGACAGACACTTCGAATCAGCAGCATGTTAGCAGAACGGTGAACACGCAAACAATTCAGCAAGAAGCGATTCATCGCTTCGCAAACGGATCAGATCCGCTTTTTACATTCAACTTGATCGAGTACAGACTTGTTCTCGCAGTGATGTACAGTGTCTTTCCGTCTGGTCCGCTGAGAGTCATATTCGCGGCCCCTTCAGGGAGCGGGATCGTAGCAATCTCTTTTGCGTCTGGAGAGAAGACTCGGATCTCTTTGCCAGTGACGTAGAAATTCCCCCGCTCGTCGAGAACCAAACCGTCTGACCCGGCATCGGCAGCGAGCTTTCGATTCGTAAGCTTCCCTGGGCTGACGATTTCGTAAACGTACGACTTCTTTGCACCTGGGTCCGCGACGTAAAGCTTCTTTCCATCCGCCGAACCAATTACTCCATTCGGTTTGACCAAGTTGTCAAGAACGCGGTCAACTTTCTTTCCGTCTGGATGAATGTAATAGACATGGAAGCCTCCCTGTTGCAGATCATCCATGTTGCCATAACGCGGGTCAGTAAAGTAGATACCACCTGATGGATCGATCCACAAATCGTTCGGCGAATTCAATTTCTTCCCTTGGTAGGAATCGGCAATAATAGATTCTTCTCCACTCGGAGTGATCTTAATCACCGCCCGCCCAGTCGGTTGGCAGACGATCAAGTTCCCCGCCTTGTCGAATATCAAACCGTTGCAACTCCCCTCAAGAACCTTGAAGGTTCCGAGCCCCTTCTTTTCCGACCAGGTATGAATTTTGTTGTTGGGGATGTCCGAGAAGTAAAGCGTTCCTGTTCGATCCCAGGCAGGACCTTCAGTGAAGCGAAAATCACCAGCGAGCTTTTGGACCTTCGCTCCCTTCTCAACAATCGGGTCGTTTTCTGCATACGCGAAGACGGCTTGGGTGAGCAGCATGACAGGAATAAGCAGTGTTTGAATCCGCATCAAAAACCCTTTCAACTCTTTATGGTTTCATCGCCAAAGAAAGAAGGATGATACCTTTCCAGAGCCAGAGTGGCGAACGTTCAGGCGAATTGATTGCCCGCACGGTTCGCTCGGCTCAGGTGTCGTTAAGAAACCGCACCGTCTGCATCCCATAAAGGGAGAAGCTTGCTGGCGATCCACAGACCCAGTAGCGGAAGCAGCATGATCACAGCGGCGGCAAACAGACCTTCGCGACCACCAAAGTGAACCGGGTACTCGACGAATCCTCGGAAGCTTTTTGAGAAGAGCTGACCACCGACGACGACGTTCCAACGCATCGCAAAGACCTGCACCAGAATTAAAATTGAGGCGAAGCCGCTCATCCACATCATGCTGCGCGGACTCCGGGAAGGACGGATTGCCATCGGGAGTATCAGGAACGGGACTAGAGAACCGATCAGCACCTGAATCAGACCATACGACACCGCCAGGTGCTCGGTAATGAGAGTGGAAAGGACGTGCCATTCGGCTCCGGATTCGTACGCCATATGGAGCATTTCGAGCATCTCCAGCGAGACCGCGATCACTAATGAAATCCACAAGTAGTGTGACATCGCACGCAGGCAGGCGAGATCAGGAGGTGTACGACGACGCCAGCTAATGAAAAGGTACAACACAATCAAAGCCGCAATTCCGGAGACAATCGCGGATGCCAAAAAGATAATCGGCATCAAGGCTGTCGACCACCACGGATTCGCTTTCACACCGCCAAAGAGAAAACCAACATACCCGTGCAGCACGCATGCCGCAGGAATCCCCACAATCGCCAGTACGCGAATCAACCATTCGTCCGCAGCATGTGAAGTCGCAGTGACTTCTCGATTTCCCAGTGCAAGCAGCTTGTAGATTCGTCCTTGGAAACCGGTTTTTGAGTTCGCTCTTTCGACAATCTCTGGCCTGAAAACGAGCCAGACTTCGACAATTAAAAGCAACATATAGAAGTTGTAGATAATGCCGAATCCGGACATCGCTGAAGTCGCACTCGGTGTAATCATGATGTTGAAGGCGCGTTCCGGATGATGCAAATGCAGCAGCAGTGGCAACGTCGCAAAAGTACAGAAGCAGAGTGCTGTCACTAGTGCGAGTCGCGCAACCGGTTTCAGAACTTCCTGATGAAACACATGATACAACGCCGAAACGACGAAGGCACCGGCGACCAAACCTGTGATGTACGGGTAGAGCACAATCATGATGCTCCACGGGACGTGCGGGTCGTTCGGAAATACGAATGATGGATCGCTCATTAGATCACCTCCCCTGAAAGTCCAACATAGTGCAGTTTCGGATGAGTGCCGAGATGTTCTTTCAGGACGCTCGTCGGAATAGTTGCAAGGCGTTTGCTGACTTCACTTTCTGGATCATCGAGCCGCCCAAACACACGCGCCCCAACCGGACAGGCTTCAACGCAGGCTGGTTGCTCATTCTTTGTGATGCGGTGATAACACCAGGTACACTTGTCGGCGTTACTGGTTTCCGGATTGATGAAGCGAACGCCATATGGACACGCTTGAACGCAGTAAGCACAGCCGATGCAGCGTTCTGGATCGATAAGTTCGACTCCCTCCGGCGACGTAAACGACGCATGCACCGGACAGACCTGGTTGCACGGGGCATCAGCACATTGGTTGCAAAGTTTCGGGGCGAAATACGCTCGGTCGACCAGTTCCGGATCAATCGCTGGCAAATCCGATCCGGCGTAACCTGTCTCGGGAACCAGGTCGACTTGAAGTGTTCCATCTTTGTAATGCACAAACCGCTCGACCCATGTTCGTGCGTATCCTTCCGGGACGTCGTTCTCGACTCGACACGCGCTCAGGCATTTCCCGGTTCCAACACACTTGTTGGTATCGACCAGAAAACCATAAAGGACTTCATCCTTCGCGCCTGACAACGCGCCACCGGCAGCGCTCTCACCTGCGGATTGCGGAGCGACCGACATCGGAAGCACGGTGAGGGTAAATGTCCCGAACGCAATCGTCGAAGCCTTCTTGAGAAACTGGCGTCGCGAACTGACGTCTGGTCCCTCGCTGCATCCGCCCTCTCCTCCAACGAGAGAGGAAAGCAGTTCTCCTTCCAGACTGCTCCCACAGCTTGAGCCACCACAGCCCGAATCGCCACAGCCGCCTGAATCACCACAATTTGTGTGGTTACCTAGGATGTTGAGTTCAAATGTCATTGTACTATTCGCTATTTGACAATCGGAGGGAGGAGGAGGCAGGAGGTGACAACTTGCGTTGTGGGGGTGTTCGGGTTTCGTGGGGAAATTGTTTCGGTTGAGTTTTTTACTCTGCTAAAGCCCAGGGCTGTGACCGGTGTGGCACTCGAAGCAAACGTTCGCACTCTTGACTTCATCGGCTCCCTGTTCTTCCAGGTGTTCTGCGACATTGATGCTGCGGAAGGATTCAGGCATTCCGACGACAGATTCATGACAAGAGAGGCAAGTGGATCGATTTTCTGTGATGAACAGATCAATTTTCGTTCGGAAGTCTCCGTCCCATTCTGCCACTGGTGGGATCGGATGGTCCGGCGTCTTGGCTGCAAGTTCAGCATCAATAATGTGCTGATGACCAAGCCCGTGACAGTGACTGCAATTCACTGCTTGATGTGGAGAATCGGCGCGCTCTTCTGCGACACTCTCATGGCATTTCAGACAGGCCGCATCGGAATACAGTCTGCTGGGCAGAGCTGCGATTTCATCCAAGGCGGCAGCACGGTATGGACCTAATTCTCCAAAATCGACAGGCACCATTTGGCTCCTGGCGAAGAGGCCAGTCGCGCAACCGACCGAAATGAGTAATACTAAAATCCGCAGATGCCGTGTGTCGCGCGAGAAAAGCATCTTCCAATTAAACGAGACGTCCGCACCAGCGAACGCAGGCTCTCGTGGCTGGGACGGTTCACTCTGCGACCCGGAAATCGCATGGCCGGAACTCGCGAGAACTGGCGTTGCAGCTTGTGGTTGCTGCTCTGTTTGTCGCCTTGGCTGATTGTCGAGAGAAACGCCTGACGGATTCAACGACTTTCGTGTCACCGGTGATCTTGGCTCTTCAAAAGCAACGCTCAGAAACATGAACGCAAGAATGGCAAACGTCACGACACAGGCAATAATCAACCCCAGGAATACAAAGCCTAACATTTTCCACGATCCTCCATCATTGAGGAGTCAAACCTCACCGCGTCCAACAACGATCAGTTCACTACCGAATGTCGCTTCTGAAGCTGTCTAGTTTTGGGTGACAGCAATGAATTAATACATATAGACCTTTAGGTCCACAATACCTTTGGGGAACAGCGTTGTCAACATGCAACCGAGATCTTCAAGTACTGAACAAATGTTTGAGAGAAATTGATCTCTTTAAGAAAAATATGCGCATGCTGTCAGATACGCTCAGGCCATGGCCACGTGAAATACTGAGTACGCCAAGTACAGTATTCACTTCAGGTTATGGAGATGAATATCGCTGGGATTTGTGGATACGGATGAAGAGTCACGCAAGCAATTCCTCGACCAGCCGTGTGGGTTCAACACCTATCAAGCGTTGATCAAGTCCCTGGTACGGGAACGTGAATCGATTTGGATCAAATCCGAGTAGGTGCAAAATTGTATGATGTAAGTCGTGAACATGGACACGTTGATCGACAACGTTAAAGCCGAAGTCATCACTCACGCCTATCGTTTGACCACCTTTGATTCCGCCGCCAGCGAGCCACATTGTGAAGGCATTTGGATGATGATCGCGACCATCGGTACTCCCTTGGACCATTGGAGTCCGACCGAACTCACCTCCCCAGATCACCAGTGTTTCGTCGAGCAGGCCACGCTGTTTTAAGTCTGCCACCAACGCTGCAGAAGCTTGCTCTGTCGCCTTGCAGTTCTTCTTCAGGTCGGCAACCAGACCGCCATGCTGGTCCCAGGATTCATGGA
>DAOUPA010000286.1 GCA_030626405.1 Planctomicrobium sp.
ATGTATCAACAGGCTGTCCGTGGCTCGTCCCGGAAGGATCGTCGGTCCAAAATCTCCCCCCTTGAGCAACGCCTGGCGTGAGCCAACAGCCAGTGTGGAATCGGAATCTGGATCACCATCGTGGCAGTCAACGCATTTGTCGATTAGCAACGGACGAATTTTCAACTCAAAGAATTCTTGCTGCTCGGCCAGCAAGGAAGACTCCGAAGGTTTTGTCATCAATTCACGACGACCGATTTCATGATGCCGAGAGATTGTCGCGTCATCAAGAACTCGTTTGTAAAGAGCCAATTCGTCGATTCCACCTTGCCAGGGTGAGTTCGATGTATGGTTGTTCCCGATGATGAGCGAGCCATCGTTGTCGATCACAATTTTAGAATCAATCGCTGATTCACCAACCGGCTTTCCATCGAGAAATGCACGCAGACGACCTTGGCCGTTTTCGATTTTAGAACGATCTGCGGTAATCACCAGATGATGCCACTTTTGATCGCCAGCTTTCTTTTCACCAGCAGGGCTACGAAGAGTGATTCCAAGCTGATTGCCATCTCGACCGTGAAAACGAAAATTGTAGTGGCCATTTGTTCGGTCTCGATACAGCCACAGCGAATTCCGAGTGAATGACTTTCGATCCGCCTTGTAAAGAAGACTGTAGTTGGTATTCCCGTCGGAGGCATTGGCCTCGTCGAGCAACCATAATTCTAGACTGAACGAGCCGTGAAACAGTTGTTCAATCGCTTGGTCTTGTTGCTGATTCAGTCGTACTTCTACACGGCCAGCTTTGTGGTTTCGGTCGAATGTTGCAGCGAGTTGACTGACACCGTGTCTCTTCTTCGCAGTTGAGACATCTCGTCCATCAGCCGTGCCTGAAATTTCATTACGAACGGGCAAGCCGACTGCATTGTCAAAACTCCAATAATCCGCTGGCTGGTCCTTCAGGATTTCTAATCGGTAATCGGCACGCGCATCTCCGACCTGAATTGAGAGCAAGATCAGAGTCAGGCAAATCGTTGACGTTTTCATGACTTGATAATACTGAGTCGCAGTACAAACCGTAAGCGCGATTGCCACAGGATTTATCAAACAATCGTCACGCAAACAGTTCGCGCAGATGATTCCGTAACCACTGAAACAGATTGCCTTTCGGTTCTGTCAAATTACCCTGCAAACATCGGCCAGAAAACGTGGCGCTCGACGGAAGGGTTGTTACGGAATAAAAGCGAGGCGACCGGATCGTCACGTGTTATAAGAAGTTAAGACTCGTGGTTTTCAGGGCGATTGTTTAGACCTCGATTCACCGATGTCCAAACTGCTCCTTTTCTGCTCATTTTTCCAGTCGGATTTCGCACTTTCAACACAGATCTCGCGGCCATTACCGGACATGGTCTGCGAACTGTGGCAGCACGGTGTCTCAAGCGCGAGACCAGGCTGCCTGCAGACAGTGTCTGCCGTGATCGCCTGTTGGAATGACTTCAGTTCCAGCCACTCGTCGGCACAAGCAACCAAAGTCCGCCCCTCTTGAGTTTCATGCACAGTGCCAGCCGCCACTGTGCATGAAAGGCCCGTTAATGCGGTTCGAGTGACAGTTGTGGCGGCACCATCAAGTTCGGATTCTGGAGTTCCCCAAGGCGACGAGAATGGTCCATAGTTACATGCACGAACAAAGTTGAAAACTGCACGGGCTGGCCGGTTCCAATCGATTCGCCCCTGCTGAGGTGGCTGCTTGCCATAGTAAGTCCTCTGTTGCAGATTTTGCTGTCTTCGCGGAATCGCCTCTGGACATTGGTCTGCTAGTTCCAGCAGTTCTAGTACCAGCGGGACTCCTTCCTGCACGCAACGCAAGGCAACAGTAAGCCCCGTATCCTTGTCGTTAAGTTCAAACTGCTTTTCTAAAACAATTGGCCCAGTGTCGATCCCTGCAGTCATTTCATGCAGCGTCACGCCGTGACTTGGTTCGTCGTTATAGATCGCCCAGCTGGGGGCGTTCAGTCCTGCGTAGGCAGGCAGTTGACCAGGGTGGAGATTAAATGCTCCTATCCGTGGAACCCTGAGAAGTTCTGGATGAATCACATACAGGGAATGGACATTGAGCAGTAGGTCGACCTCCGCCTGGCGAAATTGTTTCACAAGATCGCAAGACGTCAGTAGCGAAGCTGGCAACGCCTCTAAACCAAGTGACTTCGCAAGTGCCTCAATGTTGGGATTTCCCGTTTTCTGGTTTGAAAGATTTGTCAACACAGAGACAACTCGATGGCCTGTTTCAGCAAGTGCTGAAAGCACTTGTAACCCCGCCGACTCTTCTGCTGCCAGAACAATATTCATGTTGGAAACCTCAGTGTGGAATCATGAAACTTCAGACTTGTCCGATTTCGACATGACAGCGTCACTTGTCGCATTGGCCAATAGAAAAAGACATCGGTTTCATTTTGTTGATTTGGAATACTCGTTTGTGGGAAAGTGTTCCAGCATTTGTTCACCCTCGAGTCCGGAGAGAAAGGCGTGACCACGAAGGAAGTGGTCTTCCAATTCTTTATGCCGCGAATGCACAAGCGTACGTTTTCCCGAACGACGCAGAAGACAGCAGCGGTCGAAATTATTTTTCAGATGGTCTGGATGGGCACGCCCCCATGCCATGTAAGCGCCCTCCTTGCGTGTATGAATCAACATCTGATTCCAGACCTGCTGAAAGTGCTCTGCTGGTGCGGCCAATTGGATCACTTCAGCTGCCCCGGAAACCAGTCGGTAAATAAATGTCCCAATGAGTTTGCCCTGCTCGGACGCGACTGACATCGCGTGAATCGGAGCAAAAAGACGCATGTTCTCAATTCTGTCTAGAACCCAATTTGCGTTGTCCGGAGAGTATTCCGGAAGAATGTGATTTTGGGACAGCAATCGATGCAACTGCATCAAGTCCTCTTTTTCCAGTGAACGGACGTTTTCGTTCACACCATCGATTCTTAGTGGGTTGCCAGCAAAGCGATCCATCAGTGCATCTAGCATGAGGGCCAAGGGAGCCAACATTTGACTAACAGGACGAAGTCTTTTCTTGCGTCCTGAGAGTTTGATCGCGGCAGTTACTGGTCGCAGAGGACGAAACCACTGAAGTGAGTACTGTGGGGGTGCGATCCCGCCAAGACTTGTCCAGATGGAGAGGGTCTTCTCGTTGCTTTGATCCGCGACTGTCAGATCCTGTGGGCCGTTGAATAATTGTCGAAGCAGCTGCAAAGCCACAAGAGAGTTGCGACGGTCTGGGTCGACTGCAAATTCGGAACTGATTGCCATCCGTCCCTGACGGTTTCCAAGAAGAACGGGCCGTACGACAGTCCCCAATACAGCCGTGATCCGTCCATCAGCTTCTTCGTGAACCAGTGGCGCAATTTGAGGATCGAACCATGGATTCTCAAAATAGACCTGGCGAAAGTGTTCGGCGAATTGACGAGAATGCTCCGGCCCTGAGTATCCCCATACCCGTCCATGCAATTCACCGATTGCCAACACGTCGGAAGCAACAGCCGCGCGAATCCTCGCGCGACTGTTGCGATGTCCCGCAGCCGCACTGAGAGCCTGAATTTCAGTGTTTATCCGTTGATCAGTCGACGACTGAGTGATCATGATTGATCCGTTTCTCGATTCTCTTCGTACTAGCATCTCTGAGGAGAGGCCGCATTAGTGCCCACCTGTATGAGCACTACATCACAGGTTGTTTCAGTGGTTGAATATCTTGTTGACTTGATGGTTCTTCTGCCAGAAAACTCTGAACTAATTGGGAAATGCCGAGAACGGTACGAAGGCTGTCCAGTTCCACGTCGCCCAGATCGACAGCGACATCGAACTCTTCTTCCAGTAGCACCAGCAGGTTCACCAAAGCGAGTGAATCCAGAGTTCCAGAATCGAGCAGATCTATGTCGTTTGACGGAACATCACGATTTAATCGGTCAGAGAATAGTGAATTGATGCGGCGGCTGATTTCATCAATGTTGGTCATTGGACTCCCCTTGTAAGATAAACAAACTATTCGGACTCTTATTCCACTCAAGCACTTTTTCGTGTTCTGCGTTACTCTTGTCCTTGATCGGCGATCAGCTAGTCCCCGCCATGGCAGGTGAACAGTTCTTGCGTGCCTCAAACCGTTCTCGCAGAACACGGCGGTCAATTTTTCCATTGGCATTTTTCGGAAGCATTGATTCCTCCATCCAGAGGGATGGCAACATGTATTTGGGGACAAGTTTGGAAATCGTTCTGCGGATTTGTCCAATCGTGACATCAACTCCACATTTCGGAGCAAATGCACAGCAGATGGCCTTGTTTTCAAACTGATCTGTGTCGATGGCGACAACTGCAGATTCGTTCAATTCGTCAAGTGTTGCCAAGGCGGATTCAATTTCCCCAAGTTCAATTCGATATCCACGACTCTTGATCTGGGAATCGACCCTTCCCAAAAACTCAACGAGTCCGTTCTCGCGAAGAAGAGCTAAGTCACCTGTTTTGTAGATTCGCATTGGGACACCATGACTATCAGTGTGGTCTTTAAAGACTTCTCCGGTCTTTTGTTGATCGCGCCAGTAACCAGGACTCAGACCAACACCAGCAAGATACAAATCACCAATTTGTCCCGTTTCCACGTCGTTCAGTTGTTCATCCAGAATAAGTAACTGTTCTCCTGCGCAGGCAACGCCGATCGGTACAGCCTCCGTTTCACTTTGAGGACATTCAGGCATGGTGAAGTAACTGCTGGCGATCGTGGCTTCGGTGGGCCCATACAAATTCGTGAATTGGACATGTGGCAGTCGTTTCATCCAATAGATCAATGCCGGTGTCGGGCAAACTTCCCCGCACCACATCAGTCGCTTCAGAGAGGGCAGCTCATGTTCCGGGAGAGCGTCAAAACGTGACACGTAATTCAAAATAGACGGAACGGAGAACCACTGTGTCAGTTCACGATCACGAATGAATTCCACCAGCTTATGCGGCAACAGATTCACATGTGGAGGAACAGGATGTAATTCGGCTCCAGCAGCGAACGCTCCATATGTATCGAATGTTGAAAGATCAAAATGCAATGGAGCGTGCCCTGAAACACGGTCGCAATCATCAATGTCAAAATACCTGACCCCCCAGTCAACAAACGTAACGACATTAGCGTGAGTGATCACAACTCCCTTAGGAGTTCCCGTTGATCCCGACGTGAAAAGAATATGTGCGGCATCATCAGGCTGATTCATTGATGCCGGAGCAGTCGGCGCAACCGACTCCAGATCACGGAATGAAAACAGGCTGGACACGCCGTTAAGTTCCAGGGGTGAATCTTGCAGTGCTGCAACTCGGAGAGGGTGAGAACCATCCTGGTTGATGTCCCGCAACAGCTTTAGAGACGCATCGCAAGCCAGGATCAACGTTGGTTCACACGACTCAAGAACCTTGCGGATTCTGGAAGGAGGAGATTCGGGATCAATTGGAACATAGGTACAGTCCGCTTTAAGAGTGGCAATCATGCCGAGATAGGCCGCGGTGGATTTGGGAATGCAGATCGCGACGCGATCACCCCGTTGACAACCAGAGCGAGTGATCAGCCGTGCCAACTGGTTGGACTGGCGGTCCAGTTCCGCATAGGTCACACGCTTTCCGTTGTGATCAATCGCAACGCGATTGGGAACGCGTTGTGCCGAATTCGTAACGTACTGCTGTATCAACATAGTGCCATCTCTTGTGCGTGATGAAAAACAATGGAAGTGTGCATCAGTTCCTCTTCCGATGGCGGGATATCCAAAATAAATGTTCGAAATCCGAATTCGATATATCTTTCAATGTGTTCCGAAACCTGTTCATAATTGCCGACGAGGTACGGACAAAACGTTCGGTAGTTTTCAAAAGGCCCCAGCCAGTACGGCGTTTGCTGATTTGCAGAGGCGACTGCAAGTTCACTGAGTTGACGGTGCCATTGAGAGTCCGATGTCTTCATTGCCAGCTGGTGGGCAAGTTGTCCTTCCCGGTTGGGAGGGAATCGGTGATGAGCCACTCGCCATGCTTCTTCTGCACTTTCCCGAGCGATAATGCCGATCCGCAATCCAGGACTGATTCCGTCGACCGCGTTCTGCACCTGTTCGTTGGAGGGACACGCCGGGTACTTAATCGGAACCGCCCCGAGTGCCTGTGCCGCTTTCAATCCGGCATTTGATGAACCGGAAACGAAAACGCCTGGCCTCAGTTCCGGTGGAAGGGGCGGAGTCATCGATAGATTCGAAACTTGGTAGTATTTGCCATGAAATGTCACCGGCTCTTTGCATTCCAGCAACTGCTGTATTATCGATGTATATTCCGTCAGCCTTAAATATCGATCATCGTGTGGTGTGTTGTCGCCTAGAGCGATCAGGTCATTTTTGAATCCGCCTGCAATCATATTTAAAAAGATCCGTCGATGATGCAGGAATGCCAGAGAAGCAACCTTTTTCGCCGCCGCATACGGATGCATGTAAACTGGCTGAACGGCAACCAGCGGCGAAAGAGACACTGTGCTCTGAAGGATGGCTTGCGAGACCAGCCATGGATCAACAAGACCGTTGTCGGCATAGACGAGGATCCCCGCACAACCAGACTGTTCACTCCAACGCGCAACGTCCTGAACATGTTGCAGGTAACCCTGGTGAGACGCTCCTTTGGATTGCGGACAGGTGGCAAACACTTCAATGCGTTGATTGTTCAGCGTCATGTGATTCCCCTCAGTTGAAGTTGGCTCACCGGCATACTAAGCATTCATTGTGCCAGTTTCTTCGAAAGTTGAATTGACTGAGGTGTCAGGTGCCTGCCGACACGCCGTGATGCATCATGGCAACAGCGTGTTGAAGAAATGCATCGTGGAATGGACCGGTCAATCAGAAACCACCATGTCTATGGCCCTCCCCGAGACGACACACAGCGCAACTTTTTGGCTGAGTTCCAAAGTCAAAATTCACCGTACGAAACATGGAAAACTTCATTTTGGAAAAACGCTGTGCTTCCTCAGGACAAAGAGTAGCAATTGATTGCAAACGCATTGACATCACACGTTCCTCAGCCTGTGTTCTCACTGTGGTGTCTGGTTCGACAAGGATTCCCTACGGCCAGCGGGTGAACTGGTGGCGGATGAACGCGATGGTGATGTTGGCGGGAACAGTTCAATGCGAAACCTCGATCCCCTTAAAGTCATTCCTGGATTCCAGTAACTCGCGTCTCAGTTGAGAAACTCGGCTCGCAGTCACCTGAAAGCGTTTTGCGTCGATTCTCCTCCTGCCAAGGTCTCTGCGATTTGGCGTTTGAGCCGTGAGAGTGGCTCAAACCAATTTCGGAAGTCAATCCGTGTGACTGCGATGTCAGCAGGGTTGGCATGGTGAGTGGATGTGCAATGTGTCAGCGATATGTCCTTCTTCAGTGTTCATGGAGTTATGACACGTTTAGGCCCATAATTGAGTTGAGTTTTTCTGACGTTGAAAGGCAGCGAATGCGTTGTTGCCATGACAGGAATAATTCAGCAATCAATCAGAAATCTTCAGGCATATGGGCGGTCATCGACGGCCAATCCGCTTCCGTAACCCAAGGTCAAAACGACAAGCTTGCCTCGTGGCAACTGGATTAGAATTTGGGGAGTATGCCATGCGCACTCACGACTGGGTGAGACTCGGAAATCGTTATATCGATACATGAGTGTATGTGGTTGAGTTAGAGTGTGAATGAGAGTGTTCGAATAACGGTCCTGATACAGGGAGTTGGTTCTCAATTAATTAGCGTGGTTTAATCCAAAGGAGATTTGACTTTGAACAAGCTTTAACCTGACAATGTCTGTCAACGAGTGAAAGAAGATCCAATCCCACCCCTTGCATCAGTGGATATTTCTAATGTCTGAGTTCGATCCATTGCCAATTGACATCGCTCAGAGAATCGACCGATTCTGCGATCAATTCGAGCAATCGTGGCGAGCGGATCAAGACCCAAGAATTGAACAGTTCCTGGATCAATGGCATTCTGACTCCGAATACCGACCTCTTTTCTTTGAAGAGCTCCTGAGAGTGGAATTGGATCTCCTTCGAGAGACGAGGGACTCACCTTCGGCCAAACACTACACCTTACGATTCCCGGAATTCACGGAGGTGATACAAAAAGTGTTCACCGAGCAAGTCGAAGACCAGGATGAGATGGTAGACACGTTCATTGTAAATCTGCCGAAACCGTCTTATGAGATCCCAAAACAAATCGGGCGTTACAAAATTCAGCATGAGATCGGTCGGGGAGCTTTTGGCGTCGTCTATCTTGCGGAAGATCCACAGCTTGAATGTCTTGTTGCTATCAAACAGTTAAATGTCAGTGAAGTGGCGAAGGCAGCAGGGGTGGCGAGGCTGGACGCTTCGCAAATTGTAGAAGACTTGTTGAGAGAGGCACGGGTCGTTGCAAGGCTGAGACAGTACCAAGGGATTGTTGCTATTCTTGATGTCCTCACAACATCAAGCGGGGACTCTGTATCGAATGTCTACTTCGTGCAGGATTATATTGATGGAGGAGACCTGAAGGATTTGCTCGTGCAAGGGCCTGTTTCACCTTTTGAAACGGCACGCATTCTTCAACTCGTCTCTCAAGCTATGAATAACGTTCACGAGCACGGAATCTATCACCGTGATCTGAAACCGGCCAACATTATTCTAGATATCAATGCGAATCCATTTGTTGTGGATTTCGGTTTGGCGATTGATGAAAAACTTCAAAAGGGACGCCGTGGTGAAATCTCTGGAACCGTTCCATACATGGCCCCTGAACAGACTCGTGGAGAGGTTCATCTACTCGATGGCCGGGCGGACATCTGGGCATTGGGGGTCATCCTCTATGAAATGCTGACGAGGCAGCGACCATTTCATGGCGCGACATTATTTGAGATCTCTGAGAATATCTGTCGCAGTGAACTCACACCTCCGCGAACGATCAACTCTCAAAT
>DAOUPA010000683.1 GCA_030626405.1 Planctomicrobium sp.
AGCTGAACGTCGCTGTCGATGAACCGTCGCCCGCAATAGCCCGATCAAAATCGGGACTATCATCACCCGCGTAACCTCCCGGCACACTGCCCCAAGCATCGCCCGTCAGCACTGGGGCGCCGAGAATCAGGTCGATCGGTTCGATCGTCACCTCGCCCGAAAGCGTCAACTGATATTTAAACAATGGTCAGAAAACGTAGCGCCCGGCGGGCGAATAACGTAGCGCGTTGTTGTAAAAAAAAGTTTCATCCGAGTATGGCTAACTCTCAGACGAAGGTGTGGTCCTTTGTTATTTCGACGAATCCGTTTTGCCGCTTGAACGTTTCGTGCGGCGGCGTTTGGCATCCTGTAATCGGTAGCTTTCACCAGCCGTTTCCAGGATATGACAGCGATGCGTCAGCCGATCGAGTGTGGCTCCGGTCAGGCGTTCACTGCCGAGCACCTCGGTCCAGTTCTCGAACGGTAAGTTTGTCGTCACGATCACACTCAGTCGTTCGTAGGCAGTGCTGATCACATCGAACAAGAGTTCCGATCCCAGCTTACTGGCCGGGACGTAACCCAGCTCGTCGAGGATCAGCAGGTCGAGTTTCGAGAGTTGATTCTTGAGACGTGACAAGTCTCGATCCTCGCGGGCTTCCATCAGTTGCGTGATCAGTTCGGTCACCTGAAAGAACCTCACCTTCTTGCCCTGACCACAGGCGGCGATTCCCAATGCGGTTGTCAAATGCGTCTTTCCCGTTCCGGAATTGCCAACCAGCAGAATGTTCTCCCGCTTGTCGATGTATTCACCGCGCATCAACTCGGCAACCAGCACCTTGTTGATCGACGGCTGGGCTTTGAAGTCGAACTCGTCCAGCGTCTTGTGCGTAGGGAACTTCGCCGCTTTCAATCGTCGCTCGGCTGCACGACGTTCCCGTTCAATCAGTTCCAATTCGCAGAGCTGCAGCAGATAACTTAGATGATCGACGTTGTCGGTGGCGCAGCGCCCGGCGACCTTCTCACACTCACTGAGCATCGTCGGCAACTTCAGGCTCTTGAGATGATGCTGTAACAGAACAACGCTCTTGGTTTCCTTCTTCGTCATCGTTTAACCTCCGAGTAATAAGGACTGGTAGGCAGAAACATCCGTCTGGGCAACCTGTACCAGCTTCAGGTGCGGACGGCCTTCCAAACAAAACAGCGCCACAGGCTCTTCTTGTTGGTATTCGAGAATCAGGCGAATCGCATCTGCATTGGTGGCACCGATTTCCAAGCTGTACTCCACAGCACGCTTTAAGGCGGAGAGTGAGTGACGTTCCAGCAGCCTGAGCACCTTGATGAATTCCCGAGTCCCCATTCCTCCCAGTTCGGCTTCCATGCGACGCCGCAGAATCCCAAAGCTGACGGGCAAGTCCCAGTTCTCCAGTGGTCGGGCATGGTCAAAGCCGCCCGGTTTCCGCTCCAGCAAGGCAAGATAATGCACGGGATTGAAGAAATACTGTTCGCGTCCCCAATGCCGTCGGTGACAGGCGATCAACTCGTCCTCGAAGCTAAGTCGTACTTCATTGACAGTCGCTACGATCGTGATTTGCCGATATGCATACTTCGTCGGCACCGAATAGCTGTTGGTGTCGAACCGGATCAGGGAGAGCGAATCGGCGTTGGCCTGGCCCAGGCGTCGCGCCTCGAAGGTCTGTTTCGGCAAGGGCAAAAAACACTGCTGCTCCTCGACCAGCAACGTTTGTTTCGGCGAAGGCTTCCCTCTCACCTGACGTTTCAGGTCGTTCTCACAGCGCTCGACTAAATGATGATTCAGCGTCTCCAGTGCATCGACTCTCGGCACGGGAACCAGATAATTCTTCCGAGCGAAGTCCAGCAGGTGTTCCACATGCCCCTTCTCGTTCGGCCGCCGCACCAGGCAGAAATGATCCTCGAACAGGAAGTGGCTCTTCAGACGTAAGAATTCTGTGGTGACTTTCCGCTTGCGCCTGCCGACAAATTGGGCGACGGCGATCTTCGAGTTGTCGTAGCTGATTCGATTCGGCACACCGCCAAAGAACTCAAACGCCCGCTTGTGCCCTTCCAGAAAAACTTCTGTACATTCGCGAGGAAAGGCTTGGATGAAGATCGCATCCGAGTACGGCAGCGTCATCACGAACAACGCCACCTTCTTCAGTTCGCCGTCGAGCCAAACGTCGGCGAAACCAAAATCGACCTGCGCTTCTCCCGGAGGATGCGAGAGCGGCAAGAAAACCTCACGCGACTGTTGCTTCAAAGCCCGCACCGCTTCTTGGACGATCGTGATCCCACCTTGGTAATCGTGTTCGTCTCGCAGCCGATCAAAGATCCGCTTCGCCGTATGCCGTTGTTTGCGGTGAACCTGACGATCACCCTTGAGGATTTCATGAATGATCGGCAGAAAGGAATCCAGCTTCGACGCCCGAGGCTTTGTGCGTCGATAGCCGGGCGGTTCCGAGTGCGTCAGGATCTTCTGCAGCGTCTCCCAATGGATCTCATATTCGGCGCACGCGGCCCGTTTACTCATCTCGCCGTGCAGGACGCGACGGCGAATCTCAGCCCATTTTTCCATATCCGTAAACACCCCTGCCTCCTGCTGTTTCTTAGAACAAAACTCTCTCAAAACAGAAAGTCTGTCCAAATTTCAGCAGACGGTCATCTGGGCGCTACGTTTTTATTCCAATTTGCCACTCACCGCCGGGCGCTACGTTTTCTGGCCGTTGTTTAAACCCCGGATTTTCCGGGACTCCTATACATACCCCTGGCGAGAATAATATATATATTTGAGGAATTTTGACTTCACCGCGAAATAGCCAAGTGCTCTTTCAGCATTACGCTGGACATCGGCAATGAGGGGCTGGGAACTCCCGTCACTCCGCCAATAGGAATTCGCCAAGTAGTTGATGCAACAGATCGACTGTCAAACC
>DAOUPA010000054.1 GCA_030626405.1 Planctomicrobium sp.
GAATGCCTGTCGTACGTCTTTCCTCTCGCGGAACACCAGCGACGTTGTGATATTCTTTTTTAAGGCCGCTTCTTCTTCGCGTTGTTTCTGAATGGCCGCACTTTGATCGCGGTAAACCGAATCGTATTGAGTGAGATAAAACATCATCAGTCGCTCGACTTGTTCGAGACTGCGTTGATCGGCATCGATCGCCAGCAACGGTTCTATCTCGGCGGTGATCGCGATTTGAGCGGCCTCGGAATCTGATAACTGCCTGTTGTAAAAACGAACATCGTCGATCGAGCCGCCGATAAATGGCTGCGTCTGATCGCGTCGTCCAAGTTGCAACGGCTTACCTGTATTGAAATCGTACTGGCCAAGTTGATCGCTCTTGATATCAACGTTTTGTCGCTTGCCATTGACAAAGACTGCGACCCCGGTCGCTCGTGCCGAACCGTCGTAGGTGACCAACACGTGATGCCATTTGTTCGGTTTTAGAACTTCATTTGAAGTCAATACGTTCATTCCCAAATCCGGCGCAGAGCGGGCAAGGAGAACGCGTACGCGACGTTTGTCAATTTGCAATTCGTAACCGGTGTTCCGTGCCTGATCCATTTTGGAAATTGCAGCGCCAGTCACATCGCCTGGTGTACGTATCCATGCTCCGAAACTGAACTTGTCCGCTCTCTTAAATGCAGCGATGTTTCCAAGACTGACGACAGAATCCTTGTCAGTGAACTGAAGACCACCGGCTCTTTGTCCGTCAATCCATTTTGCTTGACCAGCAACAGTGGCGGGCTTCTTTTCGTCGAGTCTGTTGGCAGCCTTCTCTCCAGATTTCTCATCAAGTGGCAAATGCAGAATAAGGCCCTCGGGATCAGCAGCCTGAAGCCTCATCCGGCTTCCGGATTTCACCAGTTCACTTTGCCATGCTGTCCACGCGGAAAATGCCGCAGTTACTTCCTCACGCCGAGTGCGATGAGTCTCTTCGATTTCTTTCCGTTTGACGGCGATGGCATTCTGAGCTTTTGTCTGTTCATCAGTAGGCACGTAGACAAACGGTGCATGATCCTTAACGTTGCCATCCATGGCGGGACCATCAATGTTGTTGAAGAACGCGAATAACTGGTAGTACTCAGTCTGCGAGATCGGGTCATACTTGTGTTCGTGGCAAACAGCACATCCTAGTGTCAATCCCATAAAGACCTGCCCGGTTGTGTCGACGCGGTCAATCACGTTGCGGACGTAAAATTCTTCGGGAATCGTGCCTCCTTCATTGGTTGTTACGTGGCATCGATTGAAACCGGTTGCAACTTGCTGATCGAGCGTTGCGTTTGGTAACAGGTCGCCTGCAAGCTGCTCAATGGTAAATTGGTCAAACGGCATGTTGTCGTTGAACGCTCGAATCACCCAGTCGCGATAAGGCCACATCTCTCGATAGTTATCCAGGTGGAGTCCATGCGTGTCACCGTATCGGGCTACGTCGAGCCAAAACCTCGCCATATGTTCGCCGTAGTGTTTTGACTTCAGCAGACGATCAACAACTCGCTCATAGGCATCGGGCGATTGGTCGTTCAGAAATGCGTCCACTTCATCCGGCGTGGGCGGGAGCCCTGTTAAGTCGAACGTGACACGCCGAATCAGCGTTTCGTGGGGCGCTAGGCGATTGGGAACGAGTCCTTCCTTCTGAAGTCGAGCGAGGATGAAGTGATCGATCTCGTGACGTGACCAGTCTGCGATTGCAGCGTTTTCTTTGGCAGGACTTGGCGGCGATGCCTTCACCGGTGGTTCAAACGCCCAATGTTCCTGATAGTCGGCACCTTGCTCAATCCAGCGACGCAGCAGTTCAATCTGTTCGGCAGTCAACTTCTTGTTGCCTTCGGGCGGCATTCTCTCGTCTACATCTTTGGAAATGAGTCGCTGGTAGAGACTACTCTCCTCTGGCTTGCCTGGCACAATCGCCTTGTGCCCATCCAAATCCGCGAACGCTCCAGCCTGTGTGTCGAGGCGTAAATCTGATTCGCGAGCCGCCTCAGCTGGACCATGACACGCAAAACAAGCATCCGAAAGCAACGGCCGGATGTCGCGGCTGAAGTCAATCGCTGCGGGATTGGTCGTCTGGGCAACCAAGTTCGACGATGTTGCGAACAACAACGCCAACGCTACGCCAATAAGTTTCAATATCATCATCAATCACATTTTCAGGTAGATTAAACACTTAAGGAACAACGTTCGTATAGCAAACAGTCTCTCGTGTTCGTTATGCCATGATGTCAGCGACGGGTTTCGCTGGAGCAATGCCGATGAGTTTTTGGTCGAGGCCTTGGAACTTGAAGGAGAGCTTGTTGCAGTCGAGTCCTAGTAAGTGCAGGATGGTGGCGTGCAAGTCGTAGGTGGGGACGATGTTTTCGGTCGCATTGAATCCGAGTTCGTCTGTCTCACCGTATGTAATTCCACCTTTGATACCGCCCCCCGCCAGCCACATTGTAAAGGCATTTGGGTGATGATCGCGGCCATCGTTGCCACCTTGCACCATTGGCGTGCGACCAAATTCACCGCCCCAAATGACCAACGTGTCTTTCAACATATCTCTCTGCTTCAGATCTGTAATCAACGCCGCGCAGGCCTGTTCTGTGTCTTTGCAATTATTCTTGATGCCGCTGGTGAGGCCGCCGTGCTGATCCCATGCTTCATGGAAAATCTGCACGAAGCGTGTCCCTTTTTCCAGTAACCGACGTCCGAGTAGACAACTATTCGCGAACGAAGGAGTGCCTGGTTCCGCACCATAAAGATCGAGGGTTTCCTTTGTCTCCTGAGTCAGATCAACGACGTCGGGAGCTTCGGATTGCATGCGAAACGCCATTTCGAAAGAGTTGATGCGGGTGGCGATTTCCGGATCTTGCATCTCCTTGAGACGCATCCGATTGAGGTCGTTGATTGCGTTCAGCGAATCGCGTTGCAATGCTCGATCAACACCGCGTGGATTCGACAAATACATCACCGGATCACCGCTGCCTCGAAACTGCACGCCCTGATAAGTCGTTGGCAAGAAACCGCTTCCCCAGTTCGAACTGCCTCCACTGGGGCCTTTCTTGCCAGTGCTGAAGACCACAAAACCAGGCAGGTTTTCAGACTCACTCCCTAGTCCGTACAACGACCAGGCTCCCATGCTGGGGCGACCAAACAGAGGACGCCCCGTGTTCATTTCGATCTGGGCAGGCGCATGGTTGAACGCGGTCGTTTTCATCGATTTGATGATTGCGATATCGTCGACGACTTTCGCCATGTGTGGCAACACCTCTGAGAGTTCTGCTCCGCACTCGCCGTGTTTGGCAAATTTGAATTTTGGACCGAGTAGCTTCGCGCCAGGCATGATGAACGCCGAGCGATAGCCTTTCATTAACTCTGCTGGAGGCAGTTGACCATCGAACTTCGTAAGTGCTGGTTTGTTGTCAAACATCTCGAGGTGGCTGGGACCTCCCGCCATGAACAGGAAGATGACACGTTTCGCTTTCGGTTCAAAATGCGGTTGTCGAGCAGCGAGCGGATTGAGATCGGCTGCTGCTGTCGCGGTTTGCGAATTCCCAAGCATCTGCATCAGCGCCGCGGCTCCAAGTCCGACGCCACAGTCACCGACAAACCAACGTCGGCTCACATCTGAGGCATTTTGGTTCATGATTTGATTTTCGTTGTCCATCGGAATTCATCTACTGGAAGGAATCGGTACGGGCTGAACAGTTGAGAACGCGCTGTTATGGTTACGTTACTCCTTCGTGATCGTTTCATCCAAATTCAATAGGACACGGCTGACGATCATCCACTCCGCAAGGCTATTGGGTGAAATGACAACACCGGGTGGTGGCTTCACAGCCGGCTTTCCGGATTCGTTCTCAAGCAGTGTTGCGGCATTCAATTCTCCCGATTGCAGACGCCTGCGTTGCGTCAACAACAGCGATTCGAGACGCTTGAATTCTTCTTCGGTCGGTTCCCGCGTCAGACAAGTGCGAAACGCGAAACGGATTCGCTGGGCGTCTTTGCTTCCACCTTGCTGAATCGTCTTCAATGCAAGCGCCTGCGAACATTCAAGAAACAGTGGTTCGTTGAGCGTCGTTAGAGCCTGAAGTGGAGTGTTCGATCGATCTCGACGGACGCACGCCGCGTCGCCGTTGGGAGTGTCGAAATTCTTCAGCACTGGATACGGCACGCTGCGGTAACGAAAAGTGTACAGCGCCCGTCGATACTTCTGGTCACCAGCCAAATGACTGGGCCAGTGCTTCGCCCCATAGCTCGCCGGCGCCTGATATAGAAACTCAGCCGAAGGCGGATAGACTCCTGGCCCACCTAATTGAGGATTAAGCAATCCACTGACTTTCAATGTAATGTCTCGCACCAGTTCTCCATCAACTCGAAATCGTGGTCCATGGGCCACGAGTCGGTTGTACGGATCTTTCAGCAACAGCTCCTCGGAAGTTCGAGAATCCTGTTGGTATGTCCCAGACATGACGATGATGCGATGCAACTGCTTCATACTCCATCCCTGATCCATGAATTCAACCGACAGCCAGTCGAGTAACTTCGGATGCGACGGCGCCTCGCCTTGCGATCCCAGATCTTCTGTCGTTGCAACAATTCCGGTGCCGAAGAACGCATACCACGCTCGATTGACCGCCGCACGAGCAACCGTGGGACTGTTGCGGTCAGCAATCCACTTCGCAAAATCAACGCGACTGGTCGATGAGTTTTCGGGCAACGCATTTAAGACGCCGGGGACGCCGGGTGTCATCTTTTCCTTGGGACTCAAAAAGTCGCCGCGGGCGAGGAAGTGCGTTTGCCGTGGCTCTTGGACTCGTTCCTTCATCACAAGCTGCATCGAACCTTCGGGATGGAGCTGCCAAAGCGAATCAATTTCTGCATTGGCATCACGCCATTGATCGACCGTGGTGCGCCAATACGAGAAGAGAGTCTGCTGCTGAGATTCGGTTCGATTGTTGTGAGGCACTTGAATAATCTGACGAACGGCCTGCGGAATCGGATCCGCCGTAACGTCTTCTCGTTCTGAAACTGAAACACGAAAGCGTCCCAGATTCAACGTCTGGTTATCATTGCTGTTCCAACCGCCGTGTTGTTGCAGAAATTGAAACTCCAGTCGAGTCCCTTCCGTGTATGCAAAATCTTCCTCCGCGACAAACACTGCTTTCCGCGATTGATTGCGTCTGACTGGTCCAGCATCGGTTCCCCACGCAGTTTTAATGTCGCCATCGATGGCATAGGAAACCGGACCCGTAAAACCGCTGGTTCCGTCCTTTGATTTGTGGATCCTCATCGTAAGATGACGATGAGGATTGCTGTAGTCAGCAGTCGCCCGAATGAATTTGACAGTCTTTCGCTGCTGAGGATCCGCAATGCTGGAAGCGGTTAGTTTGATTTCGCTCAGCGCGAACAATCCATACACGCCACGACCAGGTCCGCTTGCTGGCAAATTTGGATCGGTCAGCATCTCAAGTTGAATTGCCCGCATGTGTTTGTGAGGAACCTCAACTGCGAACTTGCTTGTGTTTCTTGAAGGTGCATAACCCTGAGCCAGAATCGAACCATCCGACTGAGTGTAATAACGTTCCGAATTGCTCCCACTGGAGTTTTTAATATTCAGAATTTCCCAGTTCGACTGGTGATCGCGTACTGAATCTTCCCACGCGGACATGCCTGACCGCCAGTCAGGCATGTCCTGCTTCATTTGTCTTTCGATTGCCTCGATTCGCCCGGCGAGTCCGTCTCGCTGTAGCTGCTCTTCTTGTGAGAAGACAACGGCTGTGTGTTCGTCACTGTTATTGATGAACGCGAGCATTTGATAATACTCGTGTTGAGAAATCGGATCGTATTTGTGCGAATGGCACTGTGAACACTGAATCGTCAGTCCAAGAATGCCTTTGCCGATTGCGTCCATCCGGTCGAACATGGCCTCCATCCGAAACTGTTCAGGATCGACGCCGCCTTCTTCGTTCACCATGGAATTGCGCAAGAATCCGGTCGCGATCAATTGATCCTGAGTTCGATTGGGAAGCAGATCGCCTGCGAGTTGATCAATCAGAAACTGGTCATATGGCAAGTCTTTGTTCAAAGCCCGCACGACCCAGTCACGATAGTTCCAGGCAAACCTTGGCTTGTCCTTCTCAAAACCATCCGAGTCGGAATACCGCGCCGCATCAAGCCAGTGCCGTGCCCACTTCTCACCATAATGAGGTGACCGCAGCAGTTCTTCAACCTTGTTTTTGTAAGCCTCTTCGCTGTCGTTGCTGAGGAACTGATCGATCTCGCGGACTGTGGGAGGCAACCCCGTCAGATCGAGATGCAGTCGACGCAGTAGCTTGATTCGCTCCGCTCGCTTCGACGGTTTGAGACCATTTTGCTGAAGACGCCGCAGAACGAATGCATCGATTGGATTGCGGACAAACTCTTCGTTGTCGACTTTCGGAACGTCAGGACGCGTTGGCGGCACAAACGCCCAATGGTCAGCCCACTGCGCACCCTGCGCGATCCAACTTCGGATTAACTCCTTTTCTTCATCCGTGAGCGTCTTTCCCGAATCGGGTGGCGGCATGATCAGGTCTTCGTCTTTACTGATGATTCGCAGTAAGACGACACTTTCATCCGGTTTTCCCGGCGTGACAGCCACTCCATCTGAAACTTCGCTGAACGCACTCTCTTTGACGTCCAGGCGAAGATCTGCTTCGCGATCCTCGGCGTTTGGCCCGTGACATTGGAAGCACTTGTCCGACAGCAACGGTCGAATCTGAGTTGTGAAGTCGACCGATTCCTCAGCAACTGCGAGAGTCGATACTGCTAGCAGTAACGTCAAAACAATGCACGCTGGTGAATGTGAGTGGAAGATCATTCGACTGGTCATCATGTGAAAAGTTTCGTTCTATGTGAGTAACTTCTGAACGACATTGCCCCCAACATTGGTCAACCGAATTGGCAGACCGCCAAACGGGAAGACCAGCTTCTTGTGATCCATCCCGAATGTGTGCAGCATCGTTGCATGCAGGTCGTTGATGTGGACGGGGTCTTCCACCGGGGCCCAGCCGAGTTCGTCCGTTCGGCCAACAACCGTACCGCCTTTGACTCCGCCACCGGCCAGCATAATCGAAAATGCGTACGGATGATGATCGCGCCCGCTCACTTTGGCGAAGTTCGCTCGATTTTCTCCCAGTGGAGTTCGACCGAATTCGCCAGCCAAGACAATTAACGTCGAATCGAGCAACGACCTTTCCTTAAGATCTTTAATCAGAGCCGCGATCGGCTGGTCAATCACGCCACAATTGTAACCCAACCCGGAGTCAAGATTGCTGTGGTGATCCCACGATGCGTGATAGAGATTGACAAATCGAACGCCGCGTTCCACAAGTCGGCGCGCTAATAAACAATTGCGTCCAAACGCTGCGTTGGCTCCACCCTGATTCCCCCGCCCGTCACTTTTTGCTTCCGGTTCAGTCCGATTGACGCCGTACGCCTCAAGCGTTTTCTCCGTTTCGCTGCTGACATCAACTAACTCGGGTGCCTTGGACTGCATGCGAAAGGCCAGTTCATACGAAGCGATCCTGCTGGCGATTTCACTGTCGCCAGTTCGCTCGAACTGATTTTGATTCAATTGCCGAATGGCGTTCAATCCCGCTTCCTGCATCTCGGACGATATGCCCTGAGGATTGCTGAGATTCAAAACTGGTTCATTCCCGCTACGAAACAATACCCCCGCATAAGTCGACGGAAGGAATCCGCTGGACCAAAGTGATGCTCCGCCGCTGGTCCCTCGACCCGCTGTTAGAACGACATAACCGGGGAGATTTTCGGCAGGATTGCCGAGTCCATAGTTCAACCACGAGCCGATTGTCGGACGCCCGAAGAAGCCGACCCCGGTATTCATGAGAATCTGGGCCGGGTGATGGTTGAACTGATCGGTGTGCATACTGCGCACCAACGCGATGTCGTCGGCACAAGTCGCCAGATGCGGCATCAAATCGGAGATTTCCATCCCGCACTCGCCATGCTTCTCAAACTTCCGAGGGCTTCCGATGAGCCGAGCAGATTCTTTCTTGATGAAGGCAAACCGAACACTTTCGAGCAGTTCATCTGGCAACGCTTTGCCATCCATCTCGGAAAGTTTTGGCTTGGGGTCGAACATATCAATCTGGCTGGGACCGCCTGCAAGAAAGATAAAGATGCACGACTTGGCCTTGCCCGGGAAATGCGACGGTTTTGGTGCTAGTGGGTCCGCCGATCGGTCATTTTCGGCATGACACACGCCATCATCTTGCAGAAGCGACGCCAATGCCATCGCCCCAATCGCATTGCCGGATGATGACAGGAACTGCCGCCGACCAAGTTGGTTGTTCATGATGTTTAGATTTTTCATCGGCACTTATCCCCTCGTGACAAACTCGTCGAGATTCATAATGATGCGACCAACCGTGATCCAAAGGGCGTGTTCCAGAACCAATTCATCAGGCATTGATTCGTCACCCACGATCTCTTTGGCAGCATCGATGTTTGCCTTGAGTTGTTGCGTTTGTGTTGCAATCAACTCTCGAACGACTGCGATGTCATTTTCACTCGGTTCTCGGTTCAGACAGGTGCGGAACACGAAACGAATACGACGCTCGGTCAAATTGTGAGGCCCATCGTCTGCCCGAATACCTATGGCTGTTCGCTCGTTGACGATCCTCTGGCCCAGTGCACGGGCACATTCGAAAAAGACCGGATCGTTCCATAGCGTCAGAGCCTGTAGCGGTGTGTTCGATCGGTCGCGTGCGACGCAACTGAGATTCGAATCTGGTGAGTCAAATGTCATCAGCATGGGATAAGGAACTGTACGTTGGAAAAACGTGTAAAGTCCGCGACGATAGCGATCATCGCCATCACTTGTTTTCCACTTAATGCTGCCAGCGTAACCCAAACCAGCAACGCCAGCCGGTTGAGGCGGCCTGACACTCGGGCCGCCAATACGATGCTTGACCAGACCACTAATCGAAAGCGCGACATCTCGGACAATCTCTGCTTCAACCCGAAGTCGGTTCTGGTGCGACAACCACGCGTTCAGCGGGTCTCTTTCAATGAGTTCCGGTCTACTGTGGGAAGACTGCCGGTAGGTTGCCGACGTGACGATCATGCGATGTAGCTTTTTCAGATCCCATCCCTCCTCCTGAAACGTCTTCGCCATCCAGTCGAGTAACTCAGGGTGCGATGGTTTCGCTCCTTGCGTTCCGAAGTCTTTGATCGTTGGTACGATTCCGCGCCCAAAGTAGCGAGCCCAGATGCGATTCACCGTCACACGTGCAGTTAACGGATGGTCGGGATCAACCAGCCAGTGAGCAAGATCAAGTCGATCTGCTTTCTCACTGCGTGGCTTGAGAGGGATAAAAGCTGACGGAGTTCCGGCAGTGACTTCGTAGTCGGGCGACAGAAAATCTCCGCGTACCAGGAAGTGTGTCTTTCGTGGTGACTTCATTTCTCCCACAACCTGCGCTTTTGTTGATTGAGAGGGATCAGCTGGAGCCTTCTTTTGATGTTCGTCTGCCTTTTGCTTTAGCTGTGCCAGACCGGGATCAACCATGCGGAAGTAATCCAGCAGATCCTGTTGCATCATACTTGACCGCTGGTCGACGGGGGTGGAAATCGTAGAGACAATCGCGTCGCTGATGGCATAAAGTTGAAGTTGCTGCTTGTCCTCCGAAGGCTGAGATGTCACGGAGATTCGAAATCGTCCGAGACCATGAAAGTGGCGAAGAACGGAACTCTGCCAGACTGCGATCGTGATTTTCGTACCACCCTCGAAACCAAACGGCGATTTGGCTTTGAAAGTCGCCGCGTGACGTTCTCCAACGCGCGGGGCAATTGACCAGCCATTCGTTGGGCTGATGTTCGCAAAATTGGCCACTGGCGCACCGGACTCAGAGAATGTCGCCTGCGGCTGAACCAGATCCACCTTGATTGGATCCGCTGACCCATCTGCCGGAGCAATCTGGACGTCGAATCGCGTCAGATGGAAATTCCCCAACGGTCCGCGACCAGGCCCACCACCGGGAAGTCGATCGTCGGTGATTGCTTCGATCCTCAGACCTGTGATGTCTTTCAAATCCGTATTGCAAACAAGTGTATAAACCTCCTGACGACCCGGGTGCTTGCCACTGGCAAAGATCGATCCATCTTCCAACAACTCCAACTCACTTCCTTTTTTGGCAGTGAGCGATTCGGGCCGCAGAATCTCCCAGATCGGCTTCGTTTCAGCGTTGGTCTGTTCCCACGCTTTCAAGGCTGCTGGTAACTTGTCTTTCTCGAACCGGGCAATTGCGTCTTGAAATGGCTTGTGTTCGACATCGAATTGTTTCTTTGCTGTTTCATACTCGGCTCGCTGTTTCGCCAGTGGAGCACCGATGTCAGGCTCATCGAGAGAGTTGAAAAATGCAAAAAGTTGGTAGTATTCCTTTTGCGGCAACGGGTCGTACTTGTGTGAATGACATTGACTGCACTCAACGGTCATCCCGAGCCAGACTTTGCCCAGCGTGTTCGTACGGTCAACGGTTCGTTTGACGCGATCTTCTTCCGGATCGGTGCCACCTTCTCGATTGATGAGTGTGTTGCGATGAAATCCGGTGGCCACGCGCTGCTCAACTGTTGCATCGGGAATCAGATCACCGGCGAGCTGCTCGATTGTGAACTGGTCAAAGGGCATATTGTCATTCAGCGCGTTGATCACCCACTCGCGCCACCGCCACGCGTAAGGGCGCGCACTGTCCTTTTCATATCCGTCACTGTCAGCGTAGCGAGCAAGGTCGAGCCAGTGACGTGCCCAGCGTTCCCCGTAGTGAGGCGACTTGAGAAGTTCATCGACGAGATGCTCGTACCAGTCCTCGCGTGAGTCGTCTGTCCACTTCTGTATTGTTTCAGGCGATGGTGGTAAACCGGTCAAGTCAAGATGCACTCTCCGGATCAACGTCTCTGGTGTCGCTTCGGCTGAGAGCGAGACGCCTTCCTGCTCGAGTTTCTGCAGAATAAATGTGTCGACACCGTTGCGCACCCGGTCTTGATGCTTCACCTGGGGCGGGGTCGGGGCAACAACAGGTTGAAATGCCCAGTGATTGGCTGCCACTTGATCCGCGTCCGCACTCTTCGGCCAATTGGCTCCCTGATCAATCCAAGCCCGAATCATCGCGATGTCCTTCTCCGTTAGCGGCGTCCCTTCATCTTCGGGCGGCATTGGGTCGTCGTCACCAATGCGGGCGATTCGCAACAGTAGTGAGCTTTCAGCGCTCTTGCCTGGCATAATCGACTTTCCAGAGTCGCCGCCATCGAGCGCTCGTGCGCCAATGTCAATTCGGAAACCACCTTCCTGCTCTTCGACACCATGGCACGACAGACACTTTGCCTGAAAAATTGGCTGCACATCTTTGACGAAATCAACTTTCTGTTTCGCTGGCGGAGGCAGACGATTGTCCGGCTTCTGGGCAAATGCCCCAAGAGGTAGGACAGACAAGACAACCAGCGACAAAAAAGGTCTCATGAATTGATCTCCCGGTTATCCATCCCACGACTCCAGTATCGCTCACCTGACTGAATGTGTTTGGCCATTGCCAGTGATGCTGTTTGCGCATCGCAGGCAATCAGCGCGTCAACAATCGCGAAGTGTTCTCGTGCTTCCTCGGCGAGCCGCAGCAAATCAGAGGTCGAACGACGATCCCATGAAACATCGCGAAACCCACGAAACAAAAGCTCCAATCTTCCTAGCTCTTTTGATAAAAAACGGTTCCCACACGAATCAGCAATCAAGTCGTGAAGCTGACAGTCAAGTTTCTGTGCCAATGCAACCGATTTCCGCGTCACCTCAGCTGACGGCCTTTTCGGAACAGATGCTTTGCTTCGTTTCTTGAAGGAAGCTGCCAAATCATGAAGCGTTGCGAGGTCAATGCGTCCGCAGGCGGACTGCACTGCGCTGCATTCAAGTGCCTGCCGCACCTGACAGACTTCTCTCACGTCGTTTGCTGTCACACGACGAACAACTGCACCGCAGTTTGGTGCGCTATCGACGATTCCAATGCCTTCCAAAGTGACTAATGCTTCGCGAATCGGCGTTTGACTCATCTTGAACCGTTTTGCAAGCCCCTGAATGACAAGACGTTCGCCCGCCTTCAGCTTTCCCCGAAACACATCGGCGAGAATTTCATCGACAACATAGGTGCGCCGTTGACCATGTCCGACCGCGCTCGTCCCCTTCGATCGACGCGATTGCGAAGTGCGAGTTGACGCCTTTCCGGAAGGCTTGACGCTGGTCGTGCTCATCAGTCGGTCTCCGGACGAGTCGGATTGGCCCAATTGCCGGAATAGTCACGGCCACTCACAACAACTCCTTTTGCGTGCCAGTCACTTCCGGCTCGAACATCCGGAGTGCAGTACCGTAGCGTCAGCCCGCAACGTCTCCTGTTGGACTCATTTGCATCCGATCCATGAAGCAACAGATCTGAATGCACAGAAAATTCACCTGCGCTGAGTTCGTTCACGGCTTCAGTGCCATATTGTTCCGGATTGTCGATCGTCTGATTGAGCACATTGTGATCGTCCTCGGTACTTTTACGGTATGTGAGATGTCCGAAGTGCTGTGAACCGCCAATGAACTTCATGCAACCGTTGACAGCGTCTGCTGAATCGATTGCCAACCAAACGGTGACGCTCTTGGAAGGTGTCAAAGGCCAGTAGCTGGCATCCTGATGCCATGCAACTGCTTTGCCATCACCCGGCATTTTGCAAAAGAAGTGTGAGCCCCAACCAATCACATCCTCGCCTAGCAGGTCTCTCACGATGTCCACAATTGGCGGATGAGTCAGAATGTCATAAACCTTCCCATGGCTGAGATGCGCGGTGCTAATTGAATAGCTGTCACCCCCACCAGCGATCGTTCGCGCAAGAAGTTCATCGAAGTCGTTGCGAACTCGTTCGACCTCTACGCCCGAGTAAGCCCGCAACCGGGTGACATACCCGTCGCGGTTGAACTGTTTGATCTGCTCGCTCGAAAGCAGGATGGGATGATCAGTCGTCGACGGATAAAACCGCAGATCACGCTGTATCTGCTGCAGTTCATCGCGTTCCGGCACAGCATTGAATGTTTGTGACATGCATCTTCCTCACCAAAACGAACAGTTCAGCACCGAGACTCTCCCGTCACCGATTATCGATAATCCAGTCTACAATATCGATAACATGCATGTCAATAAGAACCGCCTTGGTCAAAACTACGCCACCGAATCAACCGTGTTTGACTCAGCTCTTCGGCAACCCAGTATTGAAGAAGTGATGCCGCAAATCGGCAGCGAATTGTTGTCGATTCGATGAAAACTTGGCGTAAGCAACCCACTTTAACTGGGCAATTTGCTAATCAGCGCAGCACCGAACGACTGACTGATCGCCAGCAGCAAGGTCCAACATCGGAAAGCAGTAGGAACCCACGCCACTTTCCGTTCGTGGAGTTTCATTAACCCACGCTTCCAAACTACGACCCTAACACTGGTACCACACTGGGGGGCTGAACACTCGCCATAACCTCCCAGTCGGGGTTAACGCACCCGCCTGGACCTCTATTAGGGAACCGAACTCCTCAAATACTGCTACTCCGAGCCGGACGCTCTTGAGAATTATTGGGCAAAAATTCAGGTCAGATGGATGAATGCGAGAGGGAAACGTTTATCAGCCGTTCTTCCTATGACTTTAGAAAGACAACAATGCAGATCCCAGATCTTAACGCTATTCTGGCTGTCTGTTGGAATGCAACAAGTACGCAATCAAATCCGCCATCTCCTGCGGCGTGATCTTCTGTTCGAGTCCTTCGGGCATCATGGACATCTCCGAACTGCGAATTTCCTCGATATCATCTCGCAATATGGCTTGCTGTTTGCCTTCCGGTTGTCGAAGTGTGATGCTGGAGGCTGTTTCCGAAGCAACGATGCCGGTGGCAGTACGACCATCTCGTGTGAGTACGATATACTGCAAGTAAATCGGCGACACCTCGCGGTTCGGGTCAAGGAGATTCACGAGCAGTTGGTCCGGGCTACGGTTTTGGATCGTTGCCAGATTCGGACCGACTTCGTGGCCCTTGTCACCGAGGCGGTGGCAGTTGAGGCATTCCCGCTTGAAGACACGTTCGCCACGCAACTGATCTGACTGCAGAGCCAACGCGGGTTGGTATCTCGCAATCACTTCCTTACGTGGGCCGGGAAGATCTCCAGAGAAGAGTTTGAGGGCCTGCTCGCGAATCACGGGGTTGCGGCTCTTCATGTAGATTTGGCGGCGAACTTGCGAAATGCGTGTCACAGGAACGGTGCGAGCTTCGATGGCGTTGAACACAGCCAGAAGCCAATTTTGTCGAGACAGCAAGCGGTTGATGAGTTCAGCCTGCACAGCGGGCGTGAGTGCCCGGTGCTTGTCCAGCAAGATGTCGGCAACGTCTTTGTTTGAAAAACCAGCTAGGGCGTGAATCGCAGCAATCTGAATCTCGCGTGGCTGGCGTGCGTCTAGCAATTGTGTGAGTGTTTCTCGTGCGGATTCGAAGCTCGTGTAGCCGAGCAATTCGATCGCTTGCAACCGATCTTGCAACGTTTCATTCGTGGCGAGTGCCGTGGTGTTGGCGTCGTGCAACATCCGCCCAATTGGCCACCTGGAGTCGAGGGTTAAATGATTCAGGTCTCGACCGGCCCGCTTCAGCCCGCCACCAAGATTCCTCACAACAACATCGAAAGCGGGGCTGCTCGTTGCGGCTGTCAGCATCTGATCGATCTCATCGGCACGGTTTTTAGCACCGACGACAGAGGCGAGTTGCCCGATCATCTGGCGACCTGGTTTGCTGGTCGTGAAATTGTTATCCGACAGCACATCGACCAGGAACGGCGCAATGGAATCGGCCAGAGAACTCAGCACGGCTGTACTCATCCACGGATCAGCCGCATCTTTACGGGCAATCGTGGCCAGTGCAGTTGTCGCTTGATCGCCACCAAGCTCGCCAAGTGTCAAGGCTACCTGAAAGCGAACACGAATGTTTTCGTCCATCGCCGCGGCGAGAACTGATTGCACCAAATCCCCTTTGTCCTTCAAATGAGGCTCGGTCAGTCGTATCGCGTGTTCACGCAGGTTCGAATCGGCATCCGCCAGCGAGACCTTGAGATCATCAACGCTCAACGCTTCCAGCCCGTGAAGTGACCAGAGAGCGTGCAGTCTCGCGACGGCGAATTGGCTTTCACGCAATAACGCCCGCAGCGGTGTGATGGCCGCACGATCCTGTCGCTCGAAGATCAATCGGTGGGCGGTCTCACGCCACCACGAATTCGGATTTTCCATTTCAGCCACGAGTTGTTCCGAAGACGCAGTTCCCAATCGAGGTGTCGGTGGTGGTTGGAAACCGACCCGGTACTTCGGTGGGACGAGTCGATAGATACGCCCTCGGTCGCGACCACTCGTCAGATCGACGCGGTCCTTTAAATCATCCGGCATCGACCATGGGTGCTCGATCGTCTCGCGATACATATCCAGCACGTGCAGTGTGCCGTCCGGCGCGTTCACGAAATTCACAGGTCGGAACCAGTTGTCCGTCGAAGCGAGGAACTCGATCTTGTCGTGGGCTCGTGTTCCTTCGAAGGTGACTCCCGAAGGTGCGATTTTGTAGCGCATCACAAGGTTTCCTGCCACTTCACCGATGAAGGCGTCGCCATAGTATTCCTCGGGGTAGGCCGCACCGCGATAGATCGTGACGCCGCTGGAAGAAGTTACGAAACCTTTCGCGACCGTCGAGTCTTGGGGTGCTTTTATTGCCGTGTCAGCAGCTCGACGGCGAGCGTTGATCGCGCGCCACGGTTCGGCCGGACTGATTTGATAGACGGCAATTGCGTCGCCTGACTTCGCAACGTCGTTGATTGCTGATTTCACGGGAAGGAACGGATTGCGCTGGAGGTAGCGGGATGGCAGGACAACATGCTGAACAGGATTGCGAATGTTGCACAAAAAGCGATGACCCCAATCGTCTTGCGTGTGGCCGAAGCGAGCGCCTCCGGAAACAACTTCAAACTGCTCGTCCCGTGGATCGAAGCGGAAATCGTTGCGGCCAATTCGAATCGGTTTTGACGAATCAGATCCGTTTTCCAGCGAACTGACTGTCCCGCCGTTGCTTGAGCCAGCGGCATAGATGCGGTGATCGAGTCCCCACTGGAAGTTGTTCATCACCGCCTGGACGTTGTATTTGCGAAAGCCGGTGAAGACCTTTCGGCGAATATCCGCTCGGCGATCACCATCGGTGTCCTTGAAGTACCACACATCCGGCGTTGCCGCGATGTAGACGCCCCCTTTCCACAAGACGATTCCCGAAGGCCACGACAGGTTGTCGGCGAACACTGTCGATTTATCGAAGACTCCGTCTCCGTCGGTGTCTTCGAGTACGCGGACGCGACCGATTGGTGCAGACGTCTGATCTTCCCACGCCTGATCGTGAGATTTGTCGGAATACGGGTAGTCGTTCATTTCGACAACATACGCCAGCCCGTTCTCATCGTACTTCATGGCGACCGGATCGGTGAGCAACGGTTCGGCTGCAACTAACTCCGCGTGAAACCCGTTTTGAAGTTGAATTGTCTTCGCCCCCTCATCAGGGTTGGTTGGCGGGACACGTGGCAGTTGACCATCCAGGTCCGGTACGGACTCAGAGAGAGTCGGCTTCGGCTCGTCTCCGACTGTCAACGATGTTGAGACACCAACCATGAGCAGAACTGCCAGCAAGTCATGTCGCAGTCGTTTACATTGTGTTGTCATGCTACTCTCTTAAGAAGTAATGTGGTAACGGGCAGGTTCTCGTTTGAAATGCGACAAATGAGAGAGTGTCATCGAAGAACGGTGTCGAAACAATACATTACTGACGCCGACCGGCCTTGTGAAGGACATCGACCTGCAAACCGTAGCCGGTTTGAGCACGCCTCAGTTGACATGTAAACATCCCTTAAACATAGAATACCGAATCCCCAGTAACGCATTGAAAACGCCATGAGTCTAAGCCTTGCCACATTTCAGTTTGACGTCACGCCGCCGCTGGGGCATTCACTCTGCGGTGGCTGGATTCCGTCCGTGAAGGCAGTGGACGACCCTCTGGAAGCGATTGGGTTTGTGCTACTTGGAGCAGGGAAACCGATTGTTGTTTGTGCCGTCGATTGGACCGGCATTTGTAACGGATCACATCTCGCGTGGCGCCAGTCACTTGCGGAGGCGGCTGGCACGACACCGGATCGAGTCGCCGTGCAATGCGTCCACCAGCATGATGCTCCATTTGTCTGTCTCGATGCGGATCGTATTATTCGCGAACAGGGTGATCTGCCACCAAACTCAGACCCTGTCTTCTTCAGCCTTTGCCTTGATCGTGGTCGGGCTGCTGTCAAGGAAAGCCTGAAGCGTTCACGCCGAATCACGCATGTTGCGAGTGCACAGGCACAGGTCGAAGAGGTCACGTCGAACCGCCGTATTCTGGGCGACGATGGCAAGGTTCTCAAGAATCGTAGCGTCGCGCCCAGTGGCGAAGACGTGCGGCACTTGCCGGCGGGTGTCATCGATCCGTGGCTGAAGGCCGTTGCATTCTACAATGGGAAGACAAAGGTTGCGGCGTGTTATTATTATGCGACGCATCCCATCAGCTATTGTTGCAAGGCAGGCCGCGTCAGCGCCGAATTCGTTGGTCTGGCCCGGCAATTGAAAGAGCAACACGACGATCCCGATTGCAAGCACATCTATTTCACCGGATGTGCCGGTAACCAGAATACCGGCAAGTACAACAACAGCGACGTGAAAGAAAACCGGCAACTGTTAACGCAGCGAGTTTACGAAGCGATGGAAGCCGCGTCCGCCGAGTTGAAACCTGAGCCGATTCGCGGTGTGGAGTGGCAAACGCTCGACATCCTACCGCCACCACGAGCCGATCTATCTGCTGAAGCGATTCAACGGCAGATTTCAGACAAGGCAAAGTCTGTTGTACTTCGAAACCGTCCTGCATTTACGCTGTCGTGGCTCGAACGAATCAAACGAAAGATGCCGATTACGCTCAGTGCTCTTCACGTCAACAACATTTCGCTGCTCAACTTGCCCGGTGAACCCTTCGTGGAATACCAACTCGCCGGACAGGCGTTGTTCCCGGACCGTTTTGTCGCGATGGCTGGATATGGGGATGGCGGACCCTGGTATCTTCCCACTGCCGAGGCTTACACGCAGGGCGGTTATGAAGTCAGCGTCGCCTTCTGCGATCCACGAGTGGATGGAATCCTCTCGAACGGAATTCAACAATTGCTTGACAGGAGACCGGTCGCATGAAGGTGCTATGTCAGTTGAAGCAATACAGTCGTTGGCTTCTGTTCGTCGGTTCCATGGCCCTGGCCGTGGCGCTCGCTGCTGACGTTCAGGCTGAGGAGTCAATTGACTTGTTCAACGGACGGAACCTCGATGGTTGGGTCAACGTTCAGGGTGCGAACGATTCGTGGCGAGTGAGCGACGGCATACTTGTCTGCACTGGTGAGCCCCGTGGATTTCTACGAACCACAAAGATGTATGAGAATTACATCCTGGAAGTAGAGTGGCGTCACGTTTCGGCCGGAGGCAATTCCGGTGTTTTTTTTCATGCCGACGCATTACCTCAAATCGGTGCTCCGTATCCCCGTTGCATCGAAGCGCAACTGCTTGACGAAGATCACGGAAGCTTGTTCGGAATCCGCGGTGCTTCAATCGTACCGCTGACTCATCCTGACAAGAAAGGTCGCACAGCGATGGCTCGCCCACTGGAAAAACGCTGCAATCCAGCGGGTCAGTGGAACCAGTACGTCCTCACCTCTCAGGCTGGGACAGTTGAACTGGCCGTCAACGGCAAGGTTGTCACGAGAGCGTCTCGAACCAGTCTCGTGAAAGGCTATATCGGCCTGCAATCGGAACACTCCGAAGTTCATTTCCGAAACATACGGATTCGCGAATTGCCAACGAGCAATCCAAAAATGGAATCAGTTGCTCAAGCTGACCAAGGATTCGTATCGTTGTTTGATGGCGTGTCGTTTACTGGTTGGAACCACCTGCCGGGACACACGGGGCATTGGGCTGCGCACGACGGCGAAATTCACTACGATGGACAGGCCGAATCGAAAAGACGCGCGGACAAGGATCTCTGGACTAAAAAAGCGTTTGGTGATTTCGTGTTGATTGCTGATTGGAGATTGCCAGCAAAACCGATTATGAAGCCGAATCCGGTTGTCCTGCCCAGTGGCGACTTTGTGTATGACAAGCAGGGGAAACGAAAAACGTTCCAACACCTCGACGCAGGTGATAGCGGGATCTACCTGCGAGGAAATTCCAAGAGTCAGGTCAACATTTGGAGTCAGAAACTAGGTTCGGGAGAAATCAACGGATATCGCACGGATCACAACTTGCCCGCCGAGATTCGCAAGGCGTGTCTTCCTGCGAAGAATGCAGACCGAAAGTTTGGCCAATGGAACCGATTCGTGATTACAATGCGCGGAGACCGTGTGACCGTCGTACTCAACAGCGAAACTGTCATCAATGAGGCTCAGCTTCCCGGCGTCCCGGCACGTGGAGCGATCGGTCTGCAGCATCACAACGATCCCGTGCAATTCCGCAACCTGTTTATCAGAGAGTTGGAGTAATTTTCCTTCTCACCAGCCGTAACAGGCTCATCAAAGATGAACAACATCAGGAGAATTCAGACATGACAGATTCCAGTGTTTCCCGACGCGACTTCATGAAAACGACAGCAACAGGAGCTGCCACTGTTGGTGCTGTAGCAAGTTTACTGCCTGGTCCAGCAACGGTGCGTGCAGCCGGCACGAATGACCGACTTCGGATCGGCATCATTGGTCCTGGTCGGCGTGGGTTTGGGACGCACGTCAAGACGCTCGCGAAGCTCCGTCAGCAGGGAAGCAAGATCGATATGGTTGCCGTCAGCGATGTGTATACCGTGCATCGTGATCGGGCTGTCGATTACATCAAGACAGAGACCGGCGTCACGCCGAAAATACATGCTGATTATCGCGACATGCTGGCAGATGACTCGATTGACGCCGTCTGCATCGCGACTCCTGATCACTGGCACGCCCGACAGGCGATCGATGCTCTGGAAGCTGGTAAACATGTCTATTGCGAAAAGCCGATGACACATACAATTGATGAGTCACGTGATGTGATTCACGCTTGGAAATCCAGTGGCCTTGTTCTACAGGTTGGAGTGCAGTCGACCAGTTCGCCAGTCTGGAACATGGCGCGCGAAATGATTAACTCGGGGCAACTCGGCAAGATCGTACAGTTTCAGACCGAATGCTTTCGCAACGGCCGCGCTGGAATGTCTCGACACAACGTCATCACTGAAAAAATGACACCGAAGACGGTGGACTGGCGACGTTGGCTGGGCGTCGAGGAAGGTCTCGCGCCGGACATGGTCTTCGATCGCGCCACGTTCGGACAGTGGCGTTGTTACTGGCCATTCAGCATGGGGATGTTTGGTGATCTGTTCGTCCACCGCATCACAGGACTCCTCAAGGCAACTGGGTTGCGGTACCCAGGTCGAGTTGTTGGTGGCGGAGGAATCTTCCTGGAATACGACGACCGCGATGTCCCGGACGTCGGATCGCTGATTGCCGATTTCCACGAAGGTGTGCAAGGTGTCGTCAGCAGTACGATGGTCGCAGAAGAGTTGAAACTGAATCACATCATCCGCGGTCATCATGGCGCATTATTGTTCGATAAGCCTTGCTTCTTGAACGGCTCAAAGGCTTCGTTCGAATTTGTGCCTGAGCGACCGCAGGTCACCCTCAACAGCAAGCTGGAACACAAGACTCACGAAGCAACGGTCGAACACGACATGAACAGCATGCACTTCCTGAACTTCATCGACGCGATTCGCAATGACAGTCCGAACTCGGTCAATAACGATCCTGTACTGGGAGCGGCCGCAGTGATGATGGCGAATCTGGCGATCCAAAGTTATCGCGAAGGGAAGGTCTTTCACGTCGATCGTGATGGTCGAGTTCGCGATGGCGACAGAAGTTGGGCGACAAACTGGGAACAGATGTCAAAATCCGATTCGAAACCGAGACACGTGACAGGCTGGCAAGCCGGTGACACTGGCAGCGTGATGACTCCTTTTGAGTACCAGAAACTGGCTGGTCCCTGGAGGAACGGCCAACCGCCTCAGGGCAGTTAATTTTCTTCGGAACTGTGCCGAAATAGATTTCCGGTTTGGTGAGTAGAGGCCTGCTCCTCAATCATGAGCAATATGAAGGTTTTTAGGAGTGATGGGAGACTTCAGTCCCAGATGAATCGACGTTCAGAAGATGGCAAAGACGACGAGACGAGGCTTGCAGAAGAGGAGAGAGATGTGATGGATGACCTAAATCCAGGGGCTTATCGACACACACAACGGGCGCCGCTTTGTTTACTCGTCTACGGTGTCGGCATCGCTTTGCTTGTTGCCGCATGGCTGACAAGAAATGAGCCACCTCAACCATTCACCAGTATTCTCCTGGCTTCAGTCGGTGCTGTGATGTTGGTTCTGGCATCTGCATTCCACCATCTGACAGTCGAGGATGAAGGCGACCGAATCACCATTCGCTTTGGCCCTCTACCATTGTTTCGGCGAAGTGTTCAACTTAAGGACATCACCAGTGTCGAAGTCGGACGAACGACGTTACTCGAAGGCTGGGGCATCCACATGAGCTTTCGAGGTGGTTGGGTCTGGAACCTCTGGGGCAGAGATTGCGTGGTACTGCGACTCCAAAAAAGTCTCCTTCGAGTAGGTACAGATGACGCTGAGAACCTCGCCAGTTTCATAGATCATCGGCTGCGAAGAAAGAGCGACGAATGACCCGTAGGACCATGACACTCAACATCCTCCGTTGGGCAGCACGCATTCTCGGACTGCTGCTTGCTGGTCTTGTCTTGCTGATCACCACCGGAGAAGGGATCGATCCAAGCGAATTGACTTTGACGACCGGCCTCATGTCCGTAGCCTTCTTCGCAGCGATAGCGGGAATGCTGGTGCTTTGGCGATGGGAACTGATCGGCGGCATGATGGTACTCGTTGGGATGATGGTTTTCTACGTGATCAATTTCGCGGTGTCAGGGAAGTTGCCGAGTGGTTGGGTCTTCCCACTCTGCTTCATGCCAGGGATATTGGCGCTGACATGTTGGAGACTCACGAAACGGGCAAAGTGAGACTTGAGTAGCCTGTTGTCTTTGCATTGGACATCGGAGCCATGCCTTGAATATCCTCTCGTCGGGCCGAGAACGCGGATTTGGACGCAATTTACCGACGAGCCTTCCGGAAGA
>DAOUPA010000476.1 GCA_030626405.1 Planctomicrobium sp.
AAACCCTCGCCGCTAGCATTCGTCATGAAGATGTGATCCAGGTGACCGGCGAAATCGTCAGCCGGGGCGAAGAAAACAAGAATCCCAAGCTTGCCACCGGAGAAATTGAAGTCCGCACCAGCGAACTGAAAATCCTCAACAGAAGCAAAACGCCTCCGTTCGAACCACGTGGAGAAACGCTCGCAAACGAAGAACTTCGCTTGCAATACCGCTTCATCGACCTTCGCCGACCAGCATTGCAGGAGATGATGGTGCTGCGTCACAAGATGACGCAGTCGGTCCGGAATTACTTTGACGAACTCGGCTTCCTCGATATCGAAACACCGATCCTCGGTCGCAGTTCGCCCGAAGGTGCACGCGACTACCTCGTGCCATCGCGCGTTCATGAAGCTGAATTCTACGCCCTACCGCAATCGCCGCAGCTCTTCAAGCAAATTTTGATGGTCGCAGGCTACGACCGGTACTATCAAATTGCCCGCTGCTTCCGCGATGAAGACCTTCGCGCCGACCGACAGCCTGAATTTACTCAGATCGATATCGAAATGTCGTTCGTCGAACAGGAAGATATTCTGATGACGGTCGACGGTCTGCTAGCACGCATGGTCAAAGATGTTCGCGGCGAGGAATTGCCAACTCCCCTGCCCCGCTATACACATGCAGAAGTGATGGAACGGTACGGAACCGACAAGCCGGACCTCCGTTTCGAGATGGAACTGATCGACATCTCCGACCTCGTCACCGAGAGCAGTTTCGGCGTCTTCAAAAACACTGTCGGCAGCGGCGGGAAGGTTCGCGGACTCTGTGTCAAAGGTGGTGCCGACAAGTATTCCCGACGCATTTTAGACAAGGACATGAAGAATCTGGTCGGCGAACACGGTGCGAAAGGTCTCGCTTACTTCAAAGTCGCTGGGGATGGCCTCGATCCTTCTACAGCAAGACTCGATTCTTCCATCGCCAAGTTCTTCAATGAAGATGAACAAAAAGCAATCGTCCAGCGTATGGGCGGTGAAGATGGCGACCTTCTCGTTTATGTGGCGGATAAGTACGAAGTCACCTGTGCGGCTCTCGCGGCACTTCGCAATCATATTGCGAAAGACCTTGAACTTTACGATCCGAAGGAATTGAGTTGTGCCTGGGTGCTTGAGTTTCCTCTCGTCACCAGGAACGAAGAAGAAAATCGCTGGGAAGCTGAACACCATCCATTCTGTGCCGTCCATCCTGACGATGTGGAATACTTCGAAAGCGATCCTTCAAAGATCCGGGCGCTTTCGTACGACCTCGTTTGCAATGGTTACGAAGCCGCCAGTGGAAGTATTCGAATTCATGACCCGGCAGTTCAGCAGAAGATTTTCGACTTGCTGAACATCGAAGCTGACGAAGCCGAACGACGCTTCGGGTTCCTGCTTCAGGCACTCCGCTACGGAGCACCACCGCACGGCGGCATCGCACTTGGACTCGATCGCTGGATCATGATGTTCGCCGCGACCGACAACATCCGCGACGTCATCGCCTTCCCTAAAACTCAAAAAGCTTCCGACCTCATGATGGGCGCCCCATCCGAAGTCGACGACCACCAACTCAGGGATCTGAATATCAAAGTCGATTTGCCTGAGTAGCAAACGTCGGATGTGGTAAAGCAAGCCGTTCACCAATGAATGGGTGGTCCTGCAACCATGTATAGCAAGTGTCTGACCAAAGTTTATGGTCGAGAGGCTGGCTTCGGCTTCCTCTGCATCGATTGTTGAGTCTGGCGGCCGAGTAAGGTTTCGGAGAAACCCTTCAAATCGGTCCAGAATGTTCCTTCGCCGGCGTAGAGTAAGTCGAGTTGGATATCGTCGGGGAGGCCGTTGGCGAAGACCCATTGGTTGTAGGCGTCGCCGGCTCCGAAGGCTTCGACTGCCAAGCGGAACTTGTCGGCTTTGGCTTCTTCGAGCATTTTCTTTGCATTCGATTCGGCTTCACCGAGAATCACTTTTGCCTGAGCGTCGAGTTCGGCTGTCTCTTTATTGATGGCAGCTTGCAACTGAATAGTTTCGGCTTTTGTTTCTTCCGCTGTTTTCTCACCTTCGGCGAGTAGCTTGGCGACTTTCTTTTCTGTATCGACACGGACGATTTCCGTTTCCAGTTCAACTTTCGCTCGCGCTTCTTCGAGTTCAGCTTCAGTGCGAGTGGTGATCTGTTCTTGCACCAGAGCGAGTTTCTTTTCGTCAGCGATGTACGCATTCTGGATCGGCAAGCGGATGTCTTGCGGGATATAGATATGCCGCACGACCCCTTCCAGCAAAGTGATCCCTTTGTCACTCAGAACGGTTTGGAATGCTGCTGAGGTGTCGTCCTGAAACTGCTGTCGAGAGACTCCTTCGAGAAGTTCGACCGCTCCCAGTGTTGAACCCATGTTGCGGCAGATACTTTCAATTTGTGGAATCACAACTTTGTTTTCGACGGCATCGACGTTTCCAAATTTACGGATCACTCCGGGTGCCTGATCGGGCATGATGCCCCAAATCGCGGTGAAATCCATGTTGATTTGGTAGGCGTCATTGGAAGGGAAAGTGATCCCACTCTCGTCGTCGGCGAGGACCGGTTCGCCACTTTCGTCCAGGACAAGGTTGCCTTCTTGATCAAGTTGAAGATTGGCGATGATGCTCACCTCGCGGTAACCAATCTCGACGATATCGATCTGTTGTTCTTTGGGGTTAATGGGATAAAGCCCCGGCGGCAAAACTTCTTCCTGAATACCAGGTTTCGTTTTCGTCTGCGGATTTCCTGCCAGATTTGTGACGACACCGACATAGCCGGTCGGAATATCGACCCACCCGGAGTGCTTGACCTGATTTCCAGAGGTGAGTTTTACCAATTCGACTTGAGTGAATTCATACGCATACGTGTTGACGCGATATCGTCCGGGACCGAAGACTTTCCGCACGATCCCTTTATGCTCGGTCGATCCGAGGTCTCCGTCGACAAGATACTCATTTTTCCCTAATGGCTTTCCCATTTTGCTTGTGGCAATGCCCACGTGACCTGGTTCGACCAGCTGATCCTTAACAATGATGCGCTCCCACCAGATTGGGCAATAGAAGTGCCGGCCCGGCCCACGCATTTCTTCGACCACTCCCAACTCTATCGGGTAACCACTCTTATTCACTTTTGCGAATTGCCCAGGCTGAGCCGCTTTCGAGACCCCTGGCAAGAACGGAAGAGGTTTCCCTTTGTACCGCAAGAGCAGGCTGTAACCTTGCTCGACGTAGATGCGATTGACTGTCCATTCAAAGAGAGTCCACCCCGTCACAATCAAGACGCCAAAGACGGCGACCATTTTATAGATCGATGAATAATTTTTGATTCCAAGAGCCATTGGAGCACTCCAGCAAGTTGATACTGTTTCTGACTGATGCTGTCTTTAACAAAGTTTTGCGATGACGATGATGAACCTTACGGTTCCGCGATCTCCGTTCGAACAGGCACTGTTGGCGTCGGAGTCGGTTCTGTTGAGAAAGATTCGAAGATTTTCATGATCGGACTATCCGCCGTATTCACCATGATTTTTTGATACGATGACGACAGCTTCTGGAACAAAACGTAGCGGGCGAACTGATTGCCGTCTCCACTGAAGGCTTCGACTGATCGTTTCCAACCGGCGGCTTCTGCTTCGTTCTGAAAACCAATCACATCGGCTTCCGCTTTTCCGAGTGACATAATCGCGGCAGCTTCATCTTTGGCAGCTTGCAGTTTGTACTCGGCAACAGCTTTGCGTTCGTTCGCTTTGGTGATGTCCACTTCTTGCTCACGCTCCGCCTCAATCGTCACCTTGACAACTTCTTGTTCAGCTTTGACGAGTGCTTGCTTCTGCTTGATGAGTTCCTCTTCTGTCGCCTGCTTCTGCTGTTCGACTTGTTCACTGATCTGCTGTCGGTATTCCTTTTCCTGCTGAATCGCGAGTTCCTTTTCGCGGACAGGTTCGCGGATTTTCTCAGGCGGCTTGATGTCGGTGATCAACGCCTGAATGATTTCGATACCCAAAGGTTCGCAGGCTGCCTGCATTGCTTTTTGAAATCGATTTTGAAATTCGACTTTGGTTTCGCCAGAGATAAACTCGCGGCCTGAACTGTTCGACCCTTCCAGGCGGCAGAAGCTGCGAGCGTTTGGTGTAATCACTTTGAGGATAATTTCTTCGTCGATGCGGTCGCCGTTTGTTTCATCATTGTAAGTAACGAAGACCTCGGCTGCTTTCTTCGGATCAACGCGGAATTCAATACGTCCATCCAAACTAATCCAAAAACCATCTCGCGAAGGAAACCCCATGTCCTTGTTCTTCGCAAGGTCAAATCGCTGGCTGCGACAATCGACCAGACTAATTCGAGTCACGTAGGGGTTGATGTAATACGTCCCCGGCTCCAGAGTCGGTTGCTGAACGCCTCGTTCGTTTTCTTCGACCAACAACGTGTTTGCAGTTTTCGGAAGCGGGGCGGCGAGATTCGTGACGACTCCCTGATACCCAGCCTCAATGACTTTAGGTGTGTGCTGGTCTTCAATTTTGAACAAGTAGGGATTGATCGGATAGCGACCCGGTTTAAGGACTTGCTCGACGATTCCCTTCGTAATCGGATTTCCCTGATCGTCATTTTTCGCCAGAAATTCTCCGTACGGAAGATCCTCGCCGGTGAGGCTGATCATCACGCCGAGCTTGTCTTCTGCGATCTCAATCTGCGGGATGACATCCCATTCCCAGTTGTATGGGTTGTAGAAGTAACGACCTTCGGTGAGGACTTCCTTTTGCACACCTTTGTACTCCGGACCAGGGGCGATTTCGTCCCCGTTCGTGATGTTCAAACCGGTCTTCTTGATCAGAATCGCCATATGCTTCGACGGCACTTCAATCCGGAACTGAGAGTACGTCGCCCACGACATGGCAATCAGGAAGACAACGGTTCCTGCGACTTTGGCGGCCCCCATAGCGGCTCGCTGCGAGGGATTATTTGGGGATCGATAGGATTGGTTTGACATTTTTGAACTCTCCCGGTGGTTCGCTGTGATTCAGCAAACTGTGATTCAGCAAAAATACGACATCAGCCAGCAAGGAAGCATTTCGAATGAAGTGATTTTACGGAGTGTCAGGCTGCTGCTGCATTGAATTCATCTTAACGCAACTCCCACTCTGCGTCTGAAAACGCATCATGTCCAAAA
>DAOUPA010000505.1 GCA_030626405.1 Planctomicrobium sp.
CTGCCATTGCAGAGCATGGAATCGTTCCGTTCGAATTGGTCGTTGTGAATCTGTATCCGTTCGAGCAAACGATTGCGAAAGAGGGAGTTTCCGTCGAAGAAGCGATTGAGCAAATCGATATCGGCGGACCAAGCATGGTGCGGTCCGCGGCGAAGAACCACGCTTACGTTGGAATCGTCACCAGTCCTGATCAATATGAATCAGTCCTTGAAGAACTGAGCGGCGAAGGGATGACGCTTGCCTTGCGTCGCCAACTCGCCGGAGCGGCGTTTGAATCGACCGCTTGTTACGACCGCGCGATCTCCAATTACTTCGCAAAAATCAACAACACTGAAAACGAATACCCAGAGCAGTTGACGCTGTCATTCAACAAGCAAGACGACTTGCGATACGGAGAGAACCCACATCAAACGGCAGCGTTTTATGTCGAACCAACCCCGCCTGCGGCATCCATTGCAGGCGCAGAGCAACTGCATGGCAAAGCACTTTCTTACAACAATCTAATCGATGTTGAAGCCGCGTTTGCGATTGCTCGCGAATTCAACGATCCGGCAGCGGTTGTTATCAAGCATACAAATCCATGTGGCTGCGCCATCGGGACGGACCTCGCCGAAGCGTTCGTCAACGCCTATGCAGGTGATCCTGTCAGTGCGTTCGGGTCAATTCTTGGTTTCAACCGCACTCTCGATGTTGCGACGGCAGAACTGCTCGCGGAACCGGGCAGGTTTGTTGAAGCAATCATCGCTCCTGGGTATGAAGAGCAAGCACTGGAAATCCTGAGAACGAAACCGAAATGGAAGAATAACGTCCGTCTCTTGCAATGCCCTGCATTCGCCGAAGAACAGGGGACGAGCTACGAGTACCGCAAAATCTCTGGCGGGTTGCTCGTTCAGCAGCGCGATGATCAATCCGATCCGGAAGCGGAATACAAAGTCGTCACTGATCGAATTCCGACAGACACCGAACTACGCGATCTCAAGTTTGCCTGGAAAGTTTGCAAGCATGTGAAGTCGAATGCAATTTTGTTTGCCAAGAACGGCATGGTCGTTGGTGTCGGAGCCGGACAGATGAGCCGGCTTGATTCCTCGTTTATCGCTTGTCACAAAGCAGGCGAGAGAAGTCAGGGAGCAGTCGTCGCCTCTGACGCTTTCTTCCCGTTCCGAGATGGAATCGATGAAGCCGCGAAAGCAGGCGTCACGGCAGCGATTCAGCCCGGCGGATCACGCAACGACCCGCAAGTCATCGAAGCCTGCAACGAACATGGCATCGCGATGATCTTCACCGGTCATCGCCACTTTAAGCATTGATGCTCGTCGAGCGTTTAGCGTTGAGGATCGTTGAGAGTTGAATCGTACACTTCAAGTGTACAGTTACAACTGACGCTGTGAATGATGTCACTCCTCAAACTCAGGTGGCAATTCCTGTTTCGCGATTTCTTCCATGACGCGTTCTGGAGTGAGTTGCTCATCGACGGCGTAGTTGCCGTTCATCCAGCGATAGAGATCTACCTGTTTGCATTGTGGGGTACAGAACGGAAAGATCGCGGCGTCCCCATCAACTTCGACAGGTAGCTCTTTTTCGCAGATTGGGCAGGTGAGTCGACGAATCATGTTTTTGAATCGGGGTTGAAGTTTTTGGATTCAGGTCACGTTTTCAGAAGCCCGGCTTTTTGGAAAAGCCGGGCTTCTATCTGACGTTTCAATCCGGTGCAGGTAATTACTCCCCAACAATCGTTGCTTTCTTAATGTAATCAAGCTCAGGGAAATCTGCTTTGAGGTATTCGTTACCTTCGCTCTGAATGCGTCCTTGTGCGGGTCCGCGTCCGCCGGGGGCGCCTTCTCCGTAGCCGGAGTAGAGGGCATCGACGACGTCCATGCCTTCAATGACTTTTCCGAACGGAGCAAATCCCTGACCGTCGAGAGAGCTGTTGTTTCCAAAATTGATGAAAATTTGAGAAGTTCGCGTGTCCGGGCCAGCCATTGCGTAAGTGACCATCCCGCGCGTGTTAGACGCTTTAGTGGGGTCGTCTTTGATTTGCTTATTTCGCCATTTTGCAGAAACCTCTGGGTCACCTGCAATCCCGAACTGAACCATAAACCCTTCGATCACACGGAAGAAACGGGCGTCGTTAAAGACACCATCTTCCACAATTTCCTTGAACTGAGCAGCCCCGAGAGGCGCCCATTCGGGATTAACTTCAATGACAAAATCGCCTTTGGGTGTTTCAAATTTCGCCTTGTACACTTTGTTTTTCTCCGTAGTCTTGGTTTGTGTTTCTTTGGACTTCTCTTGTTACGCTTCCGCAAAACTGGCTCCCAACGTCAGTGAGAGTCCCAGCATTGCGACGAGTAGGAGACCGTTTGGTTTTTTCATTCCGAAGGTGCTCCATTTTCTTCTTTGATGATGGTGGCTTTCTTGATGTAGTCAAGCTTCGGGAAATCTTTCATCAGGTAGGCATTTCCCTCAGCTTGAATCTGGCCCTGTCCTGGTCCATTTCCATTTGGTGCTCCTTCTCCATAACCGGAGTAGAGGGAATCCACGACATCCATGCCATCAATGACTTTCCCAAAGGGAGCAAATCCATCTGAATCGAGACGAGCGTTGTTGCCGTAGCTGATGAAAACCTGACATGTTCGGGAATTTGGACCACCCTTTGCGTAGGTGATCATTCCGCGAGTATTTGACTTCCTTGGACGTTCATCTTCGATGGGGTTTTCTTTCCAGTTGGCGGAGATTTTCGGGTCGCCAGCGATACCGAACTGAGCCATAAAACCATCAAGTACTCGGAAGAATCTTGCATCATCATAAACGCCACCCTCAACCAACTCTTTGAATCGACCCGCTCCAAGTGGAGCCCAGTCGGTGTGAACTTCAATCACGAAGTCCCCTTTGGAAGTTTCAAATTTGACATTATAGATCTCGCCTGTTTCTTCTTCAGCGGAGAGTTCGTCGAGACTACCATCATTCGTGCCTACTTCAGGTGAGACAGATTCAAACGCACTATTGTCGAAATCTTTCTCTGCGACGCAGGAGCCGAGTGTCAGGAAAAGTCCAGTGATTGTTGCAAAAAGAAATGTTGTCGATGGTTTCATAATGATAAATTCTCCACGTATATTGTTTTGTCAAGTAGCGGGCTTCTCGATAAATGTTAGTCGTAGTCGTAGTCGTAGGGTGGGTGAAGCTTGAGAAAAGGTGGCTGACATCTGTGAACTGAACTCAGAATCAGGCAGTACGATGTTTTTACCTTGGCTTGCGTAACCCACCAATCCTAAACAGACAGACTTCACTCACCCCACAGTGCTTCGAAAAAGTGACGATTTAAAAGATGCCCAACTGATCGCGGGCTTCTTCCGTCATGCGTTCTGGGGACCACGGTGGCGACATGACGAGCCTGATTTCGGCGGTGTCGACATCATCTAATTGTTCGAGCGCCATCTTCGACTGATTCACGATCTGTGGTCCGGCAGGACAGGAAGGGCTGGTGAGAGTCATATCGACCTTCACGATTCCTTCTTCCTGAGAAACCTCGTAGATCAACCCAAGGTCAACGATATTGATCATCAATTCAGGATCAATCACTTGCTTCAAAGCATCGATCAACTCGACTTCTTCAGACATTTTTCTATTCCGGTAGAGCAGAGAGAACCCTGCGAATTCAATATGAACAACATCCGTGCTCTACAGAATGAGAGTTCACTCTGTTTTCATGTGGAGCATATTGTAAAGACGTTGGGCCAAGGGGGAAAGTAGTCTGATTTCGGTCAAAGCAAGAATTCGCTAATCTCTAAGGGGCAGAAGATCTTGTTACAAGCCCGACTTCACTCAATGGAATTCTCTGATATGAACCAACTCACAAAGATTGCGATTTATTTTCTCGTCCTACCAGTGCTCTTCACGAGTACGGCATTCAGCCAGGATGTTATCAATGCCAGCGAATACGACTCGCTGCAAGCAGCGTTTGACGCGATTCCTCCAGAAGGTGGCGTTGTCCATCTCCCACCGGGTAATTTTGAAATTACCAAACCACTTCGACTGGGCGTTGGGGACGTTTCGCTTCAAGGTTCAGGCACGGCGACGCACATTATCAACAAGAATGAGGACGGACTCCCAGCCCTGTTGATTGCTCACCCGGAGTGCAAGAACGCGAAGACGGATCGCAAGTTCAATCTATGGCGAGTGCATGTGAGTAACCTTCGCATCACTGGAAACGAGAAGAGTGGCACCGGAATTGAGGCTCGACAGGTCAACGAAATTTACATTGAAGGTGTGACAATCAGCGAAAACGGTGGTGATGGGATCTTCCTGAACTACTGCTACGAAGACCCACGCATCTGCGATTCATTGTTCACATACAACAAAAAGAATGGCGTGAACTTGCAAGGTTGTCATGACATTGTCGTGAACGCAAATCACTTCGAAGAGAACCAAGACGCCTTGCTTTGCGCGGACGGTTTCAATTTGTGCATGAACGGCAATAACCTCGACGACCATTTGCGACATGGAGTGATTATCGAAAACACCTACGGTAGCGTACTCTCCGGAAACATGATCGAAGAGTGCAACGCGACCGCCGTGATTCTTGATCGGGACTGCTACGGCATCACACTGAGTGCCAATGTGATTGCTCACAACGGAAAAGGAATCGACTTACGTGACGCCCACGGCTGTGCGGTCTCTGCAAACACATTTACGATTCTAAAGACACAGGCTCTGCGAATCGGTCCCGACAGCGGTCGCATTACCGTGACTGGGAACAACTTCTCCAACAGCTACATCGGTAAAAGCAACATCAAACGCAAAGTTGATGA
>DAOUPA010000297.1 GCA_030626405.1 Planctomicrobium sp.
CGAACTAATTCTGTCCGTTTCTTCTGCCACTTCACCGCAGACCCCAACTTATTTTCCGGAATATTAAAGGCGAAATGATAGAACGGTTTGCCTTCAGTGACAGCGGTAAACACGATTTGCGTGGTACCAGCATCGATTGTCAGTACGTCGCCGCTGCGTTGTGTGGGCAGGCCAAGATCGTGACCGTAGAAGGTTTCGAGAGCTTCGATTTTGTGTGTTTGAAGACGCAGTTCCGTGATCCCGTTCGCCACTTTCTGAGCGGAAGATTTCTCGGATTCGGCCTGAACCAACGATGTCATTACACCAGTTAATGCACCTGCAACACCGACAGAGAGGCCTCCGCGAAGGAACTGACGACGACTCCACGTGACAGATTGTTCGTTCATTGAATTTTGCCCTCGAGCAGTACGTGAGTTTGTGAAAGCAGACTCACGTCGCTCATTGTAACATCCCCGCTGGGAATTATGTCTTAACCACTGCAATCTCGGGTGACTCTGAAAGATTTCTTCTCAGCGTGCGTCGCCGTAGGAGGCTGTTGACGGACGTTCTATGCTGTATGATCTCAGGGCAGGCTCCCGCCTCCCTTCCTGAAGTTGTGTTATCTGGGGATGCCGAATTATCGTCTCGCACCTGCTCTTGGTGGAACGTTTTTTCTTCACCGTGTGTCACATCACCACAGATCAGGCTTCACCCACCTTTCTTCACTGGCAAAGCCTGTGGCGTAAAACGGAATTCAACGTTTGTTGATGATGAAGCGTTGATTCATGATCAACTGCAGATCCGGCGGAAAGTGTTCAGTACGCCATTCATCGTCGTTCTCATCGTAGAAACGCCCGAGCGCAACCAAAATGTCGCGGCGACTCACTAAACCCAATAGGAATTGCTCAGCATCGATCACCGGGAGATGTCGCATGCCGTGCTGAACGAAGATTGAAGAGAGTGTGAAGACGTCTGTGTCTGGCGAGATGCAAATGGGATGTTTTTTCATGATTGTCGCTCCCGTTTGCGGTGTTCCCGGATTTCCGTAGAACATTTCGTTAGACAGGTATTCCAAACAATCTTGTTCCGAGACAAACCCGATCAAAGTTTTCCGTCCACTCCCTTTTTCGTTCACGACAGGAGCACAGGAGACTTTGTGTTTTGTCAGCGACTGTACGATCTCGGATAGTGTCATTTCCGGCGTCACCGTATGAATCCGGCGATTCATCAGCGACTCAGCATTCGGGATGGGATGTTTGCTAGTCATGATATCGTTCTCCCCAATCTATTCGAAGGTTTCGCCGCCGCCCTCCAAGCAACGTTTTGGAGGGCGGTCTCAATCGCCCTTAAGTCTGCCTTAAAATTCATGAAAAACCAAGGAGGAATGTCAGAAACCGTATTCGGTTGAATTTCAAGAGCGGATTTTGACTGGTAGACGCTCCATGTTGCATGATTCAATCTTGCTGTCTGAAGCTGAAAATGGACTCCTCTCACTTGTCACGCATCAATTCAAACATTGTGATACGATCCAACAATGCCGGAAAAATCTCACGAAGCAACTGAACGCGAGCGGTTTGAAAAACAGTACCACGAAATTGCGGTGCTGGCGGGTGGGCTGGCACATGAAATTCGGAATCCTCTTTCTACAATCCACATGAACCTGGAATTGTTGTTCGAAGAATTGGAGGAGTCGGTCGACCCGATTGCTCATCGGATTCTGAAGAAGATGAAAACGATTCAGTCTCAGTGCGAAAACCTCGAAGAAATTCTGGAAGCCTTCCTGCAATTCGCGCGGGCAGGTGAACTGCATCTGGAAGAGGTCAATCTGGTCGACGTCGTCACCGAATTCCTTGAGTTCTATAAGCCGGAAGCTTTGGAATACAAAATCGACGTCCGTCCTCACTTCAGTTCCGACCTTCCAACCGTCAGACTCGATCTTCGCCTGATCAAACAGGTTCTGACGAACCTCGTCCAGAATGCTCAACAGGCGATGCCAGAAGGGGGGTTGCTTGAACTGCAAACCAGTCATCGTGGCGAAAGTGTCGTGCTGGAAATTATCGATACCGGTTGCGGAATGTCTCCTCAGGCTCTGGAGAAAATGTTTCAAGTCTTCTTCTCCACAAAACCAAACGGCAGCGGTCTGGGCCTGCCTACGGTTCGCAAGATCGTGGAAGCACACCACGGAACCATTCAATGCGAAAGCGAACTTAACCGCGGCACGAAATTCACTCTTACCTTTCCGGTGCGACCGGAAGAGGAGTTGGAGGGGAAAGGGTCCGGGAATTGAGGGGAAAGAGAATGAACCACCAGATTCCGGTCCGCAGAGCGGGACCCTAGGGTGCTTTCACCTCATTTCGTCTCGAAATCTCTTTCTTGCTGGTCGGAATTCCAGAGAATTCGCTGTTGTCGTGGAAATCGCGATTTACTTCTCTTGATGAGTACGTCTACAATCTGCGATCTTCGATGGAGGGAATTTCCCCATCCATCCACAAAAACTCCGGAAAAGGTAGATGCGTTATGGCCAAAGAAGGGGCCATTGAAATGGAAGGCACAGTGCGAGAAGCACTGGCGAACACACAATTCCGCGTGGAGCTGGAAAATGGACACATTGTTCTCGCTCACGTTTCAGGAAAGATGCGTAAAAACTTCATTCGAATTGTCCCAGGGGACAGTGTCAAAGTTGAAGTTTCTCCCTACGATTTGAATCGTGGTCGCATCACTTATCGAGCTAAGTAAGCTTGATCTCGCGAACGTCTCAGCGTTTTCGTGCTTGGATATGGATTGTTAGATGAAGGTGCGCGCCGATGCCTGAAGATCAACCTGTGGAAAAACAACCGGCAGAAAAACCATTCGTTCAGCTCTTCACAGACGGTGCATGCAGTGGAAACCCAGGACCAGGCGGTTGGGGCTACATCTTGAAGCATCCTGCGACCGGTACTGAGAAAGAAGCCAACGGCGGAGAACACGAGACCACCAATAACCAAATGGAGTTGATGGCTGTGATCAGTGGCCTCGAATCCCTCTCACGATCTTCAAGAGTCGAAGTCGTCACCGATAGCGTTTACGTCGCCAAAGGTTCCCAAGAGTGGATGCCGAACTGGAAAAAGAACGGCTGGCGACGCCGAGAGGGGAAAAGCTGGAAGCCGGTAAAAAATGTCGAGCTTTGGCAGCGACTGGACGATATTCTCTCTCAACACGAAGTCCGCTTCACCGTCGTCAAAGGGCATAGTGGTCATCCAGAAAATGAACGCTGCGACGAACTGGCAGTTGCGGCTGTACAATTGTACAAATAGAGACTGATTGTTTCTTTGTCATAAGTTCTCAGTGAGCTATGCCGGAACTCACACTCGATAGCGATGCACAGTACCTCACAGGCGTTGGCCCTCAGGGGGCCAAGTTGCTGCGTAAACTGGACATCGAAACCGTTGAAGATCTCCTGTGGACGCTCCCTAGGGATATCCTCGATTTCTCGCACGTCTGTGCTCCAGAAGACTTGAAGCCGGACACACCACAAACAGTGCGAGGGAAAGTGATTGATGTCGACGCCAAACAGCTTCGCAACAATCGAACGCTCACAGCCGTTCTTCTCGACTGCTCCTCCGACTATGTCCGAGGTCTCTGGTTTAACCAACCATGGATCATCAAAAGATTCTTCGAAGGACAATCCGTTCTCTTCTCAGGCAAGTCGAAATTCAGTCAGGGGCGCTGGGAGTTTTCGCATCCGGAAATTCAGTGGCTGGATGAGGACGAAGACCAGGATGCCGGCGGTTTGATCCTCACTCGTTATCGACTCACCGATGGATTGAAGGTTCACCGACTGCGGAAAATGATCGCCGCGGCTCTTGACGCGGCTGGGGACCAAATCGTTGATCCGCTCCCGGAATCATTTCGTAACCGACTGAAGATGCCGCATCTGAAAGATGCGATTCGAATGGTGCATCAGCCAGCTAGCAAAGACGAATACGAACGAGCGCGAAAGCGAATCATCTTCGACGATTTGTTTGAATTTCAACTCGGAGTCGCACTTCGCAGACGAGCGTGGCGATCGCGGCAGAATGCTCCGACCTTCGACACGACTGCAAAAATCGACGCCCGAATTCGGCGGCTTTTTCCGTTTCAGTTTACGAACGGGCAAGATCAAGCGATTCGAGACATCGTCTCCGACTTCAGGTCTGGTTACGCGATGCACCGACTGCTTCAGGCAGACGTCGGAGCCGGAAAAACCGTCGTCGCGATTTACTCAATGCTCGTCGCGATCGCTCATGGGTATCAGGCAGCCATCATGGCGCCGACGGAACTCCTCGCGAATCAGCATTGGAACACATTGGCAGAAGTTCTCGGAGAAAGTCGCATCGACAAAGAACTCTTAACTGGAAGCTTGACGCCAAAGCAGCGCACGCGAGTCCTCGAAGGGATTTCTTCCGGATCAACACAACTGATCGTTGGCACTCAAGCACTGATTCAGAAAGGCGTTCAGTTCAAGAATGTCGGCATGGTCGTCATCGATGAACAACACAAATTCGGCGTTGCCCAACGCGCGCAATTCTCAACCGAAGATGGACCACCACCGCACGTTTTAGTCATGACGGCGACTCCAATTCCGCGCACACTCTGCCTGACGCAATTCGGCGACCTTGACGTGACGGTCGTCAAAGATCTTCCGAAAGGTCGGCAATCGGTGGTAACGAGCCGAATTTCATCAGGTCCGCAGAAAAAGAAAGCCTGGGAGTTTCTCAAGGAGAAAATCCGCTCCGGGCGGCAACTTTACATTGTCTGTCCGCTCGTCGAAACAAGCAAAAAAATGGAAGCCGCCTCTGCCGAGCAGACTTTCGAACGAATGAAGGCCAGCTTGCCGGACTGCAACCTTGGTCTCGTCCATGGACGGGTGGATCGCGAAGAGCGGAATCGAACGATGGAAGAATTCCGGGACCGGGACATTGACGTTCTCGTTTCGACGACTGTCATTGAAGTCGGCGTGGACGTTCCGAATGCGACACTCATGGTCATCCTGAACGCGGAGCGATTTGGTCTCTCGCAACTGCATCAACTGCGCGGACGCATCGCACGTGGAAAGCATCGCGGGTATTGTTTCCTCGTCTCTGATTCCGATTCCCCAGAATCCAACGCGCGACTCGCTGCTTTGGAAGATTCGACAGACGGATTCGTCGTCGCCGAACAAGATTTCGAATTACGTGGCCCAGGCGATATTCTCGGCACGCGTCAGCACGGTGCGTTGCCACTGAGATTTGCCGACTTTCTTCGTGACGAAACAATTCTCAAGCAAGCCAGAGACGAAGCCTTCCTTCTCGTACGCTCAGGCGAATTTGACGAAGCTCCCTTCGCTCCCCTCAAAATCAAAGTCCTCGACCGGTTTTCGCAACTACTGGACCTCCCTAGAAGCGGTTGAAATAGATGCTTCATCCATCAGGAAGTGATCCCAAACCAACCAGTTCAGGCTGAGTGTCGAACCTCTCGACACTCCCCTCTGATTCTGTTCCCCTCGTTTCCTTGCGTCTCGCAACGCTGCGGCATACAAACCGAGAACACAAAATGCCTATCAGGAGAGAAGAAGATGTCGGAAAGTAACGGTTCGGCCATATTAAAGCACCACGATAATAAGTATCGGGTCGTTGGAACGCGCCCTGTGCGGCACGATGGAGCCGATAAGGTGACCGGTCGCGCCGAGTACGGCGCCGACGTTCGCTTGACCGGAATGCTTCAGGGATTCATTCTTCGCAGCCCGATTGCACATGGAAACATCCTCTCCATCGATACCACCGAGGCCGAAAATCTCCCCGGCGTTCATGCGGTCATTACTGGAGCGGATTTGCCTGACCCTGGCGACCGAGTCGCTCAGTTGGGTGAAGGAGCGGTGAACCTGCGGCACCTCAGTGCCAATGTCCTCGCCAAAGGCAAGGTACTCTATCAGGGGCACGCAATTGCAGCCGTCGCGGCGGACAACATTCATATTGCCGAAGAAGCCGCCAAACTCATCAAAGTTGAATTTGAATCGTTACCAGTGGTGCTTAATGTCCTCGAAGCAATGAAGTCGGAGGCTCCGGTTCTCAACGACGACGTACAAACCGTCGAATTCGGTGAAGTCATCGCTGAGGGACCAACGAACGTCGCCGCCAAGTTTTTATACGAGCAAGGCGACGCAAGCGCCGCGTTCGAAAAAGCGGATATCGTCATCGAACGCGAGTTTCGCACGGCAACCGTTCACCAGGGCTACATCGAACCGCATACCTCAACGGCTCTCTGGCATGGAGACGGACGCTGCACTGTTTGGACGAGTACACAAGGCGCATTCACAGTTCGGCAACAACTTGCCGAATTGCTGGAGATTCCACTCACGTGGATCAAAGTCGTGCCGACGGAAATCGGGGGCGGCTTCGGTGGCAAAATTGCCGTATATGAACAACCGGTCGCCGTGTTGCTCTCAAAGAAATCTGCACGTCCGGTTCAAGTAACGATGAGCCGAACCGATGTGCTGCAAGCAACCGGTCCGACACCTGGCTCGTACATCAAAGTCAAACTCGGTGCCGATTCCAACGGAAAGCTCGTCGCTGGCGAAGCATATCTCGCTTACGAAGCCGGTGGATTTCCTGGCTCACCAGTCAATCCCGGCTGCATGTGCATCTTCTCCTGTTACGACATTCCAAACGCTCATATTGAAGGCTACGACGTTTGTGTGAACAAACCTCGCACAAACGCCTACCGTGCTCCCGGTGCAACGAATGCAGCTTTTGCGATGGAGGCTGTCATTGATGAAATTGCAGAAAAACTCGATATCGAGCCGCTTCAGTTCCGCATCAATAACGCCGCGAAAGAAGGGACACGTCGCCCGGATGGCGTCGTTTACCCGAAGGTTGGACTGATCGAATGCCTGGAAGCAATTCAGAATAGCGAACACTTCAAGTCAAAACTTGATGGACCGAATCAAGGACGAGGGGTCGCTTGTGGATTCTGGTTCAATGTTGGGCTGAAATCGAGTGTGACCGTTAGCGTGAATACCGACGGGAAAGTTTCACTCATCGAAGGTTCAACCGACATTGGCGGAACTCGTGCTTCGCTGGCGATGCAACTCGCGGAAACGTTGGGCATTACCGCCGAGGACGTCCAACCGATTGTGGTCGATACCGACAGCGTCGGTTACAACGACATCACAGGCGGCAGCCGAGTGACGTTCGCAACAGGCATCGCAGTCTGTCAGGCCGGTGTCAAAATTCGCGATCTCATGTGTGAACGTGCTGCCAGAATTTGGGAGTGTGAAGTCAACGAAGTCCGCTACGAAGACGACGCTCATGTGACTGGACCAGATGGAAAGCGGATTTCGTTCCAGGATTTGGCGAGCAAGATTGTAGAGACTGGTGAGTCGATAACTGTTTCGGCGAGCGTCAACGCTCCGGCAAACAGCAACGCCTTTAGCGTTCATTGTGCCGATGTCGAAGTTGATCCGGAAACAGGGAAAGTGACGATCCTGCGCTACACATCTGCTCAAGATGTCGGGACAGCCATTCACCCGGCCTATGTCGAAGGCCAAATGCAGGGGGGAGCGGTTCAGGGAATCGGTTGGGGACTCAACGAAGAGTACGTCTACAACAAAGACGGCATTTTGATGAACGCCAACTTCCTCGATTACCGAATGCCGACCTGTTACGACCTGCCAAACATCGAAACGATCATCGTCGAAGTCCACAATCCCGATCATCCGTTCGGAGTACGTGGAGTCGGCGAAGTCCCGATCTGCCCGCCACCAGCGACTCTCAACGCCGCTATTAGCAATGCTATCGGACAGCACATGTACGAACTTCCGATGTCGCCACCGAAAGTGCTGCACGAAATCTTGAAAAACTCGAATTGAAAATGACGAGTTCGCCGTACTCTTCAAGTGTACGGAAAAACGTCGATTGAAGATTCCGCAACTACTTCAGCAAGTGCTTCTGAGTTTCCGGAATGCGGTCGTAGCGTAACTCACCGCCCATGAGCCGCATCAGGGGTCGCGGACGCCCGCGTTTTGGATTCTTGAAGAGATAGTCGTTCTTCGGCACTTCGAACTCTGGAAATTGTTTCTCCATTGCCCGGAACTTTGCCAGTAATTTCTTCACCACATCCGGATGATCGGCAGCGACATTTTTTTGCTCGCCGCGATCATTGTCGAGATCGAAGAGCATCATCGCTTGCGGTTTGTCGCCGGTTGTCAGTCCAGGATGAGCTGAAGGAGGCGATTGCTCGTAAGGGGCGAGCAGGATCACACCATCTGGTCCGCGTGGGTCGATGTAATTCTCTAGCTGTTCCTGCGTCAACCTATTGAAGTGGGGCGGACCAGGACTGCGAACATGCAGCTTCCATTTCCCGGAGCGAATCGTCGCGAGGTTCGCACCTTGCATTCCGTAGATCGCATCGTGCGGACTTTCCGCACTGGAACTTTGCAGTAACGGTAAGATGTTGTGACCATCAATCTTGCGATCTTTCGGAATCTCTACTCCGGTCAATGCAGCAATCGTCGGCAGCATATCGATCGTAGCTGCGAGGGCATCGTTGCTCACACCAGGATGGATCTTTCCTGGCATCCGGGCGATCATCGGCACGCGCAAGCCGCCGTCCCAGGTTTTGCTTTTCATTCCACGTAGACCACCGGTTGAACCACC
>DAOUPA010000063.1 GCA_030626405.1 Planctomicrobium sp.
ACCTGCCTGGGTTTGTTGTCTTGCAGTCGGGACCACGTGGTCCGCGCGCAGGCAACACGTTGTGGTCGAGTGGATTTCTGCCGACCACTTATCAGGGAGTCCCGTTTCGAAGTACTGGCAGCCCGATCTTGAATCTCGACAATCCCCCCGGTGTCACTCGCGATGCTCAGGCAGACTTCACCAACACGGTCGGTCAGTTGAATAAACTGCGCATGGATGTCACATCTGATCCAGAAATTGCGACGCGAATTAACGCTTACGAAACGGCGTTTGCGATGCAGATGTCCGCTCCAGAATTGACTCGCGTCGAAGATGAATCGCAGGCGACACTCCAGCAGTACGGCGTCGAAGCTGGCAAGCCATCCTTTGCGAAGAATTGCCTTCTCGCCCGTCGATTGGTCGAACGTGGAACCCGCTTCGTGCAGTTGTATCATACCGACTGGGACCACCATGGCGGCAAAGGTGCCGACCTTCGGGACGCAATTGAAAAAGTTTGCAAAGAGGTTGACCAAGCCGCAGCAGCGCTGATCATCGACCTCAAAGCCAGAGGACTCCTCGACGAAACTCTCGTCATCTGGGGCGGTGAATTTGGACGCACTCCCATGGGAGAAGTCCGCGAGTCAATCGGTCGCGACCATCACATCGACGCCTTCACCATGTGGATGGCAGGGGGCGGGATCAAGCCTGGGCACATCCACGGCAGCACCGACGAACTCGGCTTCGGCGTCGACACCGGCGAAGTCCACGTCCACGATCTTCATGCCACCATTCTGCACCTCATGGGCCTCGACCACAAACGCCTCACCTACCGCTTTCAAGGCAGAGATTTCCGATTGACTGATGTGCATGGGAATGTTGTGAAAGAGATTCTGGCGTGATGAACAGTAATGCCTGACAGCGCACATTGGCCACACTCAAATTCTTGAGAAACTGTCGAATGAGATTTGGCCCTTATGCCAGAATACTCACCGGAGATCCCACGAAATTGTCGCCAACTCTGTTCTCTTCGTAATTTTCTCAGAAAACGTGGAATTTTTCCACGCCTTCAGGTCTCTATCAACGTAGATGCCACTTCCTGGCGAATCCGTCGAATCACCACATCTATTCAGATTACGGGAGAGAAGAAGGTATGTCTCTGCGCACTTTGCTTTGTTTTTCGTTCTTGGTTCCGATTTTCATTTCTGGATGTGGAAAAGAGTCAACTTTCTCGAATGCGTCCGGGTCTCTCGGGGGCGCTCCAGTGTCAGACGTTGCTGAAGCTCCAATGCCTGAAGTTGCTGAAGATGGCGACTACTCAGGAGGAAGTGATGATAGCTTCGCAAAAACTGCATCTCCAAACCATTCCGAAACAGCAGAACATCGTTTGGCGATGCCCGTTTCACAGCGTATTGCGACGCCACCTTCGCCCACACGCCCCAAAGTTGACACGACCGGCGAAACCTATTCGGAAATCATCGAATCGGGTTTTAAATCGGTCTCGCAAAACCCAAGATCGACGTTCTCCATCGATGTCGATACGGCTGCCTACTCGAACGTTCGGCGTTTTCTGGAAAGCGGTCAGCTACCGCCTGCGAATGCCGTTCGTGTTGAAGAACTGATTAATTACTTTACCTACGATGACAAACCACCGACGGATGGTCGACCATTCTCGGTGCATACGGAAGTCGCTCAGTCTCCCTGGAATTCGCAGCGGCAGATCGTTCGCATCGGACTCAAAGGTCAGGAAGTCGAACGTGCGGAGCGGCAACCTGCAAATCTTGTCTTTCTGGTGGACGTCTCCGGTTCTATGCGTCCGGAAAATAAACTTCCTTTGGTGAAGCGATCACTGCACCGGTTGCTGGAAGAGCTTGGCGACCGAGACCGTGTCGCGATTGTGACCTACGCCAGCGGAGTCCGCACCATTTTACCGCCGACCGCTGCGAATCAACAGCACCGAATTTCTCAAGCCATTGATTCTCTTAACGCCGGAGGGTCTACGAATGGCTCCGCCGGTTTGCAGATGGCCTATCAGGTTGCTCGGCAGCAGTATGTTGAGTTCGGCACCAACCGAGTTTTCCTCTGTTCCGATGGAGATTTCAATGCAGGCATTACTCGTGAGCAAGACCTGATTCAATTGATTTCACAAGAAGCGAAGTCCGGCGTCTTTCTGAGCGTCCTTGGTTTCGGGACAGGGAATTACCGAGACTCCATCGCCGAAAAACTGGCCGACCATGGGAACGGAAACTACGCCTACATCGATTCATACTCCGAAGCTCGCAAGGTTCTGATCGATCAAATGACCGGCACGCTGGAAACGATTGCCAAGGACGTCAAGATTCAGGTCGAATTCAACCCAGCGAATGTTGCTGCCTATCGATTGATCGGCTACGAGAACCGCACTCTCGCAGCCAGAGATTTTCGCGATGACAAAAAAGACGCTGGTGAAATCGGCGCCGGGCATTCGGTGACAGCACTCTACGAAGTTGTTCCCGTTGGTGCGGAAATACCTGATGCAGACGTTCCGGAACTTCGCTATCAAAAGCCGAAAACGGAGCCAGGGGACGAGCACGGCCACGAACTTTTGACCGTCCGCCTTCGCTATAAGCTTCCCAGTGAAGACCAAAGCATTGAATTCGCGCATGCTGTCGAAAATAAGTCCAAACCGTTCAGAAAAGCGAGCGAAGATCTTCGTTTTGCGACATCGGTTGCGACGTTCGGGATGATCCTCCGCGACTCACAGTTTGCCCAGCACCTGAGTTGGGGAGACGTCCGCAACTGGGCGCAGGCTTCCCTTGGTCAGGATGAAAAAGGCTACCGCACCGAATTTCTCAATCTGGTTGCTCAAGCCGAGCAACTAGTCCACCGTCCGTACCGAGCTGATGAGGTTTCCTCCTATTACGAACAGCAAATGTTTGTTCAACCTCCACAGGTCACCACACTTCAAGAGCATGTTTCTGGCATTTTCCAGACAACCGACTCCGGGAAAGTTGTGACGATACTCGTCATCATCGGAGTTTCTTATGGCATTTCGACTTTGCGAAATGTTGGGTAAATGCAAGCTGGTAACGAATGACAATCCACGCCGCCCGCAACATTCTACGACACCGGTGCAGCCGCGTTCTTCGCCGAGGGTTGCCAGTCGATGAGTTTGAGCTCAACGGTTTCGTAGCCGCGATAGCGGTTCATGTTCGTGGTGAAGCAGATGGAGAACGGACCGTGGATGGCGTCTTTCATCTCGTCCGCCCAGTCACCTTTTCCGAACGCGACGGCGCGGAGCACTTTGCTGCCGTCTCGAACTCTCAATGACAAATGCCGGTCTCCTCCGCCCATCTTTTTCGGTGGTTCGACGAGTTCCACATGACTGGCGGAGAATCTGGGGCGTTGATGTTGTGCGCCGAATGGTCCGAGCCAGTCGAGTTCCTTGACTGCGCGATGCGTAAGATCGTGAAGTGAAATTTCTGCATCGACCGAGAGTTCCGGTTCGGCGGTTTCTGATGAGGACTGCTCCAGCGCGTATTGCCCGAGCGCCTGACGGAAATGTTCGATATTCTCCTGCTTGATTCTCATCCCGGCTGCCGCTTTGTGACCACCGAATGTTTCGAGATGTTCACTGCACGCTGTCAGACCAGCGTGTAAATCGAAGCCATGAAACGAACGTCCCGACCCTTGTCCTGTGCCAGACTCGGAGTTCAGAGCCAGCATCACTGCCGGGCGTTCGAATCTTTCAGCCATGCGACTGGCAACGATTCCAATGACGCCAGGGTGCCATTCTTCGCTCGCCAGAACTAATGCACCTGCTTCGAGCCATTCTGGATTGTCCTCAACCTGTTGATTGGCTTCTTTGAAAATCTTGCGTTCGACTTTCTGGCGATCTTTATTCAGTTGATCCATATAGTCCGCAAGCTGTGTGGCGCGTTGTCGGTTTTCAGTCGTGAGCAGTTCAACTGCCAATCGCGCCTGTCCCAGCCGACCAGCGGCGTTAATGCGCGGGGCAATTCCGAATCCGATATCTTCCGCCGACATTTCTTTCTGTTCCGCCAGACCAGCAACTTTCATTAACATTGAAAGCCCCAGCATCGAATTCTCCACAACCGTTGCCAGACCATAGCGGACGAGAATTCGATTCTCACCGACCAGCGGAACAACGTCTGCCACGGTTCCAATCGCAGCCAGACCAACCGCCGATTTCAGGTACTCTCGCATTCTGGGTGAAGCTTTCGTTCCATCTCCCAAAAGTTGACAGACCGCCCAGGCAAGCTTGAACGCAACTCCAGCTCCACACAAATCCGGAAACGGATACTCGCTGCCAGGCAATCGCGGATGAACATTCGTCGCCGCCACCGGAAGTTCGTCCGCCATTGTATGGTGATCGGTGATGATCAATTCGAGGCCGAGTTCTTTCGCCAACTCTGCTTCTGCCAAGCTGCAAATTCCGCAGTCGACGGTAATCACAAGCCGATTCGGATCCTCTTCGTGCAGAGTTCGAATCGCTTCCAGATTCAAACCGTAGCCTTCTTCAAGTCGGCAAGGGATGTAGTAGTCCACCGTTGCTCCTGCCAGCTTGAAGCAGTGCCAGAGAATGCTGGTCGCCGTGACACCATCCACATCGTAATCACCATAAATCGTAATCCGACGTTTCGAATTGATTGCCGAGACCACACGCTCGGCAGCTTCCGGAATTCCCGGCAAAAGCGTTGGTTCGTGCAGGTCCGTCATCTTTGTCGCATAAAGCTGATGAGCATGCTCCTTCGATTCAATTCCCCGAGCAGCTAACACCTGTGCCAGAAGAGGCGAACAAGACATCTCCTTCGCAAGTCGGGAAACCGTTCCCTGATCGTGCGGCGCAAACCTCCATTGTTTCGGCATGGGATGTCGTTTCTCTGGCTGTAACAGAATCTGTCTGAGTCAGCCAACAGTTTAGATTCGAATGCCAATCGGCGGTAGTGCCTTGTCAGACTCTGTCCAAAAAATCGACGAGCGCTGGAGAGTGAGTGACGTATGCCGTTGAAAAACGGTGGGTTGTGAATGCGACCCACCGTGATGACTTTACAGAAAATACCAAGGAAATGTCGGGTGTTTCCGTGCACAGAGGCCCGTTCTTACAAGCCTGGTTTAAAGTCTGTTCCATATTTCTTGTTGATCTCATCGTAGATCGGTTCGACGACTTCGGGATACGGCTTGCGTCCAGAAAGAGTAAACTTTGACATCGGTATTGAGTTTCGAAAATCCGGGGCAATTTTTTCTTTGATCGGTGGTGAGGGCCAGACTTCTTCGTCTTTCGCGGCCATTCGCACTTTGATGTCGTCCTTGGTCACATTCCAAACCATGTAATCGACCGCCAACGATAACGGTCCATCATAGGTCTTTCGTACTCGGTCTCGGACTTCTGGCTCTGTGTCGAAGTCATTGTAGAAGTGATAGCCCACTGCCAGGCGTGGTTTGACTTGCGACATGACTTTGCCGAATTGCTCAGGCGAGGTGTGTCCCTGGGTTCCAACTGTCAATGCTTCAAGTGGCGAAAAGCCTTGTTTTTCAACAAGCAGAGTTGGTGGAAGAAAGCACTCGTGGATTGCGACATCGGCATCGGTGGCGTGTTCGACGTACCACTTATTGGGGTAAGTATCACTACCGTAAACAAACTTCATCCCATTCCATTCAAGAATGAAGCTGACTGCACCATCGAGTCCGTGAATGGCGGGGATGCTGCGAATGACAACGCCGTTTTCTTCAAAGATGGGCTCGTTGACGCCATCGAACGCAAATTCGTGAATTTCGAGTTCACCTCCTCGAAAGTCGATGACTCCGGAACGAGTACCGATATCCCATTGGTACATTTCGTGCATCTTCTCCATACAATACTTTGTTCCGAGTTCCGGTTTGGAACCGCTCGGTCCCCAGATCCGTAAGGGGACAAGACGGTTCATGACTGTGCCACCGAGCCAAAAAGTGGGCAGGTCGCCAAAGTGGTCCACATGCAGGTGGCCAATAAACACTTTGTCCAGATAGTCGTAAGGAATTTTCTGTGCGGCAATACGTTCATGCGACCCGCTGCCGATGTCAAACAGGAATTTGTCACCGTTGCCAAGTTCAACGAGGAAGCATGCCGCTGCCTGCTTTGGGCGAGCGCTCGGCATTCCTGTTCCGAGGGCCGTGATTCGCATCTCATCAGGCTTGAGATCTTCTGTACCAGGAAAATACATGTCGCGTTTGACAAGCGCTTTGGTTGGTGAGATCACAGGGGGCTGCTTCACCTTCTGCGGCAACTGTTGCTGAGCATGTGCGGTTGCGGTGATGGGGAATTGGAATGCCCGTTGACTCGCCAGAAAGATTCCAGCGATCATCCCGCATGTGAAAATGATCAGCGTTCCACGTGTGATACCGGTTTTCGCAGCCATGGCCTCGTCCTGTCTCTGTGGTGGAAAATGATGGTGAATTGTTGCTGGAGCGATGTCTCCAGATATGATTCGGATTCAGGCGGAACACCTTCCATGCTAACACGGTATGCTAATACTAATAGATTCTGTGTTCAGGGTGGTGGTAAGTCAAGGAAATTGCTGCATTGCCTTACGGTGGAATAGGTTTCGAATGAGTAGTCGCCAACGCCGCCCAGGAATTCTCTGTCATGAAATGACAACGAACTGTGTGCCATGTCCACATCGCGAAGCAGGGTGGACATGAATCGGCGTCGTCGAATCACTCGGTGTGCCCTTGCTGCCAACTCAATATGGGCACGACCTTTCTGAGAGTATAGGCTCCCTGTCAGGCGCTCACGAACCGTGGGGTACTTCATTGTTATGGTCAAGAGGAGATATCAGATTGCCTTCTTCTCGCACTCCTGAAGGATTTCCGAGCCGTTGTCCGGTTTGTGGTGCGACCAAAGATTTGGAGTTTGGTTCTTTAGTCGACGATGCACCGTGTCCCCAATGTGGTTCGCTCCTGTCGAAATCGATGCAACTGAAACAGCACCTTCGAAATCTGGCTCAGCCTTTTGAAGCGACAGAAGCAGAAGCGTTCGGTTCGCTTCACATTCTTGTAGCGATTGAAGAAGAACTCGGTATCATCATCCCCGATCAGACCAATGAAGAATTCCAATCAGTTGGCGATATGGCAAGGTGGGTATTAAATCGACTTGGTGAGAATCATGATTGAATGGATTTGTCTTGGAGTCCTACTCCTGCAAATGGTCTCTGGAATGACGCTTGGGCCAGACTTCTTCCGCAGTCTCTCTTCCGATCTGCCTGTTCCTGCTGGCAGAATCACAAGAATCATCCGCCGTGATGAGGAACCGGTTCATTACTGGACGATGGTGAGTTTGTATTTTGTCATGTTACTTTGTTTTGCAGGACTCAAGCGATTGAAATAAGCTGCTGCATTTGAAGGCAGGGAGGGCTCCGAGTTACAAAAACTGCCGTACCTGACATCTCAGAGCGTATCGCGATAAGATGGTTGCGAATCTGTCACACTTCATAGGAGTTCTACACCATGCAGGCTGCTCGTTTTCTTCTCTTTACGGTATTGATTTCTGCCGTCTTTACAACTTGTACTCGGGCGGATCAAGCTCCTCGATCAGGGGCGTTTGTGGAAGGGTACTTCAATGAGTTGAGTTACCTGCCGGGTGAAGAGGTTGGGCTGCATCTTTCTGCGAGTGTTGAGGACATTTCAATTGCGATTGAACGAGTTGGTGTGAAGAACGAACTCGTCTATGAAAAAGATGGAATCACCGGCAAGGTTTATCCGATTCCAGACCGTGCTTCGTCGGACGGTTGCAAGTGGCCGAGAGCGTTTGAGTTTGAAATTCCGAAGGATTGGAAAAGCGGATACTATCAGGTAACGCTGACAGGTAAGAAAACAGGAGAAGAGAAGCCTGCCACGGCTGTGCTTTTCTTTGTCGTTCGGTCTGCAAATCCTGGTAAAGAGACCAAGATCCTGTTGCAACTCTCCACGAATACGTACAACGCATACACGAACTGGGGCGGGCATAGTCTTTACTCTTACCACGACCGGGACGGTATTCAGGGGCACCGCGTTTCGTTCAATCGACCGCTTCGTTCACAATTCGGTAGCTGGGAAATTCACTTTGTTCGCTGGGCTGAAGCGAATGGATACACGCTCGACTACGCAGTCAACAGCGACCTTGAATTTCATCCAGAGATACTCAAGCAATACAACCTGGTGCTTAGTGTCGGGCATGACGAATACTGGTCTTCGCCGATGCGCGACAATCTGGAAGCGTACATCGCCGCCGGTGGGAACGTTGCTTTCTTTAGTGGCAACACGTGCTGTTGGCAGGTTCGCAGTGAAGAAGATGGGCGCGCCCTGACCAGTTGGAAACAGGCTCATATGTTCGATCCGTTGTACCGCACCGGTGACCAACGACTGCTCGCGACGTTGTGGGGGCATCATCTCGTGGGGCGTCCGGAAAATGAAATGACCGGCGTTGGTTTCCTCTGGGGAGGCTACCACCGCAGCCATGGGCAATTCATGGAAGGTACTGGAGCATACGAAGTTCACCGCCCGGAGCATTGGGTCTTCGCTGGCACGGAAATCAAAAAAGGAGACAACTTCGGTGGGAAGGACACAATTGTCGGATATGAATGTGATGGCTGTGAAATGACCTGGAAGGATGGTTTGCCGAATCCAACTTATCGAGATGGAACGCCGAAGACGTTTACAATCCTCGGCACTTGCCCTGCCCGCTGGGCTCCCGGCGATTGTTACTGGTACGACAAATTCCCCAAAGACCGCGTCGGTGCTTCGGTTCTGGGTGTTTACACTCAAGGGGGAACCGTCTTTACGTGTGGGTCAACAGACTGGGCGCATGGACTGCGGGGAAATGATCCGGCGGTAATTCAAATCACGAAGAACATCCTTGATCGACTTTCTAAGAATCGTGGTGAAGCAATTGAAAAGAGTGAGAAGTGACTGCGATTGCACAGACGCCTGACTCGCCGTATTACGCGGTCATTTTCACTTCCATTCGAATGGAAGGTGACGAAATTGCCTATGCCGAAATGGCGGAACGCATGGTTGAACTGGCGGCGGTGCAGCCAGGATTCCTTGGGATCGAGAGCGTGAGTGATCCCAACGGAACAGGTCTCACGGTTTCGTATTGGCGTGACCTCGATGCCATTCAGAAGTGGCATGCGGTCGCAGAGCATCAGGAGGCACAGCGACTCGGCAAAGAGAAGTGGTACTCGCAATTCCAGCTCCGCGTTTGCCGTGTTGAGCGTGAGTATGGTTGGCAGCAGTTGGGCGATGAGCCACGGTAGGGTGGGTGAAGTTCGTCACCCGTTCGTGAAAGGTGGGTTTCTCAAGCAAGCGTGAACGCCCTGACCCTGTGATTCAATGGGAAAACCGAGAACGTAACCCACCAATTGATCAACGGCTTGCTTCACCGCACCCTACGATTGATTGTTAGAGAAGTGCCAGGTAGCTCCTGTCGGAAATAATTTGCACAAACGAAAACAGCCCTGAGAGAGTTCTCTCAGGGCTGTTGATTTCTTTCAGATGCCGATCATTAGATCAGGCGTCGAGGTAAGAACCGTAGTTCTTTCGATATTTTTTCTTGACGACGTTCATCACTTCCGGTGCATTGGTTGCGGTGAGACTTTTGGCGTCCCATTCGATCTTCTTGCTTTCACCTTTCGCAGCTGCCCAGACGGCGAGGTTGCCGAGCAGGATGGTTTCGGTCAAAGGACCAGCGTACTCCGCGAAGTTTGACATTGCGTGGTCACGCTTGCCGATGACCGATTCATGGAACTCAGTGAAGTGTCCGGGAGATTTTTCATACTCGACTTCAGGTGCATCTTTTTGAGCAATCTCTTTCCCATCGTTGTCGATGAGAACCCATTTGTCACCGTAGTCTGCGTACGAGTAAAGAGTGAATTCTTCACCGACAATGATCGCACCACTCTTATGCTTGAAGTCCACACCCTTGAGCAGGCTTTCATCAGGTGTGTTTCCACCATCGTACCACGTGACAGGCATGATGCCTTCGCCACTTGGGTGAGCGAACTCAAATTCGATCTGAGACGATGATGGGTAACTGTCGTTGTTGTGTCCAGAACATGTTGCCTGAATCGTTTTTGGGTTGGCAAGGTTCAAGCCGGCGAATGGCATGTTGAAGGTATGGCAGGCCATGTCGCCCAATGCACCTGTTCCAAAGTCCCACCATCCACGCCAGGCAAATGTGTGGTAACTGTTGTCTCCATATGGACGCTCAGGAGCAGCACTCAACCAGAGATCCCAGTTCAGGTACGGTGGTGGATCTTTTGGCTCTGGACGAGGACCACCTTGTGGCCAGACTGGTCGGTTGGTGAAGATGTGTGCTTCTTTAACGCGACCAATGGTCCCATTGCGAAGAAGCCCTGCGGCGTGACGCAGACCGTTCATTGCAGTCCCCTGGTTGCCCATCATCGTCTTCACGCCTTTTTCTTTGGCGATTTCGACAAGACGACGTGCTTCCCAAACGGTGTGAGTCAGCGGTTTCTGGCAGAAGCAGGCTTTGCCCATTTTCATGGCCATGGCAGCAGCGGGGGCGTGCGTATGGTCAGGAGTCGAGACGGTGACAGCGTCGATCTTGTCGCCCATTTTGTCGAGCATTTCGCGGAAATCGTTGAAGCGTTCTGCTTCCTTGAACCCCGGTTGAGCCCCACGCTTTGCGAGTGTGCGATCATCGACATCGCAGATCGCGACCACATCGCCATGCTTTGCGGCATCAGCGGAGTCGCTACTCCCTTTGCCACCAACTCCAACGCACGCATACGTGATGCGTTCGTTCGCGGATCGTTCCTGGTTTTGGGCATAGACCTTTGGGCTTCCCACGTAAACAGCGGAAGCAATCGCAGCGCTTGTCTGTAAGAAATCGCGGCGTGTTGATTGATTTGGCATTCGTGATCCTCGCTCGGTCATTTCGGATTTATAAACATCTGACACACTGAACAGAACGCCGACCGGACGTTCCGTGTGTCGTAAATTTCATGACGCATTCGGCATCATTTCTTACTGACAGGTTAGCGAAGCAGAGACCGGATTTCACGTCAGGAGAGAGATTTCAGCTGTTTCTTTGAGTTCAGAGCCGCACGGATTGGTCTCGGCCTGGGCTGCAACTGATGTTGTTGCAACAGTTTATCCGGTGATTTTGAACCACAAAGAACTCGATGAGCACAAGGAGGAAAGAGGTTGAAGCGGTCGCAGAGCCTTCTTCATCAGAGTACTCTCTGCTCCTCAGATCGCCCCGCGCCTGATTGCAGTGATCAGGCCGCGCTTGTTTTCAGCGGCTGGCCTGAATCAGCAGATTCTGCTGGTACTCGCGAAAAGTCATTCTACGAACTTTGTCGGATATCAATGTTCGCTCCCAGTGACTGATCAAGCGGCGGTCATTAGATTGAAATTTGTCCGCATAACGATGCTCGGCTCGGAATTTGACTGGTGGATCAAGGTGCAGTGTCAAATCAACCACGACCGGTAACATTTTGCGAGTTCTCAGGGATTCATTCAATTTCAATCGAGACTGCGGCAAGGAAGAGTGCGAATGCAGCACATAATTGAGGCGCTTCGCCCAGTCTGCATATTCTAGGTAGCGATTCACAACACTCTCGGCCTCGACAGGCTGCCCAACAACACTGTATTCCATCTCGGTTCCAGCGAGTGTCAGTCGAGAATTCGCAACATCGAACGTTTCTTGAAATTCCGGGGTCAGTTGAAACCGCATCGCAGCCGCCATGCCTGCTGCGTTCGGATTCGGATCCACGGAAAGCTCATCAATGTATTTCACTGCTTCGGTTTGCGCTGATTCCAGAAAGTGATTGATCTCAGTGAAAGTGACTTCAGTGAAAGCGTAATTCTTGCCAAGAATAATGAATCGATTGTGGATCGGCTCGAAAATGACCACTTCACCAACTTGCTCGATGTAATCGTAAACCCTGCCTCCGTGGAACAGCGTCAGGCTATGTGAAAGAGGCTGAGGATTTTGTGGATTTGAAACGTCGGTGACCTTCGTGATCACGCGTAAGCTCTGAGCCTTCGCTTCTTGCTGCCCAATGCTAATGACGCAGACACAAACCAGAACTAAAGCTGGAACGGAAGTGAGTAGACGGCGCAACACCACAACGACCTCCTGTCGCAATTTGAAGCTGGAGAAAAAGAAGTTTGGAGAGAATAGGTAGGAAACGTGAAGTGAACTTTGATGGGACCGAGAGAGTACCCGGAAGGTTCGATTCAACACAAGATGAAAATTTGACAGTGGAGAGTTAAGAGTCGAGAGTCCAGAGCAGATAGAATTGCACGTAATCCCAGGTGTTCGAGCCAGCGCAGCGTGCTATTCTTTGAAGAAACTTCTTGCCGAGATCGTGTAGACTGTGAATACCGCCACACCCACCGCCGATTTGACTTCATCACAAATGTTGCATGTGATGGCGAAGCCGATTGGGCCCATTTGCAATCTTGATTGTGAATACTGCTATTACCTTCATAAGGAAGATCTCTATCCCAAGACCAAAAGTTGGCGGATGGAACCTGAGACACTTGAAACTTACATCGAGCAATACATCGCCGCGCAGCCAGATGGTACTGAGGAAGTCACGTTTGCCTGGCAGGGAGGCGAACCGACGTTGCTGGGTCTCGACTTTTTTAAACGGATCGTTGAACTCGAAAAGAAGTTTGCTCGCCCTGGTCAGAAAATTGCCAATGCCCTGCAAACAAATGGCGTGTTGCTGGACGATGAATGGGCGGAGTTTTTCAAGCAGGAAGGTTTTCTGATCGGCCTTTCGATTGACGGTCCGGCGGAACTTCATGATCGCTATCGATATGACAAAAAAGGGAACGGGTCATTCAAAGCAGTCATGCAGGCGTTGCAACTTCTCAAGCGACACAGTGTTGAATTCAACACGCTTGTTGTCGTCAACAATGAGAACAGTCTGCACGGGCGGCGCGTTTACACGTATCTGCGGGATAATGGTGTCGAGTTTATTCAGTTTATTCCCATTGTCGAACGGCGCGGTGTTGGAGTTCATCCGGAAAGTGAATTAACCAATGCCGAGCAAACGAATCGGTGGGGGCACCTCGTCAGTTCACGAACTGTCGTGCCTGAGCAGTACGGTCAATTTCTCTGTGAAGTCTTCGATGAATGGGTGAAGCGAGATGTCGGCAAGGTCTTCGTGCAGATTTTTGATCAGGCACTCGCCGCCTGGCTCGGTCTTGAGCCGAGCCTGTGTGTGTTTCGAAAACAGTGCGGGAGGGCGCTTGCTATTGAACATAACGGTGACTTGTACTCGTGTGATCATTACGTTGAAACAGATTACAAGCTCGGCAATATTCACGAACTCCCGATTATTGAACTTGCGAATTCGCAGCGGCAGCGAGAATTTGGAATCGCCAAAGAATCAACTTTGCCGCAGTATTGCCTCGATTGCGAAGTCCGCTTTGCCTGCAATGGGGAATGCCCGAAGAATCGCTTCATTACAACTCCAGATGGAGAAGTCGGACTGAACTACCTTTGCGGCGGTTATCGCATGTTCTTCAATCATATTGATCCATTGATGAAGCAGATGGCGGTCGAACTGAAAGCCCGGCGTCCTGCCGCCAACGTCATGCAACAGTTCCGCAAGAACAAACCTGCCGCCGAATCAACATCAAAGAGGAATACGAAGAGGGTTCCCTTGAATACGGTCGGCCGAAATGATCCCTGTCCGTGTGGATCAGGAAAGAAATTCAAAAAATGCTGCGGCACGAAGTGATCTCGCGTTTGCTCTGAATCATCGCCTTGCAAATCGTTTCTATAGCCGGGAGAATTATACTTCAGCATTCGCACTCAGACGTATTGCAATTTTTGAATCGAGTTTTGCCGCATGACGCACTTCAAGCAACGACTTTTGCAGTCCAGGGTTTTTTTAATCGTTCTTTTCGCGACTGTTGCCGGGCTTTTCTATTGGCGATGGCATCAAAACCAGCCGCATGAAACTTTCATGACTGCTGAGGAACTCTATCTTCTTGGGGAAAAAGCGATTGACAAAGACGACTTCATGACAGCACGACCGTTCCTTGAATTGTGCCTCGAACGTGACCCTGATCACATTATGGCCAAGCTTTACTATGGGCAACTTCTCGTGGAGGAAGGGGAAACAGATCAAGCCTTAAAACTGTGGAGGTCAATCCGCAAAGGTAAGCTCGAACAACTTGCGACGGCACGACTCCTTGAAGGTGCCGTGGAATTAAATCGTGGGCGTGTCGACTTAAGCCGCGATTTTTTTGAAGAAGCTCTTCGTCTCAACCCCGATTACATGGACGCCCGCGAAAGGCTTGTTTTCGTCTATAGTATGCTGCGTCGCCCAGAGGCACTTCTCGAACAACTCGATAAGATCCGACAACGACGACCGCTCAAAGTTCAGGAACTCGTTTTTGACACAGTCCCGCATTCGACAGGATTTCCAGCTGGGAAATCGTTGGCGCCGTTGGAAGCGACACTGAAAGAAAATCCTGCAGACTCAGATGCACAGACTGCGTATGTCGATGTCCTTGGAGAGGACGGACAAACAGAGCAAGCTCTGAAGTTCATCGATCATCTAAACAAGAAATCCTCGATTTCGGACAAGCTTCTGTCTCAGCAAATCATATTGTTGATTGAAAGCGGTCAAACTCAAAAGGCACTCAGTATTTGTCGCTCGAATTCAGTGTCTGCTTCACAATCCAAGGAACTCTGGTATGCGTATGGTCGCGTCGCCTATGAAGTTAAACTCTGGGAAATTGCGGCACAGTATTTCAGAAATGTGGAAGCGGTCGATCCAAACCATCGAGAAAACTGTTACCACCTCGGGATGACTTTGGAGCGTCTTGGACGCGGGCAGCAAGCAATAAAATTGATTGAGAAATCGGTCCTCTTGGGTGAACTTAAAACCCTTTGCTTGCGTACGACTCATTTTGAAAATCCAAACTCCCCGCGCTTACTGCCCATTCTGATTCGAATCGCAAAGAAACTCCACGATCTCAATCGGTTTGAAGAATCAGCCCAGTGGTATGCTCGTGCTCGCCAATTCGCCCCCCATGATCCAGCGTTAGTTACACAATTCAAAGCGGTCACCAAACTGGCCTCCGAATCTCTTCCCGGCCGGCCAGTGAACCGACTTCAATTGACCTCACCGCTCTTCCCGGAAATATCGTCCGACGAAACAAAGAGTCAAAAGCAGCTTACGATTCAGAATGGAACCTCGCCAATTGAGTTTGTCGATGTCCACTCAGAAGCCAAAATCGATTTTCAATACTTCAATGGGGAATCTAAGGTCGCACATCTCATTGAAAGCATGGGAGGAGGCGTCATTGTCATTGATTATGATGCCGATGGCTGGGAAGACCTCTATTTCCCACAAGGGTGCCCCATTCCCAATGAAACCGATTCCAGACAGCACATCGATCGCCTGTTTCGCAATCTTGATGGGAAGCGGTATCTCGATGTCACTGCCGGTTCCGGTTTGGGATCCAATGCGTATGGCCTGGGAGGGACGGCATTGGATTTCAACAACGATGGTTACGACGATCTCTTTGTTTCCAACATGGGCCGCAACAACTTCTATTTGAACAACGGGGATGGAACGTTTACCGAAATCGGAAAAGAACTCGGATTCAACGAAGAAGAGATGAGTACCTCCATTGCTACGGCAGACTTCAATGGAGATTTCTTTCTTGATTTGTACATCACGAATTATGTGATTGGACTCAAGGTCTGCCAATTGCCGGACGGCACATATCGTCCCTGCGATCCCGCCAGTTTCGAGAGTGGACCAGACCGATTGCTTCTCAATGATGGGGCGGGAGGATACCTGGACGTCTCGGAGAAATCCGGCATCAAGGTTCCCAACGGCAAAGGTCTGGGCGTGATTGTGGCAGACTTTAATGCAGACCAGCGCATGGACATTTATGTCAGCAACGACAGCGTGCCAAATTTTTTGTTTGAGAATACCAGCCTGCCAGGCGACGAAATTCCCACCTTTGAAGAACGTGGACTTGTCTCAGGCGCAGCGCTCGATGAGCAAGGGCAATCGCAAGCTGGCATGGGCCTGACAGTGGCCGACTTCAATCAGGACCAACAATTGGATTTGTACGTTACCAATTTCTACCTTGAACACAACGCGCTCTATTCCAATTTCGGCGACTTCATTTTTCAAGACGACACACGTCATAATGGCTTGTTAGAACCGACACTTCCGGTCCTGGGGTTTGGGACGCAGGCGTGTGATTTTGATTACGATGGCGACGCCGATCTCATCGTGGCGAACGGACACATCTTCCACGATGAGTCCGGTGACCAACCGTGGAAAATGTCGGCACAACTCTTCAGGAATCGCGGAGATGGACGGTTCCAGGAGACTTCTCAATCTGCCGGTGATTACTTCTTAAAGCAAGGTCTCGGACGTGGCGTTGCGACTCTGGATTGGAATCGAGATGGCCTCTCTGATGTCGTTGTCGTTCATCAGGACCGCCCTGTCGCTCTGCTTGAAAACCGAACTGATATTGCCACGTCGATTGCAACCGTGCAGTTGGTGGGAACAAAATCGAACCGAAACGCCGTTGGTGCCTTTCTATTTCAAGTGAACGAATCCGGAGAATCAACGCTTCTACCCACCACTGACGGAAATTACCTCTCCTGCAATTCACGGGACCGAACAATTCCGCTCCCGGTTACTACTAAGACTCAAGCAATTGAAGTTCTCTGGCCTGCTGGGGGAAGAACAACACACATTCTTGACCAACCCGGAGCCGAAAACGCTAAGAATGAATTCAGCCGCTGGGTTTTAACTGAAGATGGTGGCACTTTTTTAGTGCCAAAACCGGAGTTCCATCCTTAAGAAGTTTCTTCAACTGGTCAACTTGAGCACGGCCAGAACTCTGGACGCCGGCGATTTTTTGAGAGCGAGAGACGAATTTCCCAAAAAATTGTGTCGTTACCAGGGTTCGCTTGTATCGATTTCTAGTAGCAGAAGTGAGCTTGCTGTATTGCTGATGGCATGCTCCCCACAACCAGGCTCACTTATCGTTAAAGAGAACGGTTTTACGCATACGAAATGCGCGGAGCAGACTGGTCTTGCAGGTCGAGGTGTATGCACTGAGGGCTCTCACTGCAATTGAGTCGCGCATATCACTCTCGGCAGACCTACTCAATCTTTCCTTTTGAGAGAGTGCGACAAGAACAGAATGAACTCCCCACAGCTCCTATTCGGCAGAGGTACATATTGCCTGCGGGAAAGATTGAGATGTTTTTCGCAGGCAGCTGACACCCTGAGTCGAGAGTGATCTCGTTAACTATTGATTGCGATGGGGGAGATCATCTCGCTGACCTCCCCCCTCCGGTTATAAAAATGGCCAGAATCGCTCATCTTTGGCGGGTTTATAGTCCAGTTCCGGCACCACCACCATCCAAACTTGGAGACATTAGAGTTCCCGCGTTACTCTTTTTCGACTTTAAGTTGATAACGATATTCTCGTCACCGCTGTCACCGACTGTCACCTCAAAGTTTTCCGCGTTTGGAGTCTCAGCAGCGCTATCCATAGCATTCAACCTGACTGTATATTTCCCTGGGACGATTCCATCATCATCGTCATATGTCCCAACATCAAACGTTCCATCTTCACCGACCATTGCTGAGGCAGAACTCACCTTATCATTTCCTGGTTGACCCACCGGGATAAAGTCAAGAGTCCCGGGGCCGAAATCATTTCCATCGAGTGTCACTTTTCCCGAGGCGGGTACTGTTTTCAACTGGTCTACAGAGTCTCCGGAATCGGAACAACCACAGAGTACGAGGCACAAAAAAGACGAAATCAGAAGGTCTCTACGAAACACTAAATCACTCCTACTAGCTAGTTAGAAAAAAACACCCTCTCCAAATGAAAGGAGGGGGCTGAAAACAATGGCTTGCACGACAAACAGACACCATCGTCGAAAACTGTTTCGACGATGGCGCCTAGAACAACCTCTTGGCAAACCATCAAAATGAAACTTGCTGATTTGCTAAACGCGGTTTCTGAAAAATGAGCAGAATAAACTTTAGAAGTTGGAGACAATGGTGTCAGCAGTAGATCCGTTGATCGTATTCAACGACATCCAAAGACTATTAGGGCCGTTGGGGCCCTGGTTGTGTGCTCCATGGTAGTCTAGGTTTTCACCTAAGAAACGGACACTTCCGTCGGCCATCAGGAACTGAGCACCACCAGTGTGAAGACTGCTTGGGCCTGGCCAATCAGAATTAATGGCGTGTGCCGCAATGTAATACGGTCCCATTGCGTATGGCGCGTTTTTCCACCAGGTCGCATCCTCTCCAGCCATGCCATCAGGATTTGTGATATTGTAACCAGGGTTTGTCGCGATGACGTTATGAGTAATCGAAACTGACCAGTTTCGAAAGACAGCCTCACCTCCACCATTACGAGGAGTCCCTGCACCACCTCTTCTGCCGCCCCATTTCTGGCCTGTTGAATTGACTTCCCCCACAGCAATTGTGTTCGAGGTTCCATCCCTGATGTCTCGCATGCGAACTTTTGACTCCAGCGAGAACATTCCCTCATGCACCTGTCCGATACGGCGCCACCAATCAAATCCCTGAGAGCCAGCGTAGTTTGTCGTTGCTAAATTGTAGATAGATGAGGGTTCAATTTCTGTGTCAGATGGGCAGATATATGGCGTGATCTTTTGGGCGGTAATAAATTTACCATCCGGCAGTGTTTGCCCGTATAATTGCGCTTCGAAGTTGACCGCCTGGTAGAGTGGGGCTTGATCAATGTAAGGCAGAATTTGAACCATCCAACTATGGTTTCGGGGTAGTTGGCCTGTGCGAGTTCCCGCTACCGGCCAGTACGAATGCCGATCGTTTGGAAATATTCCGAACGTGTCGTGGTAGTTGTGCAGGGCTAGTCCAAGTTGTTTCAAATTGTTTTTACATTGCGTACGCCGTGCTGCTTCACGGGCCTGTTGAACCGCTGGCAGCAGTAGCGCGACCAAGATCGCGATGATTGCAATCACCACTAAAAGTTCAATCAGAGTAAATCCTCGCTTGCTTCGCTTCATGAGAGTCGCCTTTCTAAAAAAGGGAAATTAAGGAAAAAAACAACGGTACCAACCGGTATAACAGCTACTGGATTAAACGCATTGAGACTTCACAATTCAACGGATTTTCTGAAATTTGGATCCATCGTGATCAATTGATGCATCCAAATCCTCCGCACAGAAACTCCCTCGCGAAAGAATATCCACAAAAAAGCAGTGAATTTATTGAGACTCGCCAGTTCTGTCGTTTCATGCGCTGCTGTACGCTGTACGCCGTCACGCGCTGTCACGCGCCGTCATGCGCCGTCATACCAAAAGCAATTGTTTCTGCATGCTAATGCATCGTCCCCTTGAAATGGGAGCGAAGTGATAGGCGTATTTTAAAAATTCTCCAATTCCCACAACTCACAACATTGCATCGGACACCCAGCAAAGACGATGGCCCCTTCTCATGCGATGCATCTTGCGTAAGACCCCCCAATCACCCCTGTCTCGTGATCATTCGTCAGTCATCCTCGATGGAGATTGACCTGAATGAATTTGTATCTACTTATGTGTGTTTGCGTGTTGCTAAAGGCACTTTCCGATTAGCGTTGTGCCAAGAATAACCCCAGCCTCATATGCAACTGACTGGAGTGAAGCTGGAGCAACCGCAAACCACAAAGTTGTCAGCGGGATGAGAACGAGGGCTTGCTGGCGAAGTTCACCTCGCTCGTAAATTCAATTCTCGCATGGAAGACTGTGGTTGCCAGATCGGTTCATTCGCTTCGGAGGTGTCGGAAAAAATGATTTGATTTTCAGGCAGCAAGACACAACTCATGCTCCCTGAATTCCCTCCAGTGGTATCAATTAAAATTCGTTTCCGACTGAAGACCACTTGCGGGACGCAAGCATGTCCAGAGACAACGATGTGGTGGCAATCTTTGGGTGGATCTTCAAAAGGAAGTCGCTTCGAACATAGCCAGGGAGGTCGATTGAGTGTGAAGTCTCTATTGGCAAGAATGCGCCGTTGAATCTCGAATGGAGTATTCACTTCCAAACCCGAGTGAACGAAGAAATACTCAGGGTGTTCCACGGCCCAGGGAATGTTTTTTAGAAAGCTTTGATGATCCGTCGGCATTCTCTCGCGAAGTTGCTGAAGATCGCCAAACGGAGCCCCGTAGCTTTCAAAGGTCGTTTGGGAACTGTAATGGTCGAGCCAGCGACCACTCCAATCATTTTCTTGCGGAACATCAATGAGTCCCAGAGCACCTGTCATTGCGAGTTCATGATTCCCGGACAGGACAGTGGTTTTCGAGTGCTCAATAATGTTCTCGAGCACAAGATCGATCACCCGCTTGGGATCGCGTCCACGATCAACCAAATCACCGATGAAGATAATCCAGCGACGTTGATAGTCGTCACGACGACGGAGCCGGTCAAGAATACGTTCAACTTTTTCGACCTGTCCATGAACGTCTCCAATGACGGCAACCGGTCCAGTGATTTTCGTCTCGAACTCCACGACTTATCTTCCTTGGTCATCCCTGACGATTAAAGAAACCGACTCTGTGCAACGCTTGCTGTATTTCGAGGATGTACAAGAGATCCTGCCTGGCAGCACTGAATGTTCACTGTTTTTATTTCACCGTCTGTGCACCACTACCGTGAAATGTTTCCGCTCAGTATTACTTTCAGTTTTCCTGTGCATTTTGCTTGAGGGGGCGTGTTGACTTTCAAGAATAAAATTCCGGACGCGTTCGGTTGAAGTTCTTTCTTATCGCCGATCATAAATGGTTGAGGCTCCGGTTGATTCCTTTTCCGTGTGGCAGGTGCGATCATCCCAATGAGCGCTCCCGTTGGTACCCCAGCAACCAGATCTTTCGTTTTATCCTTTTGAAGATACCCCTGAGGGCTTAGCTCCGTGTTAATTAACAGTCGGTATTTGCCATCGGCCTCAATGCGAACAACCTTACCTTTCGAGACTAAAACGCCAGCGTTAATCCAACCTCGAGAGACGTCCAGGTCGACGACGGTTGACTTGCGATCAAAAACTTCTTCTTCGTATTGCTTCAGTTTGTTCTTTACAGATTCCGCGTCTGGCTTCAGTTTGAGTATCGATCTCAGCATGTCCTTTGATCGTTCAACATCGCCAGCCTTCTCGTAGCTCGTTGCCAGGTCAACCATGGATTTGAGAAAGTTCTGCTGAGCCTTTTCTGCCTTGAGGTCGAGCGACTGAATCTCTGCCACGGAAGGTTTTTTTCCTTGAGCATTTGCCTGAATCGTCATTGACAACGCAAACAGGCAATAGGCAGGCATGTAGAAAGAAATCCGCCGAAACATGTGTCTCTCCCATCAATTTGATTTTCAATAATCGATTGGTGCCATCTCTGACAGAACGTCGTATACAAAATTTAAATTCGAGTGACGCCGATGTAGACCATCTCTGACAATCGAATCGCCACACCACCCTCATTCCACTCACGAGGATATCATATTCATCGCCAAGCTCGCAGCCCCATAGTAAATAAAGACTCCGAGCATGTCACTC
>DAOUPA010000216.1 GCA_030626405.1 Planctomicrobium sp.
AGGATGTCCTGGAGCGTCTGAGTGACCTGTTCATTCAGCGTGGCACTCCAGATTACATTCGCAGTGACAACGGTCCAGGGTTCACTGCGAACAAAGTCCGTGAATGGCTGGGCCGTGTTGCCGTGAAGACATTGTTTATTGAACCTGGTTCACCTTGGGAGAATGGCTACATCGAGAGCTTCAACGGGAAGCTGAGAGATGAGCTGTTGAACCTTCCAAACTACGATCCTAACACTGGTACCACACTGGGGGGCTGGACAGCGATGGGTGGCCAAATTTAGCGGAAAGCAGCCTTCGAAAAGGAAGAAAACGGGTCGACCCAAAACGAGTTTCGAAATCCAGCAACTGGTCATCAAACTCGCCAGGGAAACTGGCTGGGGAGCCGGTCGTCTCCATGGGGAACTGATCAAACTTGGCTGTGCTGGGGTCTCCCTCTCCACGGTCTAAAATATTCTGAGGGAAAACAATCTTGAACCGGCTTCCAAACGTGGTCCTGGTTCCTGGCACGATTTCATCCACAGGCACAAAGAGACGCTCTATGCCTGCGATTTCTTCACCAAGAAAATCTGGACCAAAAGTGATCTGATTGAAATGTACCTGTTGGTGTTTATTCACATTGGGAGCAGGCGAATCTGGGTCAGTCGAGCCACGGCCCATCCCAACGCTGAATGGGTTGCACAACAGGCCAGGAATATGTGCATGGTGTTCGGAGAAGACGGAATCTCTGTGACACATTTGATCCATGATCGTGACACCAAGTTCACGAAACAATTCGATGGAATCTTTGAGTCCGATGGGCTGGAAGTGATTAAAATTCCGTACCGGGGCCCAATTTTAAACGCCCACTGTGAACGGGTCGTTCAGACCATCAAATTTGAAGCACTCGATTATTTTGTTGTCTTTGGTGAAGACCATTTGAACCACATCGTCTCCGAGTTCGTGGAGTACTACAACACGCTTCGTCCGCATCAGGGACTGGCGAATGTGCCTCTCTCAGGCACTGTTCCGGAGGAACAATCAAGCACGGTCGATCCAGACGAAATTGTCTGTCGTGAATTGCTCGGAGGAGTGCTGAAACATTACGAGCGGGAAGCGGCGTAAGCTTCTGCCTTTCCTTAATCTTGATTCTATCTACTGGAAATTCTGCCAGTTGCTTCGTGTTGCTCTGATGGAAAAACAGCCACCAAAAACGAGCTGTTTGTACTCAGCCAGCACCGAATCTCGGCACTCCACCTACACTTCGCGGCATCACTTCTTCAATTCCAGGTTGCCAAAGATCAGAACAAGTCACAGTTAAGTTGATGACAACGTTTTTGCCCAGCGCGCCACAGGTCAATCCGAATAACTTCAATACTCACCGCAACTTAACATCAGTTGCCAACTTCATAATGGCGCTGTCCAGCTAGGGCGGAATCAATCAAGCGGAAATCTTCCATTGACGGTGAATCAACGAATAGACACACGGGACCAGGATGAGTGTCAGAATTGTCGAGAGGATCATGCCTCCCATGAGTGCTCGGGCGAGTGGGATCATTGCTTCGTTTCCGGGAGCGAACTGGATCGAGAGAGGCAGCATGGATGCCACGAGCGTCAGCGAAGTCATCAAAATTGGGCGCAATCGCACCTGGGCTGCTGAAAGTGCTGCTTCGCGCGGCGAAAGTCCTTCGGAACGTCGGCGGTTTGCGAACTCAACAAGCAGAATCGAGTTGTTCACAACAACTCCGATCATCATCAGTGTTCCCATCAACGACTGAATATTGAGATAGGTATTCGTTAATGCCAGAACGAGCAGCACTCCTCCTAGTCCAAGCGGAACGGCGAGAATGATAATCAGCGGATCGGTGAATGATTTGAACTGAGCCATCAGTACGAGGTAAACAAGAATCCCAGCGACGATCAAACCAATTCCCAACATCTTCATGCCAGTTTCCATGGTACTGACTGGTCCACGCAATGTGTAAGCGACACCGTTGGGGAATTCGATTTCATTCAGAGCACGTTTCACATCACGGGCAACGGAGCCGATGTCTCTACCTTCAACATTCAAATGGACGTCGTTGACGCGCGAGATATTGTAGTGAGCGATTTCGCCCGGAATGTTCACACGATTAACAGTCGCAACGTTGGAAAGCGGAATGGTGATCGGACCGTCAGGAGTATTTAGCGACAATGGAATGTTGCGAATCTCATCGAGAGATTCGAATTCGTTGTTTTCGTATTGCACACCCATGAAGAAATCGACGCCCTTTTCTGGATCGATCCAAATGGTTGGTGAATAACCAACGCTTGACCCCAGTGACGTCAACACTGTTTGCGCGATCTCTTCTTGGTCAATCCCCAGATATTTGGCCCGTGTTCTATCTACTTGAACGTCAAACTGCGGATAGTCGAGTGATTGAGCGATTTGCACATCAGCAGTTCCAGGAATCTGTTCGATGGCTGCAACAACTTTCTCAGCCGTATCACGACACTGTCCCAACGTACCTGCCGAGATCTGCACGCTAATCGGGGTGGGAACGCCTTTATTGAGCGCCATGTTAACAATCCCACCAGAGACAAACAGAAACTGCTCCAGCGGATAATCTTCTTTGAGCTTTCCTCGCAATTCCTGAATGTATGTTTGCGTTTCGGTTGTTCGCCCATCCTGTTTCAGATTGACGATGATGTACGCAGTATCCGGACCTGAGTTTGAACTTAAAACAGTGGAGAACCCAGCCCCTTTTCCAACAGGTAGGCCGATATTGGAAATCAAAGTGTCAATTTCCTGTTCAGGGATGACTTCTTTGATTGTGCTTTCGATTCGTGCAACGATTTTTTCCGTCTCAACGAGATCTGTTCCTGGTGTCGTTTTGATTCGAAGTTCAAATGTCCCGGCATCGACTTCTGGAAAGAGTTCTGTTCCGATCAATGGCCACAAAGTAAACGTCGCTCCGATACCAACAACAATAATCAGAGCGGTCAGCGCTGGGGCTTTAAGTGCGGTTGCCAGGAAATGCCCATACAAGCCTCGTGGTTTGACTTGCAAATCATTCTCAGGATCCGACTGAGTACTGCGAACTTTTTCTCTTACGAAAGAGGCACAGAAAGCGGGGACGACGGTCAGTGCAAGAATGTATGAGGCACCAATCGTAAACGTTGCAGCTAGCGACAATGGCTGAAATAAATACTTGATCATTCCGGTCAGAAAAACAGCGGGTAGAAACACGGCCAAGGTTGTCACTGTTCCAGCTAAAATGGGACCAGCAACCTCATGTGCTCCCTCACGGGCTGCATCAAGCGGAGATTTGCCCATCCGTTGATGACGGATCACATTTTCAACAACAACAATGCCTGCATCGACAACCGTTCCAATCGCGAGGGCAATCCCACCCAATGTCATTACGTTAATTGTTTGACCGGTGAACGCGAAACCGAGTGCTCCAATCAGGAGCGCCAAACCGATCATCGAGACTATGATCAAAGTCGGTATTACTCGTCTCAGAAAAATAAGAACTACGACCGCAACCAGTAACGCTCCGAGTCCGACTTGCGTGTAGAGATTGGACATCGCATTTCGAATATAATGTGACTGATCAGAGACCAGAGTGACTTCCGTTGCTTCCGGGATGTCTCCTCGTTCTTTCATCTTAGGAATTTCTGTAGAAATTCCTTCGTAAATGCGATTAACCACCTCAATCGTATTTTCACCCGGTTCACGCAAAAGCGGGCAATAGACACTGCGTTTTCCGTTCACACGAACGACGTTGTATTGCAATGCAGAATCATCGACGACCCTCCCAACATCACGAATGAATATTGGGCGTCCGTCCCGCACAGTGATTGGAATAGCGGCGATCTCTTCTTCTGTGGGCAATGTGTTTCGAGGATGCACCTGATAGTCCGTTCCTCCCATACGAGCAGTTCCAGCGGCAAGCACGAGGTTTGATTTTCTCATCGCTTCTACAACATCCGTTGCGCTGACATGGTGAGCTTGCAACTTCAGTGGGTCGACGTAGACCATCATCTGTCGGAACTTCCCGCCGAACGGGTGAGGAATCTGCACACCTTTCAATCCACCCATCTTGTTCCGTACAGCGTAATATCCGATTCCATACAGTTCCGATTCACTCAGCCCCTCACCGGAAATTGCAGCGAGAACAACTGGTAAGTTGGCAGGTTCGCTGCGCAACGTGAAGGGCCACTCAATTCCCGGCGGCAAGTGAAACATGTCACTTGCCTCAAGGTTGACGATGTCGTTCATCGCAGAACTTGGGTCAGCTCCCGGCTGAAAGAAGACTTTGATGACGGTCGCTCCCGGGACAGTGCGGGATTCCTGGTGTTCGATTTTCCCCGCTAGCGTTAATGCTCGCTCGACACGTGAGGTAACCGACTTCTCCATGTCCATTGTCGGCAGTCCCGGGTAGGAGAAGAAGCTGACAACCACTGGTTCTTTGAAGTCAGGCAGAATATCTATTGTAATTCCTTGAATAACTGCAAAACCAAGTAAGGAAAGTGCAATCGATCCTGCAAGCACAGCAAACGGATTTTTCAGTGAAAAGTTAATGAGTCCCATAGGAATAACGTTCGCATAAAATTCAGAGATGGAAAGATCAAATCAGGGGAGCAGCGGTCAGTTGGGAAGCAGGGAAACTTTTTGCCCATCCGTGAATCTTTTTAAATGCGTGTCAATCACACGTTGATTGCTTTGGAGTCCGCTCACAACTTCAATGAAGTTTCCGTTGTCGAATCCGGTTGTGATATCGACGACCGTGACCGTCTCATTTTCATCGATGGCGTAGACGTAAGCTTTGCCTTCTTCGCTAAAACGAATCGCTCGGGCCGGTAGCATTTTCGCAACTACCTTTGAAGAGACTGCTATCGAAGCCTGACCAAACATTCCGGGAATCATTTTCCCATCTGCGTTCTCGAACTCCGCTTCAACCAGCATCGTTCTCGTGCTCGGATCCAGACTGTTCGATAATCTCGCCACGACTCCCTCAATGGGTTCTTCGTTCGGATAGAAAGGGAATCTCAGTGTGACGGGATCTCCGCGATTGACGACCACAGCTTCCGTTTCAGGAACGGGAATGCGGACGCGAACTCTGTCAATTTTGCTGATGACCATCAATGGCTGCGAGCCTCCCTGGTCGCTATTTCTTACCAGAGTCCCAGGATCAACGGTCCGGTGAGTGACCACACCATCGAATGGTGCCTTGAGCGTTGCATACTCCATGAGAACATCAATTTCCTCAACTTGACCTTGAGTGATGGTCGTGTCGGCTTGCGCTGTGGCAAGATCGGCCTGGGCAGCAGAGAGTTTTGCTTGAGCAACAATAATATTCGCTTCAGCAGAAATAATCGCTGAAGCAACAGATTGCTTGCTCGCCAGTTCTGAGTCGCGCTTTTTGCGTGCTTCGTCGAGTAACCGGCGTTCTATCGATTGGCGGTCAACGAGGTCTTTCGTACGGACAAATTCCGCTTCCGCAGCTGCCAGTGATGCCGCCGAGCGATTTAATTCTGATTTCGCCTGAGACAATTTAGCCTCGGCAGATATGACTTCTGCATTGGCCAGTTTGATTCCGGCCTCTGATTGCTTTTCTGCAGCCTGGAACCGGGTGATGCGGGCCAGGATGACCTCTTTTTGCTTTTGCATTTCGGGAACATCGACCGTCGCCAGGACATCATTTTTTTTAACAACATCACCGATGTCGAAATGAACTTCCGTGACGTATCCAGTCACTTTCGGTCGAATTTCAACTGTGTAATAGGCATGGACGGTGGCAGGTTGGGTTGTCGATTTTTGAATCTCCTCCTGAACAACTGAAACCGTTTTCACCGGAATTAGCTTTACTGTCGAATTCGATTGAGGATCCGCTGGTTGTGACAAGCAGCCAGACACTGTCGTCGTTAGAAGACATGTGCCGAATAGGTATGAAATCCAATGATTCATCGATCATTCTTCCTGTAAATCCGGAGAACTTGGGCAATTTAATCTGGAATCATAGAGTTTGGTGAAAGGAGAAAACAGCAGATCCTTCGCAGAAAATTGCCGTTCCAGGTTTTTCCTAACTGAGATATTTGCCTAATCGTTAAGGTCGAACAGTGTTGCCCGCAAATTCTGACAAAAAGGAAAATTGCGGATATTCGTTACAAACGGACGGACGATAGTTCCGAGAAGTAAAGGACTATTGTGAGGATCCCTGGAAGGAATCTGTCGATGGAACGGAATTGGATCAGGATACTCCGTTCTCGGGTAACAATGTTACATTCTGTCTCGCGGAGTAATGCTGTGAAAACTGAAACGGTCTTTCCCACAGGTGCAATACGCCTCTTGTTAATGGGATCAGTCTTCTTTACTGGGTGTGCAGGGACACCTGGTCCGTTCGCAGCACGACCGAATGACTACCCCATACTGGCGGATTCCGCTGATTTCTTGAGTGCCGTACCTCCTGTTCCAGTTGAGGAGGCAAACTACCGACTCAAATCTTCTTCACTTTTAATTTCGCAACTCGAAGTTGCTCAACCTGTCGGAAAATTTCAGACAATCCAACCTGTCAGCCATGTGCCTAACGAACTATTTGCTCCTCCAGTCAGAGAAAAAAAAGAAGCAATTTTGACGATTGATGGCAAGACTTATCGCGTCCAACTGACAGAAGATTTAGGACGCTCACCGACAATTCAGATCGCAGCCGATAATCGCCTGCTCGTGCCCCCCTCTGAATCGGAAGCAGCCTCGGCAAACTCCTACCCTCTCGATCTTCCTTCCGCACTCTCATTGATTGGCGGACAACATCCGGCAATTGGATTGGCTCAGTGGAAAGTTCAGGAAGCATATGCAAACCTCGACAAAGCTGAAGTTCTCTGGCTCCCTTCGCTGCAAACAGGTTTCAGTTTTCATCGACATGATGGGAATTACCAGGCAAGCAATGGAGAGATTGTTGATGTCAATCGCAGCTCTTTCCAATACGGTTTCGGAGCGGGGACAACCGGTGCGGGCACGACTCCTCGACCAGGACTCGTTGCACAGTTTCACCTGGCAGATGCCATTTTTGAACCCGAGATTGCCGAAAAAAAGATGTGGGCACAGGGACATGCTGCCAATGGTGTTTATCAGAAACAACTTCTCAATGTTGCCTTGGGATATCTCGACTTGTTGAAAGCGGAACAAGACCTGAAGATCTTGGAGGAGAGCCGAACACGAACAACAGATCTCGCAAAGCTGACAGAAGATTTTGCAGCAACAGGACAAGGGTTGCGTGCAGATGCGGATCGAATGAAAACCGAGCAGATACTTATTGAAAGTCGCATTGTTGAAATTCGTGAACAGTCAGATGTTGCTTCATCTAAACTTGCTCAAACACTCAGTCTGGAAGCCGGACGTCGCATTGTCCCAATGGATCCGACTGTTATTCCGATCGACCTTGTTTCACCAGGACAGGAGATTTCATCCTTAATCAGCGCTGGACTTTCGCAGCGTCCAGAATTGAAGGAAACTCAGGCACTTGTTTCTGTAGCGTGCGAAAAATACCAACAGCAGAAGTACAGACCCTTTGTCCCCAGCGTGCTACTTGGATTTAGCACCAGCGGGTTTGGAGGGGGTGTTGGTTCCAACATCGATGATGTCGATGGTCGATATGATATTGACGCACTCATGACATGGGAAATCCGCAACTTGGGGCTTGGTGAAAAAGCGAACCGTCGAGAAACATCAGCGAAAATTCAGCAGGCTAAATACGAAAAAATTCGCGTTCTCGATCAGGTTGCACGTGAAATCACTGAAGCCCATTCACAGGTCGTTCATCGAGCTAATCGGATCGAGATTACTCGAGGGGCAATCCAGTTTGCCCAGGATTCCTATGACCGTAACGTCAGTCGCATCCGAGATGGACAGGGACTTCCCATTGAAGTCTTACAGTCCGTGAGAGCCTTAGAGGATACAAAACGTGCCTATCTCAATGCTGTAATCGACTACAACACAGCTCAATTCAAACTCCAATGGTCCCTTGGCTGGCCGATTCAAGGGGCGTTTCGAGGCTCATTATGACATTCGCTTACACAATTGGTAATCTGGATATCCTCGAGAAAACATGAGTTTTTCCAAGCGGTACCTGTTGGTGTTTATTCACATTGGGAGCAGTCGAATCTGGGTTAGTCGAGCCACGGCTCATCCCAACGGTGAATGGGTTGCACAACAGGTCAGGAATATGTGCATGGTGTTCGGAGAAGACGGAATCTCTGCGGCGCATTTGATCCACGATCGTGATACAAAGTTCACGAAACAATTCGATGGAATCTTTGAGTCCGATGGGCTGGAAGTGATTAAGCTTCCGTACCGGAGCCCTAATTTGAACGCATTCTGCGAACGGGTCGTTCAGACAATCAAATTTGAAGCACTCGATTATTTTGTTGTCTTTGGTGAAGACCATTTAAACCACATCGTGTCCGAGTTTGTGGAGTATTACAACACGCTGAGACCACATCAGGGGCTGGGAAATGTTCCTCTCTCAGGAACCGTTCCGGAGCAGCAATCTGCGACAGTCGATCCCGATGAAATCGTCTGCAAAGAATGGCTCGGCGGAGTGCTGAAACACTATGAGCGGAAAGCGGCGTAACGTATGGAGTACTTGGGACAGATTCGCTGACTCAGAAAACGTATGAGAAACTCGGGCTCGAAGCGAAAAACGGTCGTTTGATGAATCTCACTTTGCACGAGTCTCTGGGGAAATTGGTCGAACGAGAACTGCTGGATGAGAAGCCAGAAGGGATCTTTGAGTCTCTTTGATTGTCGGATTTCGACTCATGGCCTCACAGCGCTGGAAGGTGAACGGTCGGCGAGTGTGCTGGTGTAGAAACCATAGCATGCCACCACCATAATGCTTCCCAATGCCACCGGTGTCCCGCGACCGTACCACGTTGTGAAGTTCGGCGTGATCAGAAAGATTTCCATCAGTTGTTGCGTAAAAATGAAGGTCATGCCAGCGATCAATCCGAATCGCGTGATGACCAGGGCGACACCTCCAGAATAGAAGCCAAGCAATAGAACCCGCACCATCGGTGAGCCGTCGAGCAACGTCACGCCCATGTAGACGAACATGAACCCAACAATCGCTAATCTGGGGCTGCGTACAACGAGGCGAACCAGGAACAGTACCATCAGATACCAGATACCCCAAGAAGTGCAGCGGTTGAGCGCGGTCAGCATGGTCGCCGTCAAGCGGAGGGGCGAGCCAGGATCGAGTACGGGCGAGAGCGGTGCGGAGTGGCCGGACAGAATGGTTGCGACGTAGACGCAATTGCATAGGATGCAGACAATCACTCCCATCAGGCAACCTGTCAGCAGTCCTTGACCGAGTAGCGGGTCACGGAGGCGTCCGTCCACAGCTCGCGACCAGGCGATCAGTACGTCGGGCCAGTACCGGCGAATGTAGGGCTCCAACGCCATGTAATACAGCCAGTGACGAAAGATGTAGGAGAGCCATGGCTCTCTCAGAAAAACTGAGAGCAGACTCCATTCTTGTTGCAGACTGGCGACATGGTCCCGGGCGAACAACCAAGTCAGCATCTGCAAACTGCCGAGCCAAATGACAAACCGCAATGCTCCCTTACGGTCAGCCCGTCCCAGACGCACATTTTTCAGGGCCAGGAAGATCGAAGCCAGCAGAACAATGCCATTCAGTAGTTGGCGGTACTTGCCACCACCGTCGCCGCTGGGGCTTCCAGAGGAAACACTAGGCGAAGCAAACTGGCGATCTGAAAATCGACCGTCAAACAATGGAGCTGCATGGAAATAGACCAGTTGGTTGTTGTCAAAGGCCACAATCACTCGTGTCAGTAAATCATCCGACTTGGAATGATAAACGACTACTTCATCGCTATAGAGAGGTGGTCTCCAGTTCAATGGTTGGTGATAGGGTTCATCAAGTTTTTCGAAGTCCGAGAAAGACAATTCTGCCTGCTTGAACAGGTGATTCAACGTGCTTTCTCGATCAAATGGTTTTTGAACAAGGGATGACGTCTCGTCAACCGGTATGGCCAATAGTTCGATCAGTTGACCGTCCAAACCACAACGAACACTCACCATCCCCGCATTGAATGGCAACGGGTTTGACATTGAAACAACGAAACTCCTCGGACCTTTAGTAATCTCCGAGATAGCGGGTGTCAGGTAACCGTGGGTCCTCTGGCGATACCAGAATTCCATTCGGTGTGATTCGTCTGATTGTATTCTCAACTGCAAGCCATGAATCGCATGGTCGGGTGGAGTTTCAAGACTGTAACGCCCCAGTGGCTTTAGAATTTCATCCTGCACATCAAACTTCAACCGTACAGGATCCAAAGCACTGGGGTCTAATCCTGTCAGCCTGCCTGGCGGAGTGAACGGCACAAGTAGCACAAGAATAATTAACCCCAGCAGCACTGACGCCAGGCAGACAATGCCGGTCCGTAGTGACAGCGTCCCTGTTTCTCCTGCAGCAGCGACGAGTTCCGGTGATGGCGTCTCTCCCGCCGCCAGCGCCGCCGCCAGCGGATCTCCACCGGGTAGCGCAGCGGAAACAGCATGAGCAGATTTTGGGCGTTCGTGTGGTTCTTTCTCCAGACAGTGAAGAACGATCCGATTCACAGCCGGATCCATCTCGTCCACCAGATTCGATGGTTGAACTAGAGACGATTCCTCATGTGCCCGTATGAGTTCGGGGATGGAACCCGTGTTGTGAACCGCCTCGCCGGTGAACAGTTCGTAGAGAATCAAACCCAGGGAATAGAGGTCACTCTGAATCGTTGCTTCGCCACGGATCAGTTGCTCGGGAGCCATGTAGGCCGGCGTGCCGGCAATTTCACCTTTTGCACCATCGTCAGCTAGTTTCGCCAATCCGAAGTCGGTGATCCGCACCTGACCACGTCCGTCAATCATGATATTGGCTGGTTTCAGATCGCGGTGCAGGATGCCCCGATCATGTGCCGCCCCCAATCCTGCACAGAGTTGTTGGGCGA
>DAOUPA010000062.1 GCA_030626405.1 Planctomicrobium sp.
GATCAACCTGGAATTGCTCGTGAGTTTGGAGCAGCATTTGCCGAACGATGCTTGAAGGCCAGAGCCAGCAAACGTGCCGGAAAGAAGCTGTGTATGATCAGTGGTGGTGAGCCCATCGTTCAACTGGCAACCACGGATGGCCCGCAGAAGGGTGGGCGTAATCAGGAGTTAGTCTTAGCTGCGGCAAAGCAGTTGAGTGAACAGGGTTGCCTGGGAATCGCGATTCTCTCCGGCGGCACCGACGGTGAAGATGGTCCGACCGACGCCGCCGGTGCCACCATCGATGAGGAATTATTAAAAGTTGCAAAACAATTGCATTTGAAATTCGATGATTATCTCAGCGTGAACAATTCTTACGCATTCTTCGAGCAGATCGGCGGACTCATCAAAACCGGACCGACTCACACGAATGTCATGGACATCCGCGTTGGTCTTGTTGATTGACATTGTGCTTTTGACGTACACTTCAAGTGTACGGCTAAGGTGACACAGACAAAAGAAAATATGAACTCTGCCCAGCAGGAAATTGACGATGGAAAGCGGTTTGCTTTTGGGGCGAACTGGGCTGAGTTTCTTTCGCATCTGGATGAGCAATGCATCGCAATCGCGGAACTCTCGTTGACGGAATTACTGCAAGTTGAAGACCTGCAAGGCAAGACCTTTCTCGATATCGGCTCAGGGAGTGGACTCTTTTCACTCTGTGCGAAGCGACTCGGTGCGACGGTCCATTCCTTCGATTTCGACCCTCAATCGGTCGCCTGTACACAGGAACTTCGGTCTCGATATTTCTCAGATGATCCCGATTGGAAGATCGAAAGTGGATCGGCCCTGGATGCCGAGTACCTTCAATCGCTGGGAAGCTTTGATGTCGTTTATTCCTGGGGAGTTCTGCACCACACTGGGAGCATGTGGCAGGCGCTGGACAATGTCACAGCACTGTGCGCTCCAAAAGGAAAACTGGCAATCGCGATCTACAACGATCAGGGATTGCGATCAAAGCTATGGTGGTGCGTGAAGAAGATTTACTGCTCCGGAGCCATTGGCAGGTGGGCAATGCTGTCTCTGTTCATCCCCTGGTTTTTCGTGAGAACTCTTCTCGTGAGTCTGGTTCACAGACACAACGAATTCGCCAAGTACAGACGCAACCGAGGCATGTCGATCATCCGCGACTGGATCGACTGGCTAGGCGGCTTCCCCTTCGAAGTCGCAACCGTCGAGCAGATCGTCTCGTTCTACGAAGAACGCGGCTTCCGACTCATCAACTCAAAGAAAACAAAACGCCTCGGCTGCAACGAGTTCGTTTTCGTACGCGAATCGTAGCAAGTGCGACGGAATCTTCGCAGGCCACAGGGTGGCCCAGGTTCTTTTTACCTGGGCCGACAAAGTCGGTGGGAGGCCGCAAGTCAATCGATCCAACTGATTGGAACTCTGACAGCTCCGTTGGTGTCCATGCGAAACTAAATGATCATCAATCGCGCTGCGTGTATCAGTCGCTCAGAGATTGTACAACATCGCGCATTTGACAGCAGCCTTCTACGGCTGCGCCGCCCTGAAAAATCAGGGCCGCCCGCGCACTTTGGACAACACACAACCATTGGAATACCACACTACGGTTGCGGTGTTTCAAAACTGGCAGGTTTCACATCGCCTGATTCTTTTAATCCGGAACTGCCTCGGACGGCTCCGCGGACGCCGAGGATTTCTGGGTGGCGGGCGATCTTGTCGCTGAAGATGCGGACGTCGTTCATGATCGGGTTGAGATTCCGTAGCAGGATGCTTAAGGAAGCTGCCGAGTGGTTGAGGTTGTTGTATAGCTCTGGATCGGCGGCGAGTTTCTGGATTGATCCATCTTTATCATTGAGCACTTGAGAGAAGTCATTGAGTTCAGTCAGCAACGATTCAAGTTGAATGAGACTGCCGGAAAGTTTGCGGACAATCAAATCACTTTGTCCGGCAAGCGGTGCCGTCGCTTCATGGATATCTTCCATATTCCGACTGAGCTTGGCGATCGTTTCCTTCGCGGTCGTAATCGTCAGTTTTGCCTCCTCTGCAATCACAGGCAGTGCCGCCGCCGTTCTTTTCAGGTCAGCTTGAAGTTGCGGGTCGGCCAGGAACTTGTTCGCATTGCTGAGAGTCAGTGTTGCAGACTCCAAAGTTCCGCCGGCTCGATCAAACGTTTTCGTCGCTGTTGTCATCGTCTTTGTGAAGGAATCGAGAGCCAGCGCGGTGCGTTCGATGACATCGTCGAGAGAGCCTTCCTTCGTTTCCATTAAGTTGTTCAGGTTTTGTCCCACTTTTTGCCATTCCTGGCTTGTTTCGGTGAAGGCAGTGAGGGACGTATTCATCGTCTGTTCCATCCGCTGCACGATCTCCATCGGATTCGTCGGAGCAAGACCTTCCAGTCGGGAATTTGGTGGAATTATTTCGGCAGTTTGGCCGGCGGTGAATTCAACTTTGGCGTCACCGAGTAAAGACTGAACAAGCGACGCCTGCGAATCAACTCGCAGGAGATGTTCTTCCTGAATATGCACGACGACGAGGACACCACCGTTCGTATCGTCGAGAACAATTTCCTTGACCTGCCCGATCGAAATGCCGTTCTGTTTGACCGGACTTCCGGTATGCAGGCCAGGAACTTCATCGAAGTGAATCGCCAGCGGGTACGTTTTCTTCCAGTAGGTTCGGAGTTCACCAAACTGGATGATCAATACGGCACCGACCGCCATCGAAAAGACAACGAACAGGCCGACTCGGAATTGAAGTTGTCGTTCGGACATTGTGAAGGGCTAGGGTTGAGGGAGGAGGGGCTAGGATAATAAGTGAGATTTCAACTCGCGGCGAGAAGTTCCTGGAGACGTTCGCCGGCTTCGCCTCGAACAAATTGAGAGACGCGCGGGTCTGGGGATTCGAAAGCTTCAGCGGCGGAGCCGTCGAAGATCATTTGTTTTTCATCACTGTTCAGACGGTCCAGCGGGTAAAACATCACAACGCGATCCGCAACTTTGCGAACGGTGTTCATATCGTGAGTGACCACGATGCTGGTGACGTTCCTGCGTTCGCGGGTGCAGATGATCAGTTCGTTGATCACATCGCTCATAATGGGATCGAGTCCCGTGGTTGGTTCATCGTACAGCATCACCTCCGGGTCAAGTGCGAGCGAGCGTGCCAGCCCGACACGTTTTCGCATACCACCGGACAATTCGGCAGGCTTCTTCTTCGAGATCGCCTTAGCATCGAGACCGACATCTTGAAGTCGGTCTCGAACGATTTGCTTAATTTGCTTAGTGTGCAAACGACGGTTTTGTCGAAGTCCAAAGGCGACATTCTCGAACACTGTCAAGCTGTCGAAGAGTGCTGCTCCCTGAAACAGGTACCCGAATCGCAATCGTTCCTTGACGATCTCTTTTTCCGTCCGGTCATGGATGGGACGTCCATCCCAGGCAACCTCGCCATGAGTCGGCTGAAGCAAATCCATCATCAGTTTCATCATCACGCTTTTTCCGCAACCTGATTCGCCAATGAGAACCAGCGTCTTTCCGGTCTCGACCGACAACGTGATGTCCCTCAACACGGCCTGAGAGCCGAACTGTTTCGAAACGTCACGTAGTTCAATGAGTGAAGACATATTGTTTACTGTTGTAGGGTGGGTGAAGCTCGATTCATGGTGGGTTACGTACGCAAATTGAACTGTGGTCCAGGTGGGACACTGTTTTTACTCCAACTTGCGTAACCCACCAATTTCTAATTCATGCGTACTTCACCGCACCCTACCGCGGAATTGAAGTTCAAATTCATACTCCTCTAAAGTGAATAAAGTGGTATTAATCCAAGGTGATTCCTACGACCAAAGAACGTGGTAAAAGTGCATTAGGAAGTAACCGAGGAGGAAGTCGATGGCGAGGATAGCGACGAAGGAATAGACGAACGCTTCTGTCGCTGCCTGTCCGACGCCTTCGGCACCTGCTCGGCTATGGAAACCACGATGACAGGCAATTAAAGAAATGGACGCTCCAAAGAAGACACTTTTGAGAATCCCAGAAAACAAATCGTAGGTCGTCACGAACCGCTGCGAGTGAAACCAGTAGAAGAAACTTTCGACACCGAGCACCTGCGTACTAAACCACCAACCGGACAAAACACCGACTCCATCCGCGCAAAGCGTGAGCATCGGGATCAAAAGAACGCACGCCAGGAATCGAGGGACGACGAGATACGCAATCGGATTCGCTCCCAATGCAGTCAAGGCGTCGATTTGTTCGGTGACGCGCATCGTCCCCAATTGAGCCGCTATCGCACTTCCAACACGACCTGCCAACATCACCGCAGCGAGGACCGGACCGAGTTCTTTCAACAAAGTCACATTCACGACCGTGCCGAGTTGGTTCTCCATGTGCATGATCGCGAACTGCTCATAAGCCTGAACAGCAAGGACCATCCCGATAAAGGCGCCGGTAATGAAAACCACAGGAACACTTTTCACACCGATTTCGTACAAGACCGGCCAGAGGACGTTCCCACGGGGCCAGCCTGGTAGAATCCACGACAGCATTCGCAGGCCAAAGATCGTCATATCGCCGGCGAGCGCGACGAAATCAACGACGATTCGCCCCAGAGTATGAAAGGGCGTTTCGCGCGGTTGTGTTGTCATCCTTGAATTCATAATCGCCAGCAGATCCTTCTGCTCAATAACGGCATGGAATTGTGTGCGGAAGTCTACACCAAGCACCGCTACAGCCGCGAGACCGATTTCGCCCGAGCCAGCAATGCCACGGGATCTCGCTCAGCACCAGAGAAATCGTTGTTGGCGATTCACCCACTGCTCGACTCCGAACGGTGGATTCAGCGAAGTATCTAGCGATCGTAAAGTATTCATGGAAAGCAACTTACACCACAAATCACTCATTCGAATAACGAGAGGAGAACCGCAGTGATTGCTCTCGGCCGGTAGAACCGGCACGACATCACTCTGGCCTCTCAGCTATCCCCTCTCCCCTACAGCCCCAACCATGGCAACGGTGCCTTCGCCGGTGGTAGGGTGACGAGTTCGACGCCGTTGACGTCGGGATGGTCGATCACCTCTCTGAGTGCTTCTGCGGAAGGTTCGTTGTCGAGATTCATCACGGCAATGGCGTCGCCGCCTGGCTCGTTCTTTTCACGCCCCAGGGCCATGTGGGAAATGTTGACGCCGTGTTTGCCGAATGTTGTACCAATCGCGCCAATCAACCCAGGGACATCCTGGTGTCGATAGATCAGCATCAGACCATCGAGATAGGCATCCAACTGATATTCATTCAGTCGGACGAGTCGTAAGAAGTCATTTCCAAATGTCGTCCCACCGGCGGTGATTTCGCGCTTGTCTGTTTGTACCGTCGCAGAAATCATTGTGGCAAAAGCACCGGTTTCGGTTGTCGATGTTTCGGTGATTGCGATTCCGCGTTCTTGAGCCATAAGACAGGAATTCACGATACTCACGTTTTCATCCAATGCCGCCGAGAGCAAACCCGAAGTGAATGCACTGGTGATCAGTTTAATGGGCTGCGAAGTGACGTCACCTCGGTATTGAAGCTGCGCGCCTTTGATTCCTTCTCCGCGAGCGCCTTGCGCCAGTAGCAAACCGAGACGGTACGCCAGGTCGAGATAAGCTCGAGCTCCTTCGAGCTCCTTCCCTGAAATCGGAACCATGTTGACTGCCGAACGGACTTCGTTTTTCGTAAGGAAATTGCAGACGATCTCGGCAGCTTCCACGGCAACTTGTTCTTGAGCCTCTGCGGTCGATGCACCAAGATGAGGGGTGCAAACGACATTGGGCAAGCTGGCAAGCTTATCGTTGGCACCTGCTTTTTCCGTTACATACACATCCAAAGCCGCACCGCCAACGTGCCCTGATTCCAGAGCATCGATCAGTGCCTGTTCGTCGATGATCCCTCCGCGAGCACAGTTCACAAACCGAATTCCCGGCTTCATGCTTGCGATACGTTCGGCGTTAATGATTCCACGAGTCTCATCGGTCAGAGGAGTATGAACAGTAACAACGTCGCACTGAACGAGCATCTCATCGATGTCGCGGTACAACTCAATATTCTGTTCGGCAGCTCGGTCTTCACTCAGAAATGGATCAAAGCCGAGGACCTTCATTTCCAAGCCATTGCAACGACTCGCAACTGCAAGACCGATACGCCCCAAGCCGACAACTCCAACGGTTTTCCCGGCGAGTTGTGTGCCTGAGTAAAGTTTGCGATCCCAGCGTCCTTCACGCATTGACTGAGACGCCGGGCTGATGTTGCGGCACAGCCCCATCATCATCGCAATCGTTTGCTCCGCTGTACTCAGCGTGTTTCCGTCAGGAGTATTTGAAACAATAATCCCCTGCCGAGTTGCTGCTGTCAGGTCGATGTTATCGACACCAACGCCAGCTCTGGCGATCACTTTCAGTCGAGTTTGACCTTCCAGAACATCCGCCGTCAGTTTCGTCCCGCTGCGAATGACGACTCCATCGGATTTTTGAAGAGCCGCTTTCAGAGCATCGATGTCTTTGTGAATCTCCGGCTGATTATCCAGTTCAATTTCTGGATGATCCTCCAGCAACTGAAGGCCGACAGGCGACAAGTTATCACTTACTAGAACGCGAAACATGGGAAATCTCTCGGTGTCGAGCAGACCCGATTTTCTCAGGAATTGCCCCTTTCCCATGAACAACACAGCGCGACATGGTTGGGGCGATGAATCTGACCGTGTAGCATAGAGGACGCACGGAGAGCGCCAAGCGTTCGCCACCAAGATGTAGAGAATGAGAAACAGATGAACTCCGACGAATTACGAGATCTTCAGGCACCGTGGAAAGAGAAGTTTCGCAACGATCCACAATCCGCAATCGCAACGATTTCCACCGAGGGAACGGTCGACTTTGATGCGATTGCCTGCCGCATCAACGATGAAGCAGACACTCCATCTGTTGCAGGATTACACCCCATGGCAGGCGGAGACGGTAGCTTTGCCTGTGCAGCGGAGAAGTTGCTGGAAGCATTGGTCGGATGTGCAGGTGTCACCTTGGCGGCAGTTTGTACAGCGATGGAGATTCCAGTCGATTCCGCAATTCTTTCAGCCGAGGGAGATATGGATTTTCGCGGAACGCTGGGTGTGGACCGGGGAACACCGGTCGGATTCACCGAGATCCGGCTACTGTTTCAGTTTCGATCCTCAGCACCAGACGAAAAACTTGCCAAAGCTGTGCAACTTGCCGAACGGTATTGCGTTGTTGCTCAGACTGTCAAAAACATCTCGGTGCACTGGGCTAGTCTTTAACCCATATTTTTTAGATTTTGATGTTTGAGTGAGTTCCACAACAAAGAATTGAGGTTTTGAAGCGAACGAACATTGAGCCGCACCCTTCAAGTGTGCGGCAAACCGAATACACTTATTTAAGAAACTCCGAGTTGAGTTGAGTTATTGAAGCGGGGGAAAAATTGCCGAAATCACCAGAAGATCCTTTGACGATCTACTGTCCGGGCTGCAATGAAGCGTTTCTTGGCATGCCGCAGGACAAGAACTGCCCGCAGTGTGGGATGCCCGTCCCTTCTGCTGACATTTCGCAGTTACAGACGATGCTCTGGAAATCCGCGTCCGACTGGAACGGAGAGACTCCAACGACGAAATCGCGCGCCGCCGAACACCTCGAAGCTCTGATTGGTCAAACTCTCGACAAGTACAGCATTGAATCACTCCTCGGTCGTGGAGGCATGGGATGGGTTTTCCTCGGTCGGCATCTGCAATTAAATCGCTCGTGTGCGATCAAGGTTCTTTCCCCATCACTCTTGAATTCGGACCCTGACTACCTCGACCGCTTTTGCACCGAAGGTCAAGCGGCGGCGGCGCTGGTTCACCCAAATATCGTGACAGTTCACGCCATCGGACAACACGACCGGCTGAACTATCTGGAAATGGAATTCGTTCCCGGTCGTTCTTTGCAAAACGTAATTCGAAACGGACGCATGATGGTCTGGAGGGCAACAACGCTGGCGCTTGGAATCTCAAACGGACTCGCAGCAGCTCACCGACTCGGAATTATCCATCGAGATCTCAAACCAGACAACGTGCTTCTGACTCACCATGGAATTCCGAAAATCAGCGATTTCGGTCTCGCCAAGCGAGTGCATGGCAACGTCGTTCGAGAACTCCCAGGCGTACTCGCCGGGACGCCGCACTTCATGGCGCCGGAGATTTTCGGAGGAGAAGAAGCAACGCCTGCGAGTGACGTTTATGCGTTGGGTGTTTGTTTCTATTACATGCTGGCAGGGCGTTTACCATTTCCTCGCCGGGAAATGTCTGATCTCATTGCCGCTGTCACGAGTGAACAGGCTCCCAACATCCGTGACTTAAGACCGGAGTTGCCACTTGAAGTTTGTGAATGTTTGGGGCTCATGCTGGAAAAGAGTCCTGCCAACCGTCCGCGTGATGGCATCGAAGCGACTCAACTGCTGCAAGCTGTCCTCGGTCAAACGCGCGATCTCGAATCGCTGATGCACGAGGCATTCGACTCTGAACGTGACGTCACGTGGACGCAAGACGGAGACCGCTATTACATCGATGTTGCTCTCCCTGACCAGCGTCAACAGAGAGTGATCATCGCTCACAGCGAACATCGCTTCCACGAGCGATTGCTGCAAATCTACAGCGTTTGCTGCCCCGCCGAACCTCACTACTTCCCGGCAGCTCTGCGTTTGAATTCAAGAATTTCGCACGGTGCCCTGGCACTGCGCGATGTCGATGGCACTGAACATTTTGTAATCACCAACGCCTACCCCAGATCAACCGTTGACGGCGAAGAAATCCGCAAGAGCGTCTTGGAGATCGCCTCTCACGCTGACGCAGTCGAACTCCTCCTTACTGGCAAAGATGTGAACTGAGCCCGCTGAACCCGTCAGAGGTTTCTTAAACGATTGAGGTGGTAGGCGAGGCGTTCTTCACTGGTCATTTGAGCGAAGTTCACAGTGGAGGACTGTTGAATTTGCGGACTTGCTGCCGTGGAAGGAGGCGGTGCCTCGCCGCCGTAGTTCATCACACTGGCGGTGATTTGCATATCTTCATCAATTGGACGAAGCGGGCGGATTGAGAGTTTTCCCAACACCGAGTGATAAGCTCGAACAGCCTCTTCAGGCGTGACAACTCCATTCACGATATGTCGCAGGAATTCGATAAAAGCCAATTGATTTTCGGCGTGGTTGATCTTTCTTCCGAACAGGGCAATTTTCGCCCCGTGCTTTTGGGCATCATGGATCATCTGGAATGCGTCGCGAGTTGTCCCGGACGAACCACCTAAAATTCCGACGACTAAATGCGGGTCGTAAGCAACCAATTCTTCGAGGGCCTCTGGTCCAGGGTAGGGAATTTTCAGGAATATCGGACGACCGACCGACGGGACACCTGCAAGAGTTCGGGCGATCACGTCGTTGATGAATTGAGGAATCGTTTCCGCTTTCACTGAGTCATTGATATTCGGATGAAAAACTTCGAGGAAGTGACGGAAGCCCTTACGCTCGGCTTCGGCTCGAAAAGCGTTGTAAGCGTTCAGTGTTTCTAGATCGATGGTGCAGTCGTTGTTGAATGTGACTGAATAGAGTCCGAGGTCAACTCCCTGCGAACGCTCGGCAGGATCACAATCGAGATGTCCACATTGAGCGTGATCGAGTTGTGCGGTTCGAAATGCTCGGGCAGGTTCGCCCGGAATGGTGCTTCCGCGGAAAGCGAAAACATCGGTCGCATCATTCGCCCGAATCGCTGGCGTGATGTGTGAATTCTCAAAGAGCCCTTCTTCGAGACACAGTTTCTCACTGGTACTGGCGGACATCAAGACTATGTCAACGACACCTTGGCGGATGACCTGTCGAATTTGTTCACGATATTCTTCGAGTGTCTTGAATCGGCACTCGCCTTCGTTGCTTCCGCAGATCTCGCCGGGCGCAGCCATTCCGAATGCCATATCGGCATCTTTGGCATCAGCAATAATAAATTCGTTACACCCAGTCGGGTCACGGTGGATCGCTGCCAGTTTTTGATCAAGGGATTTCTGTGTCATTCTACCAGTTCCGCATTGTTGGGCTGTTGCAGTCGGGCATTGGTCCATTCTGGTTCAACGAACCTACGTAGGAGCCAATGCAGTGTATGTGTTAAACGTTCTTCAGTTTGCTTGATCAGTTCGTCTGAAGCGTCTTGCTCCCAAACGAAACCTTCCGTCCCCAGACGAACGACCCAGTTCTCTTGTTCCGCTGTCTGGTTAATACGGTCTTGTATTCGAATCGACCAGACAATGCCGAAAGCGTCACGGAAATCGAACCAGAGTTTATCATATTTGGATTCATCCAGAGTTGGTCGGCTTGCTTGACGAAATCCATGTCGCAATCCAATTCCACAGAGCAAAGACGCAAATGCTCGAATTCTAATGGCAAAAGCGAGATCGCCTGTAAAGGAGCTTGAGATGGGCCAAAGTAACAGCAGTGCAGCAGCACTGACCATCAAAACACTCACACCAAAGCGAGAACCCATATAATTGCCGGTCCCCATGACTAAGACGAGTACAAAGCCAATCAAAACAGGGGACTGGACTTCGATCGGAACCAAATCGGGCGAGGGAACCAGAAATACTGTTAAGGCAGGCCATCCCAGAACTGCAATCAATGGCAAGATGATAAACCACGGCCAAACCCGTGAAGTGGGACGTTTCGCTCCCAATACTGAAATTAAAGGGCAGCAGGTCAAAACCGCTGCCCAATACCAGAATTGGTCCAGCGAGGCGGAGGTCATCTGAAAAACGCTGAAACTGAGCAGAGTTGCCAGCGACCAGCTCACGATGGCAATCCCACCCCATAGAAACGTTGCGGTAAACACCTGAATCGAGTTCTGTCTGAACGACGTCAGGGTATTCACGCCTGCAACGCTTAATAAAAGCAGTGCAACGCCCAAGACCATATCATTGATTGTCAATATACCGCTAATTTCACTGGCTCCGAGAACACGCATGATCTGCACAATAGTTAATTCCTGCCAGACTCAAAACAGTGATCCCCCGTCAAGGTCGTCATAACCGGAACTCCCGGAACCATGTCGCGGAAGCCTGTCGTTTTCTTGAAGAGTACCTCGATTGAAATTCTACTAACGCCGAACACTAAGGGCGTGGACTCAAACATTCATGGTGAGTGGTGGAAACCAAAAAAGACTTGTTCGAGTGAGAACGAGTTGACGGAATCCACAATCCAAAACCCCGGGACGAAGTCGAGGAGATTTCAAGATGAAGTGGACAACTTTGACTGCTGCCCTTCTGATCGCTGCCAGTGTTAATATCGCTGATGCCGGTCTGTTTGGGCGTGGTAAGTGCTGTGCTCCAGCACCTACCTGTTGCGATGCTGCACCTTGCTGTGCAGCTCCATGTGATCCAGGCTGTGCTGCCCCTTGTGGCAACGCCTGTGCTCCGAACTGTGCTGCTCCTTGTGGGAACGCTTGTGCTCCTGCTTGTGCAGCTCCTGCATGTGCTCCTGCATGTGCCGCTCCTGCTTGTGCTCCAGCTTGTGCAGCTCCTGCTGACGCTTGCTGTGCACCAGATTCTTGCTGTGCACCTACAAAGTGCTGCAAGACCCGCCGTAACCGACGCATGTCGGGATGGCTCAAAGGCTTCAAAAACCGCTGCGGAAAACTTGGCGGTTGCTTGAAGAGAAACAACAGTTGCTGTGCACCTGTTGACACTTGCTGTGCTCCTGCTTGTGAGCCTACTTGCTGTGCACCAGCTTGTGAGCCTACTTGCTGTGCACCAGCCTGTGCACCAAACTGTGCAGCCCCTTGTGGTGCCTGCAACTAATTGATCAGATCAGGTTAGCTTGACGAACTTGACACCCCCAAAGTTAAGCCGTCTCGCACAGACCTGCTAAGATTTAGAGAGGTCGGAATCTTCGGATTCCGGCCTCTCTTTTTTTGTTCGTCATCTGATTTTGTGAGTGGAAAAAGAATTGGCCACTGATAACACGAATCAATCAAAACGAATCAGTCGGGCTGAACTGGCGAGATGACCATCTCGCACTCAGGCAAACTCTCTAGAAACACCCGACCGTAAGCTCGTGTTCGAATTCGAGGGTCGAGGATAATCACCTCCCCGGTATCACTCGATGATCGGATGAGCCTTCCAAACCCCTGGCGTAATTTAATCGCCGCTTCTGGCACCTGATATTCAATGAACGGATTCCCTCCATTCTGGCGAATTCTCTCAACCCGTGCTTCCAATAGTGGATGATCTGGGACACTGAATGGAAGTTTCGTGATGATGACCATCTTCAGAGCGTCACCCGGCACGTCGACCCCTTGCCAGAACGTTTCGGTTCCAAAGAGAACCGCTTGCCCATCTTTACGGAAAAGTTCGAGAAGTTTGGTGCGTTGAATTCCATCTCCTTGGCAGAGAAGCCGACGATTCTGCTGTGTGAACCAACGATTGAGTTTTTGCGAACAGCTTCGCAGCATGCGATAACTGGTAAAGAGAACGAATGCTCCGCCTTCAAGGTTTTCAAGAGCCTCTCGAATCCTTTCTGCGACCATTTGCTCGTATCGGCTGGGGTTTTCTCCCGGGTCAGGCATTCCATCAACAAGTGTGAGTTTCACCTGTTCTCGATAATTAAAAGGGGATCCCAGTTTCAACTCTTTAGATTTGTGCAGTCCGATCCGTTCTCGGTAAAAGCTGAAGTCTTGCTTCCCAACAGACAACGTAGCACTCGTCAGAACCACCGTCTTGATTTGAGAGAACAGTTCATCGCGCAGTGTCTCGCCCACTTGAACGGGAGATGAAAGAAGTTTGATGCTTCGATTTCGACCGGATGAAATTTCCACCCAATAAACCGCTTCATCATCACGTTGCTTCAGCCAGCTTTGCAGTGAAATTGCTAATCCATCGAGGCGATCGGCTGCCGAAGTCAGGTCGATGCGTTGCTCTTCGGACTTCAATGCGGCTGCGTAAGTGCGAATCACCAGCGCCAGTTCGCTGGCTTCGACACTGACCAGGTTCTCTATTTCAAGTGGTTTCCGGACTCGACCGTTTGATGCTCCCGATTCATTTCGCCAAACGTCAACGCGGTCGAAGAGATCGTCAACCAAAAAGCGAAGCCGACTCACCATTTGTTGACATTCGATCAAATTATGTTGCAGCAAGATTCCCTTTTGTGTCCGGTCGTTGTAGAGCTTTCCAAAGAGGTAACTGAATTGACCATTCGAGATTGAAAGTCCCATGTGCGCGGCGGCAACATCTTCCAGGTTGTGAGCCTCATCGAAAATCGCAACATCGTAGTCTGGCAGGACGCTAGCCCCATCTCTTCTTAATGCTAAATCAGAAAAAAACAACGCGTGATTCACGACGAGTATATTCGCATTCCAGACGCGTCGTCGTGCTTTGTAATAAAAGCAGTCATTGTGTGTCGGACAACGTTTCCCAAGACAATTCCCGTGGTCACTACGAACTTCGTCCCAGACAGTTGCCAGTGGAGAAAAACCCAAATCCGACCGCGACCCATCGTCTGTCTCGTTCGCCCAGTGATGAATTTTTTGCAGTTGAGCCATTTCTTCTGTTTCGAAGAGAGAATTACTCTTGGCATAGGCATTTTTGAGACGGCGCAAGCTGATGTAATTCCCCCGACCTTTGACCAGAACGGCGGAAAACTCCAGCGGCAATATCGAATTGAGAAATGGAAGATCGCGTTGAATCAACTGTTCCTGCAAACTGATCGTATGCGTGCTGATCACGATGCGACAACGACCATCCTGACTGTCTCTTTGAGCCGATGCGAGAATACTTGGAACAAGATATGCGAAACTTTTCCCGACGCCTGTTCCAGCCTCAACCACAAGATGCTGCTCACTTGCAATGGCATCGGCGACAGCATCCGCCATGTCAAGTTGCTCCTGACGAGATTCATACCCGGACAATCGTCGAGAGATCAGGCCATCCTCGGCCAGGACATCAGCAACAGAAAAGGTCATCGACTGGACCTACAGACCCCGATCAAACAGGTGTCGTCTCGGGTGTTGACACCGTCGGCAAACTCTTCTGTCTTATCAACAATCCCATCAATGACCTGTTGAATATCCCCAGGCAGCGACGAGAAAAGTTCGGAGAGACGTTTTTGCCCGAAGATTTCTTTTTCGCTATTCATCACTTCAGTCACACCATCCGTGAATGCGATGACGGTATCTCCTAATGCCAACTGCAGCGAGGAAGATTCGTACTTGAGGTCGGGAACAATTCCTAACGGGAGGCTCGATGATTCAGTTCCAATGGCTTCAACCGTTCCATCTTCATGCCGCAGCAAGGGAGCTAAATGTCCGGCATTCACAATTGTCATTTCATGGGTGGTTGGATCAATAACCATCATTGCAAATGTAATGAATCGATGTCCCAGTCCACTCGAAGAAATTTCTTCATTCAAGCCTGACACGGCTTCTTCAACTGTCGAACTCGTTAAAAGCTGGAACCGCGTTGACGAATACAACCTCGCCATCAATAAAGCCGCAGGAACTCCTTTGCCTGCGACATCACCAATCGCCAGTGCAATACGACCATCCGGTAATGGGATGTAATCGAAGTAGTCTCCACCGACGCTGAGTGCCGCTTCGTAATAATCGCTGAACTCGTATCCTTCAATCTTGGGGCGAGACTTAGGCAAGAATCCCAGCTGAACCTGTGACGCAAAACCAAGATCTCGATCCATTTCCCGTCGAGCAAGATCCTCTTCATGCATCCTGGCATTTTCCACAGCCATAGACGCCTGCGATGCCAAACTCATGAGCAATTCGAGATCCTCTTCAGAAAACGCTCTTTGCTCATCTCGGGTCACAATTTGAATGACGCCGATCCCTTCTTCCTCAGGCGTGACCATCGGAACGCACATGATCGAACGAATTTGCATCCGAGAAAGAGCGGTGCTTTTCTTAAATCTTGAATCATCGGAAACGTTCTTACTAAGAATCGCTTCCTTCGTCTGCATGGCATGCCGCACAACAGTCATGCTCACAGCGACGCTGTCCGCCTTTTGCTCACCGCGGGCGCGGCTTGCCTTCACCTTCAATTTACTTGAGTCAGGATCACGAAGAAGTACAAATCCCTGTTCAGCCTGTGGGAAGATGTTGAACAGCGTCGTCAACATTTTGGGGAGAACTTTCTCCACCTTCAATTCACGCCCCAAAGCCTGCGTGATTTCCAATATCGCTCGCAACTTCACATTGGGATCGACTGAAGAATGGTCTTGATCCCAGGAACTGGACTTACGAATCGCTGTGGATGAATCAAAATTTTCATCGACAACAACCTTGGCTTCAATATCTTGAGGAATGTATATCCGGCTCTCATCGACTGATCCAGAATAGCTCTGAACATCGGACTGATTCACTTCAAGAGTCTGTGCAACGTCCTCGCTACTGGCGTCATCACCTGTTGCGATCAATGTTGAAGGCGAAAACATAAAAACAAGTACGACATCGCAAAGACGGATCTCGTCACCTTCCTGCAGTTCCTGTGAACCCGAGATCAATTTGTCATTGACGTATGTCCCGTTTCGACTGCGCAAATCTTCGATATAGAAAGTTCCATGACTTTCAAGAATTTGAGCGTGTCGACGACTGACGACTCCGCTCTGCAAGACGATCTCGCAATTCGGGTGCCTTCCCACGACCACTTGTTCACCTTCAAGTGTGTAATGGGTACCCTCGTCCCCTCCACGAATGAGCTGCAAAACAGCCAAGTGATCTCCTTATTCACGTCTCGACATGAGGTGAGGTTCAATATTCTTTATCGCGAACATTTCCTGAACAAACGAAGTCTACTTGCAGAGTTGCCTGCTGGTCAAACCTCAATTCGTTTTCAAAGACATGATTTCCAGTACAATCGAAGTGAATGGTGAACCTCGACGCATCAGGCGACAGCATTGAGCAGGCCGCACTGGCTGCTATCATCCGCTCACGACAATGAAATCCCTCAGGAAAAGAAGACTCATGGACCCATTTCAGTATCAAAACGGCAAACTCTACTGCGAAGAGGTCACTGTCGCTCAACTTGCTCAAGAGTTCGGGACACCACTTTGGGTCTACTCGAAAGCTAAGCTTGTTCATGAATACAAGCAAATTCAGAACGCATTCGCTGCTGTTGATCCCGTAATTTGCTACTCCGTGAAAGCCAACTCGAACCTTAGTTTGCTCAAGGTGCTTAGCGAAGAAGGCTGCAGCTTTGATGTGGTCAGCGGTGGCGAACTCTACCGTGTTCGCGAAGCCGGTGCGGATACAACGAAAGTCGCCTTTGCTGGTGTCGGGAAAACAGATGATGAAATTCGCTTCGCCCTTGAAAGCGACATCCTCATGTTCAATGTAGAGAGTGAGCCGGAACTCGATGCCATTTCACGTATTGCTGGCGAGATGGGAATTGTTGCCCCCGTCGCTCTTCGCCTCAATCCCGACATCGATGGAAAAACGCACGAGAAAACTACAACCGGACGGAAAGGCAACAAGTTCGGGATGGACATCGAACGGCACAACGAACTCGCCGACAAAGTTCTCGCTGACCCGAATCTGGAACTACGTGGTATACACCTGCACATCGGATCGCCAATCAACACGACCGATCCATATAGACAAGCTGCCGAAAAAGCTTTGAACGTTGTTCGTGAACTCAGAAGCAAAGGGCACCAGACGAATTGGATCAACCTCGGTGGAGGCTTCGGACTTAACTATAAAAATAACGAAGCACCGCCAGCAAGCGTTTACGCTGAAGTGATCGTCCCTATCATTCAGGAAGCGGAGTGTCGCCTAGCACTCGAGCCGGGGCGCAGCATCGCTGGAAACTCAGGGATTTTGGTCAGCGAAGTGATCTTCGTGAAGCACGAAGGTGGCAAACGGTTTGTGATTCAGAACGCCGCGATGACCGATCTCATTCGACCGGCGATGTACGATTCATTCCACAAACTCTGGCCTGTGAACCCATCGGTGCCAACTCCGGAAGATTTTGAAGCAGAAATCGAAAACTGCTCCCCAGCAGATATCGTCGGTCCGGTTTGTGAGTCGAGTGACTATTTCGCAAAAAACCGATCCTTCCCGGATGTCCAAAGAGGTGACTTGCTTGCGACGTTCAGCGCTGGTGCCTACGGAACCGTCATGAGTAGCAACTACAATTCTCGCCCCCGCGGCACAGAAATCCTCGTCGATGGCAACGAGTACAAAGTGATTCGCCGCAGAGAAACCTATGAAGACTTAATCGCGCACGAGCGCGTTTGAGCAATGAAAGCAATTGCGTTTCGCCGGACACTTGAAGTGTCCGGCGAAATGCACAATCTCAATAACAACGTCACACATTCTCCCAAGAATGTGCCTTCGCACTGTTCAACACCGCATCACAAACTTTTTGCGTTTCGAGAGCATCGCGGAATGTTGGCCCGCATTCGTTCCCTTCGTCGAGGCTCTTCATGAAATCGGCGACGTGATGCACGAATGAGTGTTCGTAGCCGATCTGCAAACCTGGCACCCACCACTTGTCCATATATGGATGCTCACCACCATGGTCGGACACGTGTACGCTCTTCCAACCACGAAGAGCGCCTTCATCTTTATTGTCAAAGACTTCAAGGCGGTGTAAATCGTGCAAGTCCCAGCGGAGCGACATCTCTGAACCGTTGATTTCGAACGTGTTCATTGCCTTGTGTCCACGGGCATAACGTGTTGATTCGAACAACCCGAGCGATCCATTTGAGAAGTGACACAGGAACGAACAAGCATCGTCGATAGTGACCTTCGTCTTTTCGCCAGTTGCTTGATGCACACGTTCTTTGATGAACGTTTCCGTCATCGCAGTAACATCTGCAATTGTTCCATTCAGCCAAATTGCCGTATCAATGCAGTGAGCGAGCAAATCGCCGGTCACACCTGAGCCAGCCGCTTCGGCATCCAGCCGCCAGAGAGCTTCGCCCCCTTGTGGAAGATCTTCAGAGATCGTCCAGTCTTGCAGGAAGTTCGCCCGGTAGTGAAAGATTCGCCCTAGAGCGCCAGATTCGATGACCTGTTTCGCCAGGGTAACAGCCGGGACACGTCGGTAGTTGTACCAGACGGTATTTGCCACACCTGCCTTCTCGACAGCCTGGCACATGATTTCGCCTTCGGCAGTATTCATGGCGAGAGGTTTTTCGCAGAGAATCATCTTGCCAGCTTCGGCAGCCGCGATGGCGATTTCTTTGTGAAGATTGTTCGGCACACAAATATCAACCGCATCGATATCATCACGAGCAATCAGCGCCCGCCAATCGGTTTCGATGGATTCATAACCCCACTGATCAGCGAACGCCTGAATCTTGTCTTTGCTACGAGCACAAGCAGCCTTTAACACTGGTTGATGATCCAACTCCGGAAAGAAGTCCGGGCAGCGTTTGTACCCATTGGTATGAGCACGCCCCATGAACCCATACCCAATCATTCCCACATTCACCGGTGTCGCCATCGCTGTTTCCTTATCAGAAAATCAATTACCAATACTGCGATTCAGATCCATCAATCGACCTGTCGCAAAATTTCCAAGCAAGAACTCTAACAAAACCGGTTCAAGAATCCCAACAAAGCAGACGTTCCACGTGGAACGAGATGAGAAGATTTCTCTCTCTGCTTCCACTACAAGTCACCCTTATTCGTTCCCTGATGCCTGCGACCGTTTCGCCCGCAACTCATCCAACCGCTGTTTAATCTCCGCTTCGTACCCTCGGTCGACCGGTTCGTAGTACGTCTTTTCAACGCCGAGGTAATCTTGGTCGACCCAGCCTTCTTTGGAGTTGTGGGCGTATTCGTAGCCTTCTCCATGGCCCATAGTTTTGGCCCCGCCGTAGTGACCGTCTTTGAGGTGAGTCGGCACCGGGATCACGCGATGGTTTTCGATGTCGTCCATTGCGGCATTGATCGCCATGTAGGCAGCGTTCGATTTCGGGGCCGCTGCCAGATAGGTGACTGCTTGCGAAAGCATGATGCGGCACTCCGGCATCCCGACGCGTTCGGTCGCCAAGGCTGCGGCATTGGCGAGGACGAGTGCCTGTGGATCGGCGTTGCCGATGTCTTCAGACGCTGAGATCACAATCCGCCGGGCGATGAACCGTGGATCTTCACCAGCGACGAGCATCCGAGCCAGCCAGTAGATCGCGGCATCTGGGTCGCTACCGCGAATGCTTTTGATGAACGCACTCGCAACATCGTAATGCTGATCCCCTTTCGCATCGTACAGAACCGCCTTCTTCTGAATCGATTCCTGAGCAACTTGCAGGTCGAAGACCTTGTGCCCAGCGTCCAGAGAGAGGACTCCAATCTCCAATGCGGTCAATGCCCGGCGGGCGTCACCATCGCAAATCTCTGCCAGAAAGTTGATCGCTTCGTCGGTTGCCTCCGCGTGTGTCTCGCCCAGCCCACGTTCTTTGTCAGTTAATGCTCTCCAGAGAAGTTGTGCGATGTCTTCTTCATCGATGGTCTTGAATTCAAAGACCTGGCTGCGACTGATCAACGCGGATGCCAACGAGAAGAACGGATTCGCAGTCGTCGCAGCGATGAGGTTCACAACGCCAGCTTCAACATCCGGCAGCAAGACATCTTGCTGCGTCTTGTTGAAGTGATGCAGTTCGTCGACAAAGAGAATTGTCCGACCGTCTCCGCGCGAGAGTCGATCTCGCGCCTTGTCGAGTTCCGCCCGCAGTTCCTTCACCCCAGCAGAAGCAGCATTGAGAACCGCAAAGTGGCAGCGAGTATGCAGAGCGATCACCTGACCCAGCGAAGTCTTCCCGGTTCCTGGCGGTCCGTAATAGATCATCGACCCCAACCGGTCGGCTTGCAACATTCGCCGCAGCAGCATCCCTTCCCCCAGAAAATGCCGCTGCCCGACAAACTCATCCAGCGACCGAGGCCGCATCCGCGCCGCCAACGGCTGCGCTTTCGTTCGCTCTTGTTTCTCTTGTTGATCAAACAAACCAGGCATGGGGATGGGCAAGGGGTTGAAGGGACAAGCGGCAGGGGAAAATGATCACGCTCGTCTAGCGACACACTTCATTGTGTGTCACTCACCGCGCTCACATTCATCAATTACCAACCAGAGTAGTTGATAGAAGATCAGTAAGAAATACCCCCGGCGGTTTCACGTGAAACTGGTGGGGAATGCGGCGAGAATATGGTATCAATTGTTGCTTCTGGATTTGAGGTTGAATATCCTTGACGCGATGTGTGCGAACAGGAAGACTCTGACCAGTTAAGTGAGTCATCGTAAACGACCCTTTTCGACCAACGAAAGAGTACAGTCTATTACTCACTCACAAAACTAGCAGGTAACCAAGGACGTCGAAATGACAAAGCGAATGTCGTCTGCGGCAATTGTGGCTCTCAAGGATGCGCTCTCAAGCGTATACTGGTACAAGAGTGATTTGCGAAGCTTTCTTCAGAATTGCATTACAGCTCGCCCACTTATCGCACAACTCAACTGGGAGAATTACAAGCGGCAAGTCGTTGCTGATCTTGTCGACACATTGTGCGGAGATCAAGATCAGTACCTCGGCGATCTGACACGCCTCTGCCATGAAGTATCCAGTATTGAGAGCTTCACTCACCTAGAACAACTGGATGGAGGAGAACAAAAAGTGGCACGCGCCCGTACTGCGGTCGAACACCTTCGCAAACTCATGAAAACGCACTCGCAAACTAGCGATGAAGAGGCTGCAATCGTCGAACGCCAGAAACGCACTGCTGAACTACTCAAGGCAAATCAAGCCGTGCGCGAGAAGCTTGAAGATATAAAAAAACGGTATATGCAACTTGTAATAAGCACGGACCCTCAAGGACGCGGATATGACCTTGAAGCTTTAATGTACGACCTTTTTGAACTCTTCGATCTCGATCCAAAAGCGTCATTCAAAAACACCGGTGAGCAGATCGATGGTGCGTTCGCTCTTGAAGGCACCGAATATCTTTTTGAGGCAAAATGGCAAAAAGATTTGGTGTCCATCCAAGCGCTCGATGCATTTTCATCCAAAGTACAGCGGAAACTCGACAATACCCTCGGTGTCTTTCTTGCGATCAATCAATATTCTACTGATGCGGTACAGGCTCACTCGACTGGCCGTCCAAACATTATCCTGATGGATGGTGCTGACCTAATTGCCGTGCTGGAAGAACGAATTGACTTTATAACACTGTTACTACGCAAGAAACGCCACGCAGCGCAAACTGGAAGCATCTATTTTCAGATTCATCAAATTCTTGCGTAAAAAGCGGGTGCCACAACCACAACGTAAACCGAGTTGGAACCCTCAAGGTGAATCATACTGACATAGCGAGCGCGGAGTTGACCTCGGACTTCGATAGGGAGTGACAAGTAGGGAAGGCTCAATAAAGGACCACAAATGCAATTCACATCGATCAAAGCCAATGTCGCCAGCGTTATCCTGTTGGCTCTTCTGTTCGCATGCTTGCACAGCGGGATTGCTTCAGCACAGCCTCCGATTTCCAAGACGACGCACGTTTATAAAACAGTCGGTGACCTGGAGA
>DAOUPA010000317.1 GCA_030626405.1 Planctomicrobium sp.
AGTTGGGACAGAAGTGTAGGTGCCCAGTCGTTTTCTTCCCGTACGCACATCATCAATTCATATTCACCAAGAGGCGTCTTCTTTTGGCTTCCATCGCCAATCAGACCTGCCGTCACATACACCACGCCTCCTCCCAAATAGATGGGAATCATCGAGGTGGCAATTTTGTCTTCCGATTTCCCGAGTTGAGATTCAAGCGCAATCAGGCGTGCGTCCCAAGTCTTTTGCCAATCATCACCGGCATTGCCATCAGGATTCCCGCTTGGGAACTTCCCCTTCAACCAGCCAAACAGACCCATCAGCAAGACTTTCAATACCAGATGCGATTCTCAACTCAAGTTCTGGCCTGACGGTCTACTTCTTCGCCAGTTCCGCTTTGATTTGGGCGACAACTTGCGCGTCGTCTGGCTGAGTGGATGTCCCGTAGCGAGCGGCGATGTTGCCGTTGCGGTCGATTAAGAATTTCTCGAAGTTCCAACCAATGGGACCGGTCTTCTTGGGTTTTGTTTCTGTTGCCGTCAATTTCTTGTAAATCGGCGCGGCATCGTCGCCGTTGACATCGATCTTTGCCATCATGGGGAAGGTGACGCCATATTCTTTTGTGCAGAACGAGCGAATGTCGTTTGCTGAACCTGGTTCTTGTTTACCGAACTGATTGCAAGGGAAACCGATCACGACAAGTCCATCGTCTTTGAATGTTTCGTACAGATCTTGAAGAGCTTCGTACTGAGGTGTCGCTCCGCAACGACTGGCGACATTCACGATCATGACAACTTTGCCTTTGTACTCGGATAGATCGACTTTCTTACCTTCGAGTGATTTCACCTTTTGGTTAAGCACGGTTGTTTCTGCTTTCTCTGCAAGAGAAGTGTTGGAAAAGAATTGAGAAGCACAAACGGCTCCCACGGCAAGAATGGTCAGGAGTTGTTTCATCGAAACCTCTGTAGGGCTAGGGTCTAGTGTTGAGTGTCCAGAGTGACGCCAGGAAATTCTAACACTTTGGGCGCCAATTCAACACCAGCACACACCTTTCTTCACCCTCTTCCCTGAACCCCTTTATGCATTATCCCTGGTCTGCATGAACAGGGCTTTCTTTTCGCCTGGGAGAGTGAAGTCGAAGCCGCAATTTTGAAAGAATTGGTCGGTCGATGTGATCGCCATGATCTCGAAAACTTTGCGATCTGAGGCCAACTGAATGCACGCTTCAATCAATCTCTTGCCGACGCCTTGGCCTTGCATAATCGGTCGAACGCACAGCGAGCGGATTTCGGCCAGTTTGGGTGAGTAGATATCTAACGCAACGAAGCCGACAATCTGTGAATTGACCTTGGCAATAAATCCGGTTGGAATGAGGAGTTCCAGTTCGCCGACTGTTCGAGGAAGTATCCGACCTGCTGCTACAAAACCAATGAGAAATTCATCAATGCCGTGCAGGTCGTGCATTGTTGTTGCACGGACAGCAAACGGTTCTGAGGCGGGTGTCGAATCAGAATTGGATTTGTTTTCAGGCACAGCTTTGTTTTCTTAGTTTCGATTTGCCGTTCATTTCACGTCTGTACAGTGAAGTGAATTTCAATAGGAATGTTCAGGACGATTATCTATAGCTCGTCTGAGTCATCATACTCAGAGACATCGTCTTCAAGCGAGGCATCCGACACTTTGGGATTTGGACTGCGACGAAAAACTGCCATGACATCCTCGACTGGAACAACGAAGAGAACGTTGTTCGACTCTAAGTCGACCGGAATCGCATTCTTTGGATGGAACAGAACCTTGTCGTACTTCGCGACAGGGAAGTCATCATCATTTTCGACTTCGGTGCTAATTTCGACAACGCGACCAGTGATCGTTGGAATCTCCGCCTGGTCAGGCAGAACAATCCCACCTCGAGTCTGGTGACGACTCTCGTCTTTGCGAATCAGGATCCGCGGCCCCAATGGTTCTACAAACTCATCCATATCAATTCCCCAAGTTGAAGGGGTGAAAACTGCGTGAAGTGAACTCTGTGCGAAGTGAACTGAATTATACGCAGAATTGGCCACAATGACGACAGTGAAGTCTCTATGAACAGTCAATTGAAGTCGGTTGGCGACAATTTTGACGCTTACAGAGAGTGAAGGGTTCGCAGTTTCTGTGTGTGAGAGAGAGCGAAGAAGAAAGAAAGGTGTGTCGAACTTCACAACACCTACCACGGAGCTTCCATCATGCCAACGATTTCGGTGGCCAGTTGGTCGACGGCATCTTGCGTTGCGGTCGCGAGAGATTGACCAGTTTCCGGGGCGAAACTGGAGTGGGCGATTGCGTGATTTAACTGTGGGCCGACAGGCGTCGTTCTCTGAGCCAGAATTGCTCCTGTACGATTGTCGATCCAAGTGATTTCAATGCCGATTGCGAGTTCGAGTTCGCGCGGATCGTCATAGCGGTTTTGATTCGCTGACCGTTTGTTGATGCTGACAATCTTTCCAGTAAGTCGAGTGTCTGCTTGCGGGCTTTTCATCAACCGGAAAGGAGTGTTAAGTTCAATTTTCTTGTGAACCGCTTCAGTCAATTGCAATTCATATCCGCGACGGAACGTCTCGTTCGTAAACGTCGGGACATCCACGGAGCGAACCTGTGCTCCATACGGGCTCCCGACGACATATCCACACCCTGACTGACTAACGGTTCCCGCCAATACGGCAATCGTCAAAAAACAGTGGAGTTGAAATCGATGAGGAGAGTGGATCAAGTGATGCCTTCAATCAACTTAAAGGGAAACTTTGCCCGGTCGATCTTCCGGTGGTGGAATTGGCTCTAGTTTTGGAGGTTCTTCTGCCTTGCGGAGGAAACCGAAAATGCTGCGTTTCGGTTTTTCTTCAAGATCGCTTTGTTTTGTGATGGGTTTTGTTTTGGATTGTGGAAGCAGAACTCTGGCAGCTTGCGGTGACGACTCAGTTTTGATCCGTGGATCGGATTCTCGGCTTGGTCGCGGAGACTCGACGGTTTTCGTTGTGGTTGGTTTTTGACCGTTGCCCCACGCCCATAATTGTCGACCAGAGCGATCAGCCTCTGATTGAAGTGCCTGCAAGACTCCTCGTGCGCGTTGCGCATATGGAGAATTTGGATATCGATTGATCACTAAATTGCAGTGCAATGCAACGGACTCTGGTACGTTTTTTCGTTGGTAGAATTCAACCTGATTCCAGAGTCGAGCGACTTCGGCATCGTGGAGTTGGTCGATCTCTCCCTGAAGCATTTTTCGTTCATTACTCGTAATATCAGGAAAAATCTGGAGCATTGTCTGCTTGAGATCGCGCGCACTGTCGAGAGCTTTGCCGTCGTACTCTGGACCTTCGTAAGAGGCAAGTGTGACGTGCGAACCGAGAAGATACGCATCTTTGTAATGGGAGCTGTCCGGGTACTGATCTCGTAGAAGTTCGTACAGCCGTTTGGCTTCAACGAAATTTCGAGTTCGCAAATTGTGATTTGCAGCCAGCATTAAGGCATCGTCTGCCAGCGGTCCTGTTGCATCGTGCAGCCAGATAGAACGCAATGCCAAAAGGCCACGGCCGTCTGCGTCGTATGCAGGACGTGTTTTGTCTGTCAGGTTGGGGATGATCGGAGGCCGCCAAGATGATTTCTTGGACGCTTGAGGAACCTCAACACTCACACCTTTCTCTTCGTTGGAAACGAGTTGAATCTCTGAACCTGATTTCGTGTCGAGATCACTCGGGAAATCGAGCCAGTATTGAGCGATCCGAAACATTTGTTTGGTCACACGATCCATGTGTCGCGTAGAAGGATATTGATTCAGCAGATCGTCATAGGAATCCTGAGCACGTGTGTAACGCTTTTGGGCGAACTGGCTTTCCCCCATCAGGAAGATGGCATCTTCCTCGACCGGGTCACCGAAGTTGTTGTAGTTGTCTCGGATTGTGTAGTCTTCAACGCCCCAAAAGTTTTTCAGGCGTGTCCCGAAGTTTTCGTAACGCTCACGGCGTTGGGCGACCAATGCCTTGAATGCCTTCTCCGACTCCGCATAGCGACCATCGTCATAAAGCTCTTTGGCTTTTTGAAGCTGTTTATTCGCAACCGCCAGGTCTGCATCGGAACCACCGTGCAGGTTGGGGTCTTGTTTTGACTGCGAATCATTCCGCAACCGTCGCTCAGTCGGTCCCATGATCTTCGCAATGGGCGATTGAAATCGCGTTTGCCCCTGATCATCGGCGACAGCACGGTTCGAAAACAACGAGAGACTGCCGCACCCGGAGAACGAAACCGCTCCCACCAAAAGTGTCGATGCGACAAATCGTTGCCAAATTTTCAATTGTTTTGTATTTTCAATATTCATTACTCGCCCTCTTGTTTGTTACTAGCATCAAACAGTCGGAAGGGGAGACGGACGGGAAGGGAGTTGGGCGTCGACCAGTGTCAACAAAACACTCTGGTGTTCTAAAATCCCAGTAACTTCGTCGTCTTGGGACGTCTGCCCAGAATTGCCGAAATTACCGAAGTTAGCAACTTGCGGATGTCCCGCCGTTGTTGTTGATTGATTGACAATCGATTCAACGTGGTGGCATCACCCTCCAGCAATTTGCGAATGATGGCAATCGCACCAGATTGAATCTCCGTCCTTTCATACTCCGGATGACCACATTGTGAACAGATCAATCCGGACTCTGAGACCCTAAATCGGCTCCGATCACCTAAAAGGATCTCTGACTGGCAGATCGTGCAGGTTTCGAAATCAGGAAGCTGCCCGATCTGCTGTAATGTCATGAGTTCAAATCGGAAGATTGCGCAATATGGGGGGAGTTCAGAACTCAGCACTGCCAGTGCCTCCGCCGCTGCGTCGTAGAGTTCCGGGTGCGGGTCGTTCTCTTCGGTCAGGGAGTTGAGGAGTTCCGCAATGTAAAAGCCACCATATAGATGCGTCAGGCTTTTTGGAGAAGGCTTGAAGCGACTAATGAGCTGCGCTTCTGTCAACAGATCAAGACCTGATGACTTATGAATGAACACGATCCGGCATTCCGAAAGCAAATCGAGAGAGCCTTCGAACGCGCTCTTAAGCCGCTTCGCCCCCTTCGCCAGACACGAAATTTTCCCGAAGTCACGCGTGAATAGCGTGAGGACACTGCTCGACTCACTAAAGTCGACCTGCCGAATCACAATCGCATCTGACTTTTCCGAAGACATCCGTGTTCAATCTGAAAATGACATAGTTGAAGCCAACGCGCCCGTAGGCAGGGTCTGGACCCAGCACTTCAAACAGGACGAATCATTGACCAAGACGATTTTGTCTGAGCAAAAACCTTGGGTGCCACGTGCTCTGCGAGCCGTGCGGGATGTGGCGTTGTTTTTATTTTTCATTCTCTCGTAAATAATGGCGTAGACCACCTGTGCAGACGAAGTCGGTAGAAAGGTGGAAGTCAATCGATACAATTCATGCGAACTCCGACACCTTGTTGCCACTCAGGTCGGCTCAAATCATGAAACGACAAAACAAAATTCCAACAGTTAATCGGCGTTTTTCAGACATGCCAGGATGATACAAAATAAAACGTCTGTCAGCAGCCTCACACGGCTACGTCACCCAGAAAGAAAAAACTTTCCGGACCACCCAAGTGGTCTGCGAGACCGATCCTTACTGAAAAACGGCTGACGACGATAGCGCGAGAAAGTCAGGAAATGCGCATGCCCGACTTCATTTCACCCCTGGCATTTTTTTCGATGTTGCGACAACGGATGTTTCCCTGGAATTTATCTGCGGCATCAACGCTTGCATGCCCACTCTGCTTGCGCGATGTGGGCATGGCACCCATTTCACTGTAGAATGGTGCCAAAGAAATCCCGACGATACCACACCACAAGAAACAACAGACCATGAAGACCACACAATCAATCACGGTGGCACTGCTTGCCATCTTCTTCATCACCAGTTCGACCGTTGGTGAATCCCCGCGTGACCGACGGCATCAGCAGATTCATAAGCGGCTCAAGGAAACCTCGCACCTTCAATATCATTATTTTGCCCCTTCGGTGCATATCAGGTATCACCATCCTGATTCAGAGGCGACGTACCTCGCTTACTACAACGAAATTCGAGTCGAAGAAACGGTCAAGCACACTTACTTCTGTACCATCGGCTTTGACGTCGGCTACTTCGGTATTCAGGATCACGGCTCAGGTCACCTCGCAATTTTCTCCGTCTGGGACAAAGGTGGCGGCAAGGACGATAGTTCCGCTGTCGACAAAGCGGATCAAACCGAAGTTCTCTTCACTAACAGCTCGGCCAAAAGCAGTCGCTTTGGTGGTGAAGGGTCGGGAGCCAAAACGATGATGCCGCTTGCCTGGGATGTTGGTAAGACATATACGTTTTTAGTGCTGCTCACTCCGCAGGAGGAAGGAACGGTCTACACTGCCTGGATTGGCGAGAAAGGGAAGGCGTGGCAGAAAATTGCTTCGTACAAAACGGTGATGACGAAGAAAAAAATCCGGAGTTTCTATTCCTTCATCGAAGACTATGCCCGCAACGGCGAAACAGGCCAGAAACCGCGTTTGGCGTTTTATCCTGACCATGGAGCCATGACGGCAACCGGCGATTGGCAGCGAATCACGAACGGTTCCGGCACGATTGCTGATGATGTGATCCAAAACGGGCATTCCGGCGTCAAAGAAAATCTCTTCTTCAGCCAAAGCGGTGCCGACACTGCTGGTTACAACACACAACCCAAACAGTTCTCCGTGAAGCCCGCTGCAAATAAGTTTGAAATCGAGTCCTTGCCTAAAGTGTTTCAAGCAATGAAGAAGAAGTGAACGCCGCGAAGAGGGGGGCGAAGTGATCGCTCGTTATCCCAGTTCGAATGTGGTGACTCCGTAGACATCTCTCATTGGAATCTCCGGGACAGGTCCTCGGAAGAGTCGGGCGCAGCCGAAGACTTCGGTCATGTTTTGTTCGGCAGCCAATGCCATGGCGGACGGGTTGTCTTCGGGAACATCCAGATAGACGAGTTCTCCGGGAACAGTCGATGACAAGGCCAGGAACAGATTGCGCGCAATCTCAGGAGACTCGGCGAACAGTGGACCGATCTTGTGACCGGACCGGCAAGGGCGAATGACTCCATAACCCCGAATGCGGTCTGCTTCAACACTCGCTTTGGCCGAACCACCAGTCTTCTGAATCCAGGGAACAATAAACTGCGGGCGCCGCGTCGGGAAATAGCGAGCATCGAACTCGACAAGATTATCGATTGATAACGTGGTTGCATCGAGAACCTCAACGCCTGGTTCCGTCGTTGTGCCTGTGCTTTCGAACCGAATATCTCGCGCCACGAACTGAAACCCGCCCCGCTCATAGAACGGCTGCATGTCGAAGACGCCATCCATTCCAATCGTCGCACCAGCATCAAGACGTTCGGACAGCAATCGAACACGCTCGTGCCACAGCGCCGCGCCGAGTCCTTGCCCACGCAAGTCGGGACGCACAATGAAGAAACCCATGAACCCGTATCGACCACCATAAGAAACAATCGACCCACCACCAATCAGTTCGCCAGCCTGCTCCAAAGCAATAAACCCATCCGGATCTGTCTCCCAGAAAATGTCCGCATCCACCAACCCCGGATTCCAACCTTCACTCGCCGCCCATTCAACTAACGTGTCGAATTCGTTTCGTTGCATTTGTCGTATGATGGGTTTCATGTTTCCTGATTCGGGTTTAAGTTGAAGTCCGAAGGAGACTGTAAGTCAATCGATCCAACTGATGGAACTCCGACTCCTCGCATAAAGCGATGATACAGCATGTCATCAATAATTCGGCACTTGCCCGACGTGCTAGGAGTTAAAAAATAAAAAGCCTATTAGTAGCCTCGCACGGCTGCGCCGTCCAGAAAGAAATTCCCGGTCACCGAGGTGGCCTGCGGTCGTTCCGGGAATACGGTTTGTTTATCAAAATTATAATCTTGGTGAGTTTCAGTCAATCTGACATTTTTTGTGTTTTTATTGAATTACTAATTGAATTACTAATTGATGAGATTGATGTTTCTTGGGTAACAAATAATTCTTGATTAAAAGGGGTTAGCAGCCCGTTGAAAAATGCATGCTTTGCCGTTGTTGGGCTGGGAAAAGTTGGATGAGGTTTGAGTGTCGAGTCGTTGGCGTGTGGGGGATTTTATTCCGCGAAGTTGA
>DAOUPA010000621.1 GCA_030626405.1 Planctomicrobium sp.
ACTTTTTGAGGCTTCTCAAGATCGGAGCCAAATCAGCCCAGATTCCGAGAAAACGAATGGCGTACTTGGGACAGATTCGATGAATCAGAAAACGTATGAGAAACTGGGACTCAAATCAAAAATGGGTCCTTTATTGAACTGTGTCACGCTCTATGAGTTCTTGACACAGGGTCGACTTCGAAGACGCGATGGTGGGTGTGAGCGAATGCGGTCACGGGAGTGGAGGTTGTAGCCACTTGAGAATACCAAATCATTCAAGTCTTCTATGGTCGATGACGATGCAGATTCGCGGACGCAAAACCGGTTCGATTGACACAATCAGATCAGAAGTGACCGTAGATCCCTTGGATTTAACGAATGAGTTACTTCATTTGTCGCATTGACCGATAAAACGGGTTATGCGGTTTAAATGTGAACCGGAGGCGGAGATTCCAACGATCCCATCATGCAATTACGGTTCCAAAATGTGTTCGGCCCCCAAGTCATTCGACGCCAGCGGCTACTCGAACCAGTTCATTCTGCAAACGCCCTAGGGACCGACGCGTTTATTAACGTGCAGCCAAAGTCCACTTGCCGAGCGGATGTAGAGCTGAACCAACTTCATCGGCGATGAAAAGGAGTTCTCAAGATGACAAGGACTGTCTCAAAATACGAATTGACCATCGCGCTGATGGGCGCGTTTCTCGCTTGCAGCCTAACGGCAAGTGCGGCGGGCCCGGGGCAACGGGCGGTCGAGACCGCCGCCAGTAACAACCAGTTTTCCTTCATTCTGTTCTACCGAGGGAATGACGCTGCAACTCAGAACATGCACGGTGTGCTAAAATCGACTTTGGCGAATCGAATAGATGCCGTCATTATTCCCGTCCAGATCGGCAATACCGCTGATCAGGCACTCGTCAAGCAATTTGATGCCACACGAACACCGATGCCGGCGGTTGCAATTCTTGCACCGAACGGAGCAATCTGTAGTGTCTTCCCTCAAAGAGTCAGTAAGCAACAACTGACCGCTTCGATTGTCTCACCCGGTCAGGCGGAATGCCTGAAAGCCTTACAAGACAACAAGATCGTTTTGCTTTGTGCTCAACCCGATGCAAATGCCGTCATTCCGATTGGTGTGCGCCAATTCCAAGCAGACAAACTGTACGTTTCTCGTACGAAAGTCATCACGGTTCAGGCAAATGATCCTGCCGAAGCGAAATTTCTTCAGCAGCTTCGTGTCAGAACTGACCAGCCGACTTCTCTTGTCACATTCATGGCACCTCCGGGGGTCATGCTCGGAGTCTTTAACGCAAACGTAACGCACGACATTCTGGCACAAAAGCTAGCTGCCGCCGGAAAATGTTGTGATGACGAAAACTGTAAGCACCACCAATCCGCTGGAAGGAAGCAGCCTGTTCGACGGTAGTATTATTTGAGTCCAGACCACAGAGCCTAGACTGGCATTGTGGTTTCGGCCTCAACCTGAAGACTTGACTCTCCTCACTTGATAAGGAATGGATTCCATGAAACTTCGCTCAATGATTTGGAAAGAACTCTGGCAGCGACCGACATCGATGCTGACCAGCCTCGTCGCGGTGACGCTCGGCGTGGCAGCTTTGGTAGCGATTCAAAACATCATTGTTTTCTCAGAACAGAAAATCGCGGGTGACATGGAATCACTCGGTGCCAATGTGTTGGTTCTCCCACCGAGTGTCACGCTACAGGATTACTACTCGGCTGATATGCATGGGCAGACAATGCCGGAAGAATATGTGACCCAACTCGCTCTGGCACGCATGCCCGGTGTCGAGAACCTCGCGCCTAAGCTTTGTGTCGAAACGATGATCGATTCGATTCCAGTCACTCTCACAGGAATTCTTCCACGCTCAGAATTCCAAGCCAAGTCTGCCTGGCAAGGAGTTGGAATGTTCACCAACACAGTTGGGAGTGACCGTGGTTGTTGTGCGACTGGTGTTGGAACCGGTGACGATGATCCGAACTCACTGGCGACCACTCGAACGATCGAAAATCTTGGTGACCGAGACTTGATTCTCGGCCCCGATGTTGCTGCACAACTCGGTGCGGGGATTGGTGACAAATTGAATTTATTCGGGGAAGAATTCACCGTTCTCACTGTTCTTCCCATGACTGGAACAATTGACGATGATCGAATGTTCGCGCATTTGCACAGCGTCCAGGATTTATCTGAAGCAGGTCCAGTCGTGAATGTCATTGAAATTATGGCCTGTTGCGAAGATGCCGCCGGATCATTAATCACGAACCTCTCGTCAGAACTGCCGGACACACGCATCATCACAATTGCCCAGGTCGTCAAAACTCAAGTTGCAGTCAATGGGTTGATGTCAAAACTCTCGTGGGTCTTTTTCTCAATCCTCCTTCTTGTCGGTGGGGCAAGCATTGCCAGTGTGATGTACGCAAACGTGACCGAGCGTCGGAAAGAAATCGGGACGCTGATGGCACTTGGTGCCAGTCGCCGTTTTGTGATACGAATGTTCCTCGGCAAGGCGACGATACTCGGCTTGGCAGGTGGGTTTAGCGGCTTTGTTTTCGGAACCATTCTCGCAGTCATCCTGGGACCACAACTCCTAGGTGTTTCTGTCCAACCGATGCCGCAACTCCTTGCTGTGGGGATCATCACTGCAACTTTGGTTTCAGTCGCCGCGAGTTTCCTGCCAGCCAGACATGCAGCAGGACTGGATCCGTGCCTCGTTTTCAATGATGCGTAACTCCCGACCTGTTTTCAACAAAAAAGGATCATCGAATATGTATCAACTTAAATCTGTCACTCAAAAATACGAACGTCGCAGACAAACTGTGACGGCGCTCGATGACTGCTGTCTTGAAATCCCGGACAACGATTTCATCGCGATTGTTGGTCCCAGCGGTAGCGGCAAAACGACTCTGCTTTCAGTACTCGGTGGAATGCTAGCCCCCTCTTCCGGTGAAGTCTTGCTTGATGGGGAGTCGCTGTATGATCTGTCAGTCGAAGAGCGAACGACGCTACGAGGAGAGAAAATCGGTTTCGTGTTTCAGTCGTTCAATTTAATTTCGTGGATGACTGCCTGTGAAAATGTACAAGTTCCTTTGATGCTTTGCGGACAATCGGTGGATCAGCAGCGGGCACGTGCCTTGGAATTACTCGACCGGGTTGGTTTATCAGATCGTACAGATCATCGGCCTGCAGAACTGAGTCAAGGTCAGCAACAGCGTGTTGCACTGGCTCGTACGCTAGCCAATGATCCACGAATCATCCTCGCTGACGAACCGACCGGCAACCTCGATTCAGAGACTCGCCAACTGGTAATGAAATATCTCACCGAATTCCACGACGATGGTCGCACCATCGTCATGGTCACTCACGATCATGAGACCGCTGCATTCGCAAAACGGACGATTCGTCTCGTCGCTGGTGTGACAGAGCAGATCAGCGTTGCTGATGCTGCATAATCATCTGGGAAGAAAAGTGTTAAAATCACGAGAGCGGTGTCGGTGATCCACCAATGATCGAAGCGAGCCAATTCAACGGTCTCAAAAAACGTCGAGAAAATGCCTGTACGTTTTACCACGTTTTGAAGTTTCTCAAGATCGGCTCCAGATCAGCCCAGATTCCGAGAAAACGTATGGCGTACTTGGGACAGATTTGCTGACT
>DAOUPA010000274.1 GCA_030626405.1 Planctomicrobium sp.
TAGCTTTTCAGAAATTCTCGCACTTCAGTGAGCGTTTCCTCTGTTTGCCTGATGATGAGAGTGTCTGGTTTTGGAGAGACAATATCGCCGCCTTCTTGTTCTAAATCCTGCCACGGTCCGGTGGTTAGCTCTTGAATAGTGACCAGTAATGCATGCGTTTCGGATTCGTCCCGGCAAATGTCACCCACATCGTAAACGACTGTTTTGAGGTGTTCTTCCGCAGCAATCTCCGTTGTGATCAACAACTGACCATCCTTGGGAATCGCCGTCAGGGACTGCTGCTCCAGGAGCAGCTTGAGCAACGCCTCTCGCTTTCGATTTTTGATTGAAAGAGAAACCTTATCGTCAGCACTGATTCCTTCGTTAGAGAGTTCATTCTGATCAATACGGACTTCGAAGCCAAGTTCTTCTGTCAGAAGCTCAGCCACATCTGCTAACGAAGCATCCTTGAAATCCATCGAAGTTTTTTGTTGTAATTGTGAGCGGATCAACGCATGAATGGGTGCGTCAAGGGAAAACGTTTCACGACCGTGATTCTTCAAAGCACTGAGCAGTCCGGCGACTTCTCGTTGAACGGCATGCGTTTGCCTGACGAAGAGGGACTCACCCAATAAATTGAGGTCACCACCATCTTGGTCGATGTCAAACCAGGGACCGGTCGTCATTTCCTGAATCAGACGCTTTAGAGTTTTTTTATCATAACCTTGTTTCAGCAGACCTTCGAGCGGATAGCTTCGTTGAACCAGCGTGTAAGCAGCAGCAATATTCGTCGTGATGTGAATGATTTCATCTTCAACGTACCAACCAAGATCTAAACGATCAGCACTGAGTCGGTCCAGCAAATGGTAAATCGGTTCATCCACCAGGCGACCTGAGAATTTACTTTTCACTGACAGCCCTCCATTCGCAAATTCTTCTTCGTCGAAGATGACAGGTAGCCCGGTCGTTTTGGTAAGCCAGTCTCCAATGTCCGCGAGCGAGGTGTCTTCAAACTCAACCGTCACTTTTTGTGCCAGTTTCGGATGAACCAGCGTTGCCGGATCAACTAATTTCGGTTCTTCCGAAACTACTGAAACCTTGTCTTTCGGATTCTCATCTTGAGCAACAAGCGGAGCCATCCAGACTCCGCTGTAGAGTGCTGCGATTGAGAGAACGGAAAAACATCTTCGCAATTTGAAATCCAGCATGGCGCTCAGCCCTTGAAAACTCGTTTGGACAGTTCTGCATCACTTGAGTCAGCCTGCCTACCATGACAGACAACCAAGGCTCCGTCCAGTAGAAACTGAAGGGAAACACCGATCCGATATTGATGGCGAGAGCAAAAATGACTCGCCACGAAATCCAGATCCCAACACAACCTACTTAACGAGTCAGTCATCTCGCTTGACGTAGTCCGCGTCGTAGGTAAGTCTAATTATCAAGCGACATACGTTGTTGAGTCGAGTCATCATCAACTTTATACAGAATTCAGAAAGTCGGTCATGTTCATGAAGTGGGCTAAAATTGTAGCAGTGGTGATTCTGATTTCTCTCCCGTTGGTAATCAGTGCAATCTACCGAAATTCTGCGCAGGCCATCTACCGAAAACTCATCAATTACCCTGACACAATCACCATTGCCACAGGGCCAGCGGGTGGTCTGTATCGATCACTCAGTGAGAACCTAGCCGAGACGATTCGCGCGGAACTTGGCCTGGACGTCCGACTTGTCCACACAGATGGATCCTTTGAGAATCTTCAGCGTCTGGGAAAAGGAGAGGCTGACTTCGCGCTGTATCAGCCAGGGACCCTTGAGGTTTCACACGACTACGATTCAGGTTTGACAACAGATGTTGCATTCGTTGCCAAATTGTATTCGCAGCCAGCCCATTTCATCACGCGTAGCGGTACCGAGATTGATAGTCCTGCTGACTTACGAGGCAAGAGAGTTCAGCTCGGGTTAAAAAACTCAGGCGACTACGCCATGAGCTTGACGATCCTGAACCATTTCGGCTTGGATGAAGAAGCGGTCGACGCAAAGCATCTCGGATATTCGAATGTCGAAGAAGCATTCAAAAATGACAAACTCGACGCTGCGTTTATCACGATAGGAATCCAGGCGCCTATCTTTCCCAAGCTCTTCGAGACTGGAAAGTGCGAACTCCGCACGATTCCCTTCGCGGAAGCGATCGTCACGAAAAACATCTCATTGTCTCCGTACGAAATCCCCAAAGGACTTTACAGGATGCAGCCAGTTGTCGACCCACCCCAAGACGTGACGACTGTCTCTTCTGGCGCGCAACTTTTGACACGCAATGACGTTCATTACGAACTGGTCAGAGAAGTCACGCGGCTCGTCATGAATGAGAACTTTCTAAAGAGAAACCAACTCGGCGAGTTATACATGGGAGGCCGGGCGTATGCTCAAGAGAAACCAGAGTTTCCTATTCATCCAGGTGCCCGTGGCTTCTACGATCCGAATTTCGACATTCACATCTTTGAAAGTCTAGATGCGATCTACTCATTGGTTGCATCTGTTCTCATTGCGGTCTTTCTACTTGTCCGAGCGTTAATACGGAGGCAGGCCAGGAACAAAGAGCATCAGCTGGATCGACACATGAAAACACTTCTAGAGATTGAGCGACGGCAAATCTCTCTCGATTCCAACCTCGACAAAAACGACGCAGAAACCCTGCAAAAGCTTCTTGATGAAGTCACCTACCTGAGGCAAGTCGCTCTCCGTGAACTCGCTGCCCACGAATTAAATGAGGACCGGGCGATTGACACCTTCATTCAGATGTGTCACGCCCTGAGCAGCAAAATCAGCGCCAAGTTATCACGGCAGCGGCTGGACCAAGGATTCAACCAACTCACCGAGGCAGTGAAACAGGCAGGCACCTCTTCTTCCAAAGACAGCGCTTAGTGGAAAGAGGTGAGCACCCCAATATCCAATTCATTGTCGAATTGTTCGGAGGCTCGTTTTTCGCTTCAACGAATCAAAGCGGCTTGCCGCATTTCCGGCAGAAAATGGCATCCTTGAGATGCCCCTCCGCCATGCAGTAAGGGCAAGTTTGGTTGGAGATGCCGATCGATTTCTTTGAGTCGATGATCTCGGCGGAGACGAATCCAGTGGGGACGATGATCAAGCTGTAGCCGACGAGAATCAGTATTGCAGCGACGATCTTTCCCCACGGAGTTTGTGGCACAATATCGCCGTAGCCAACGGTGGTCATTGTGACAACTGCCCAGTAGATCGACTGCGGGATCGATGTAAACTGTGTTTCTTTCGAAGGGAGCTTTGCTTCTTCCGAAGTAGACTGTACTTCTTCCGATGAGAGCTGCGGTTCATTCGAAGAACTGACACCTTCGATTTCGTACATCAAAGTTCCGGCAATTGTCACTGTGATCAGGACGACGGAGAGAAAGACCACAATTTTCCCACGCGCTTTCCAAACAGCCCCGCCAAGGTCTTCGGATTCACTTGTGAGGTGAATCAGTTTGAGAATTCTAAAGACTCGCAACAGCCGAAATGAACGAACGACCGCAAAGGAACGTCTCCCACCAAAGCCAGACGGAATGTAGGCAGGCAGAATGGAAATCAAATCGATGATTCCGTAGAAGCTGAATGCGTAATTCAAAGGCCGCCGAACCGCGATGAGCCGCAAAATGTATTCGATGGTGAACAGACCAGTGAAGACCCACTCCGCCGTGTTTAAGAGCGAGCCGTACTGAGCCTGGACTCCATCAACGGTTTCCAGACAAATAGCTGCGACGCTCAGCAAAATCGCAATCAACAGGCCAATATCAAACCACTGCCCGGCCCGTGTGTCAGCTTCAAAGATGACAACATAAAGCCGCTCGCGCCACGCTGCTCGTTTCGTAGTGTGCATGGCAAGAGTTTAGAAGATCGGCGGCATCGACGAAAGAGCTTAGCCGTACAGTTCGAGTGTGCGGACATTACGAATTTCCTGTTCTGTCGGTTATTCTCTACGAATATCATTCAGTTTTTGTTTGACCATGGACTCGATCATTTCTTCGAAAGTTGTCATCGATCTCCAGTGGAGTTTTTTCCTGATGAGTGCCGGATCGCCAACTAATTGCGGTGGATCGACAGGTCGCTTGATGTTTTCATCCACAGTGACGTAGTCTTGCCAGTCGAGTCCAACAGTGCGGAAGGCGATGTTCAGAAAATCTTCAAGCGTCCTGAGTTGGCCGGTCGCGATGATGAAGTCTTCCGGCGTGTCGTTTTGCAACATACCCCACATCGCTTTCACGTAGTCCCCAGCGAATCCCCAGTCGCGAGCAACGTCGATATTGCCGAGTTGCAGTTCGCATTGTTGTCCGAGAGCAATGCGCGCGACGGCTTCGACGATCTTGCCCGTGACAAAAGAATTTGGACGTCGCGGTGACTCATGATTATACAAGATCCCGTTACAGGAAAACATTCCGAAATCTTCACGGTACTTGATCACAAGATTGTGCGCAGCCAACTTTGAGAGCGCATAAGGGGAAAGTGGCGAGGCAATCGTTTTTTCGTTTTGAGGAGTCTCTTTCGACGCTTCAAAAATTGCAGCAGTGCTCGCCTGAAAGAACTTGATCGATGACGAAGCGTTCGATGTTCGGATCGCTTCAAGAAGAAGCTGAACAGTGGAAAAGTTCGCATCAAAAGTTTCTCGTGGATGCTCGAATGACCATGCAACGCTGCTTTGTCCGGCAAGATTGTAGACTTCGTCGAGTTCGTACTTGTGAATAAACTTTTCGACTTCCTGGGAACTCAAATTGTCAATTTGATGAAGCTGAATCTGACTAGGGACAAATCGGGCGGCGCGAGATTTTCTTTTCAGAATTCTTAACAAACTTGACAAACCGCTTCCCTTCGAATCTCTCGTCCAGCCGTGAACGTCATACCCCTTGTTGAGCAACAGTTCGCACAAGTACGAACCATCCTGTCCTGTAATGCCAGTGATGAGTGCTGTTTTCGCCACAATGTTGCTTTGCAATGATTCATTATTCTTGAATGTCTGGCACAGACTTGACCGCACCGATTTGAATTCAGATGATCAACGATTCAAAACAGATTGTCCATCCTGTCTCTGGCGGAGATTCTTTGACTGATGCTGAATCGCAAAACACTACTCACACTTTTCACGTTCGTTGTTGCTCTCACAACCGCGATTCAGGCGGCGGATAAGCGGCCGAATATCCTGTTCATCTTCACGGACGATCACGCTTCGCACTCGATTGGTGCATATGGGTCGAAGATCAATAAAACGCCGAACTTCGACCGCATCGCAAATGGTGGGATGCTGTTCGAGAACTGTTTTTGCACAAATTCAATTTGCGGGCCGAGCCGGGCGGTGATTCAAACCGGGAAGTACAGCCACATCAACGGCTTCTTAACCAACGGCAACAAGTTCGACGGAACTCAGCAAACGTTCCCGAAGCTGCTAAAGAAAGCAGGTTACGAAACTGCTGTCATCGGGAAATGGCACCTTGGCGAGCATATGGCTCCGCAGGGATACAGCTATTCCGAAGTACTCGTCGGTCAGGGACCATATTACAACCCACCGATGCTTCGCGATGTGAACGGCGATGGCGAACGAGAGCGCATCAAGTACACCGGCTACACGACCGACATCATCACTGATCTCGCACTCGAATGGCTCAAGAACTCGCGCGACGAAGAAAAACCATTCATGCTTATGTATCAACATAAAGCGCCGCATCGCGAATGGGCGCCTGGTCCGGGCTATTTCCACATGTACGACGATGTCGACATCCCAGAGCCGGACAACCTGTTCGATGACTACTCAACACGCGGTCGAGCCGCACACGAGCAAGATATGTCGATCTCCAAAACGATGACGGCGCGCGATCTCAAACTGACGCCACCGCCGTACCTGAACGAAGAGCAACTCAAAGTCTGGAACGCCGCCTACGAACCGAAGAACGAGGCGTTTCGCAAAGCGAATCTCAAAGGTGATGATCTCATTCGCTGGAAATATCAACGGTACATCAAGGATTACCTCCGCTGTATCGCCTCGGTCGATGACAACATCGGTCGCGTGTTGGATTATCTCGATGAATCAGGGTTGGCGAAAGACACGGTTGTCATCTACAGCTCTGATCAGGGATTTTATCTCGGTGATCACGGTTGGTTCGACAAGCGTTTCATGTATGAAGAATCGTACCGACAACCTCTGATGGTTCGTTGGCCGGGCGTGACTAAGAAAGGTTCCAGAGACAAACACCTCGTTTCCAATGTCGATTTCGCGGAAACGTTTCTTGAGATCGCAGGCGTGAGCATTCCCGATGACATGCAAGGCTACAGTCTGGTTCCTCTTCTCAAAGGGAAAGCCCCGGCGGACTGGAGAAAATCTCACTACTACCAGTATTACGAATTCCTGAACGACCGTCGCACCGCCCATATGGTCCGGCGTCACTACGGAGCACGGACCGACCGTTACAAACTGATGCACTTCTACAACATCGATGAGTGGGAACTCTTCGACCTCGAAGCGGACCCGCTGGAGATGACAAACATCTACAACGAGCCGCAGTACAAAGGTCTCGTAAAGGAACTCAAGGCGGAAATCAAGCGCCTCCAGAAAGAACTCGATGTCCCCGACGACACCGGCTCCGTCGAAGCGAACCCACCATCCTTAAAGCTCAAGGCCAATCCTCCTCGTCGCCGAAAACCTAAACCGAAGCAACAGCCAAAGAAAAGCTAGAGAGGGAGGAAAAGGGAGAGTGGGGGAGTGGGATCAGCAACCGCGTTCCACTGCTGGTTCGCCCAGCAGTGGAACTTGCAAGTGTGGATGCTTACAAAAAAATTGTGCTATGCTTCACTTGGCCATGAATCTATGGTTTGTTTTGGTTCATACTGACTGTCTCAAAGTCATGAAAAGAAATCAGGAACACTCATTTACACGAATGAAGCTCTTCATTAGCGAAGATCAGTGTTCCGGATTTGAAGAGTTCATTCCCAAGCATTGCTAACAAAAATGTTCACCGACCAGACTTTCTTAGATACAGTAATTGAATCCGTCTTTTTCATCGTCGGCTTCCTGGTTTCAAAGAACGTGCAAAGCTACGTTTCATGGTGAATTCCGTCTGCTTTTTCCTCCGTGTCTCTGTGCCTCCGTGGTACTTTACACTTTTCACTGACCAAAAACCCAAGAAACCGATAACAAGAAGGAACGACCGTGTTTCGCGTGAAGATTTCCGTTGCGAGTTACGAATTTGGACAAGACGTCCGCACTGCTCTGCACACAGCAATGACGATGGGCGCGCAAGGAGTGCAGTTTGATCTTCGTAGTCAAGTCCGTCCGAGTGACTATGGCGAAACCGCTCGTCGGCAGCTTTTGAACTATCTCAGCGAGCGAGATCTCAAGCCTGCTTCGGTGACTTTTTCATTAAGAAGCGCATTGTTCGAAAAGGATCGACTCGAAGAACGGCTCGAAGCCGTTCGAAATGCAATCGTCTTTGCATCGCAGCTGAAGATACACATCTTAACCTTGCGAGTTGGTCGCCTGCCGGAGAGTGACTCTGACGAATACCAGAATCTCATCCTGCCGATCATTCGCGATCTGGTCACGCATGCGAATCGCTTCGGCGTCGTGATCTGTCTGATCCCTGCTGGAGATTCACCGGAGGCACTGCTTTCATTCCTCGATGAAATCAAAACCGGCCCCATCTCTATTGATGCCGATCTTGGAAGCTGGGTACTTTCTGGGCGATCTCCAAGCGCACAGTTGAGAGAGCTTCACAATGTGATTGGTCACGTGGAAATTCGTGACGCCGTTCGAGACGTCGATGGAATCGGACAGGAAGTTCCGCTGGGGCGAGGAGAAATTGACTGGGACGAAGTCGCAGGTCTTCTGGGAGAGATCGAGTATTCCGGCTGGCTGAACGTACGGCGTTCAACCGGCAACGACAAAATCGGCGACTCCAGTCGCGCGGTTCAATACCTCAGAAATTTGATCCCGACGGAATAAAATGAAAATTTCTAAACTGCTCATACTCTTAGGGTCCGCTCTGTTGTGCGTCCCGTCGATCAGTAATTGTGCAGAGCCTCTGCCACCGAATATCGTCGTGATCCTCGTTGATGATTTGCGCTGGGACGAAATCGGTTGTGCCGGACATCCGTTCGTACGAACGCCCAACATTGATCGCATTGCCCGGGAAGGTGCGAATTTCCGCAATGCATTTTGCACAACACCACTTTGTTCGCCAGCAAGAGCAAGTCTACTGACAGGGCTCTACACACATCATCATGGTATTCTTGACAACACAAATCGCAGTCAGGCCAGTCATGAATTAAAGACATTTCCTCGAGTGCTGCAACAATCCGGGTACGAGACTGGCTATGTCGGCAAATGGCATATGGGGAATGACGACTCGGCGCGGCCGGGATTCGATTATTGGGTCAGCATGAAAGGGCAGGGGACCTCATTTGATCCAATTTTGAATGTGAATGGAATTCGAAGTAAGCACAGCGGGCACACAACAGACGTCTTGAACAAGAAGGCCGTCGAATTCGTTCGACAGCAACGAGACGAACCGTTTTGTCTGTACATCGCACACAAGGCACTTCATCCGGAACTCATCCAATACGATGACGGCAGCATTTCAGATCCGGGCGCTGCACAATTCCTGCCAGCCAAGCGCCACGAAAACCTATACGAAAACGACGCGATCCCCAGGCGATTGAATGTCACTGACACTCTCGCAGGAAAACCGGCGTTGCAGCGGGAAGTCAACGGATTGCCGACATTGAATCGAACGACTGGAACTTCAGATCAAACAGTTCGTGATCGATTGCGGATGCTGGCTGCGGTTGATGATGGAGTCGGCCAGATTTTCTCTGCATTGGAGGAAACTCAGCAACTCAACAACACCGTTTTAGTGTTACTGAGTGATCACGGCTACTGGTACGGTGAGCACGGGCTGAGTGTCGAACGTCGGCTCGCTTATGAAGAAGGGCTGCGTATTCCTCTGCTTGTGCGTTACCCCTCTAAAATCGAGCCTGGAACCGTCATTGATGAGTTCGCACTCAATGTCGATTTGGCTCCCACGCTACTGGACTTCGCAGCAGTGGCAACGCAGCCTCAAATGGACGGTGCCAGTCTTGTTCCACTTCTTGAAGGTCAACACCCGCAAAATTGGCGGACGTCGTTTCTTGTTGAATACAATACCGACACCGTTTTTCCGCGAGTACACAAAATGGGTTATCAAGCAATTCGCACAAAACTGTGGAAATATATTCGATACAATGAACTCAACGGTATGGATGA
>DAOUPA010000660.1 GCA_030626405.1 Planctomicrobium sp.
ATTGGTTTCGTTCACGAACGCACGATTCGGTCAACGCCGCACGACCTGTTGTCGTTGGCGACACAATCATGCTCTCGGCGGCGTACCGAGTTGGGTCCACGTTGCTCAAGGTTAATCCCGATGGTAAGAGCTACGAAGTCCTCTGGAAAGATGCACGCAATCTGCTAACGCACTGGTCAACAGCAATCGCACTTGACGGTTGTTATCTCGGCTTCAGTGGTCGACACGAAAATGAAGGTGAACTTCGCTGCATCGATGCGAAAACAGGCAATGTGAAATGGACTGCCATTGGGCATGACGATCTGGAGAGTCTGGGCCGCGGTGAAGATGGAACGATCATTGACCGGAAAACCGGCAAGCCAGTTCCCTGGCCGACGTATGGTCGTGGTTCGAAAATTTTAGCGGATGGCAAATTCATCGTCCTCGCCGAGCGCGGAACTCTTGCGTTGGTTGAAGCAACGACAGCAGAGTGGAAAGAAATCTCCCGGTGCAGCATCCCACAGATGCACTACCCCAGCTGGACGGCTCCAGTGCTTTCCCGTGGTCGACTCTATTTGAGGTGCGAAGATGCACTCGTCTGCCTGGATCTCAAAAAGCGAGACGAATAAATTTGGCGTCCACGGCTTTCTCTAACTGATTCGGACAGATGATCTGCGAGTGAATTGTATTTGCATGACGGTCTTCAAAACGAATTCATCTGGTCACTCATTCTTATCTTTCGCGCAGCATGTCAATTGCCGACTCTCTGTTGCGACGGACAGTCAGTTGCGACCCTGATCCGAAGACATTCAGCCAAGAGGATGTCTGCTGAGAATTCAAATTGGTTCTCCCTTTACTGTCCTTATTCAAGGATAATTCCTTACGCAGCCGCGACCTCAACGGGTAAACATAGATCAAAACACAACAGAAGAACCGTCCAATGCTCAACTTGAATTCTCAGTTTGAAAAATCAACATTGACACATCGTGACATCACGATATGATCTGCGCTATGAAGACAAGCACACCTGATTTGATTGACCTCGAAGTAATGGCTCAAGCGGCAGAATGCCTGCGAACCCTAGCACATCCGGTACGGTTGCGAATGGTTCAAATGTTGTTGCAAAACAGCTACACGGTCGGAGAGTTGGCCAAAGCTTGTGAAGTTGCCAATCACATGGCGTCGGAACATCTCCGGCTGATGCAGAGATGTGGTTTCCTGTCGAGGAGAAAAGAGGGGCGGTTCACCTATTACGAAGTTGCAGAACCGCACTTACAGGACATTATGGATTGCATCGTGGGGCGATTTGGGTGTGGCTGTCCAGGAAAGTGAATTTTTTTCGACTTAAGGGTCGTAATATCGTGAATTAACGATATCAGGATGGAACGAAGCAAAAGCTGAGTTCCTTTCAATTGTTATCCCAGCCAAGGAAGGGGAGAAGGATGTTAGTGCTCAGCAGAAAGCTTGATGAAGCGATCCATATCAATGGAAATATCAAGATTAAAGTTGTGAACATCGGTGGCGGCAGAGTTCGATTGGGGATTGAAGCCCCCGCCGATGTCCGCATCATACGTGGTGAAATCGACGAATGGTCGGAGCTCGCATCGAGCGACGTTCAACCTGCCAAACAAGATCTGGTCGCTGCTGCGACCTAGTCGGTGGTGTTGAGACAAGTCGATGAGAGTCGATGTCACTGATCTCAAAGGCCATCAACATTGATTCTCGGCAGAACTCAATTTTTTTGGCTCAGAAATCATGCGGTAAGAATGTTTGTAAAACGTGGGGATCGCCAGCGATTCGGTCATCACACGATCAGTTCCTCGTTGACGTAATAAACATATCAGTTTATGTGAGTTAGTGTGCGATCATCAGCTGAAAACGGGTAATCACGATACGCGGTTGGCAACATTCCTGTCCTGCTGTGTTTCTTTCATCCGGCCTCAATTGAGCAGTAGAGCGGAGACGACCCAACTCAACTTTCATGACAGACGGCACAACTTTTTAGAGTATTCCAGTCCCGTTAGCAGACCGTCTCGAACTTCAACACTCTCCATTGGATCTTGATCTGGGTCTGTACCGAAGTAGAGAATCTTTCCTTAGTTTTTTGCGCCTTTATCCATCTCGATGGGGAGTCGCTGGAATGTCTGGGTCCGATTTACTCATTATTGACTTCTATCTAGAGCAGATTGCTCTTTCCTGTGCCTGTGAAAAACGTTTTTTAACAGTGTAAGCACTTGTCTCCACGAGGCAGAACGCGAACGCCAATACAAAAAGTTCTCTAGACATATCCTGCCGTGTATTTCGAGAAATGGTCCATGAAGTGGTTGCTGTCGCTCTCATGACAGATTGACAAAGAGTCGAAGGGTCGATATTTTCCCTCACTCGGAGAGATGGCAGAGTGGCCGAATGCGCATCATTGCTAATGATGTGTCCCCTTAACCGGGGACCGCGGGTTCGAATCCCGCTCTCTCCGCATTTTTGATTGCCCATGAGTCATAAGTATTTGGCTCATGGGCATTTGCAATTCTGAGATGCTCTCAGAGATTCCTTTTTGTGGCACTGTTTGTGGCGTTTTGTGGGGGGGGTTCTCTGAAAGGGCACCAATATGGCTCCTCCGGTTTGGTGAAATCGTTTGAAAGAAAAGCCGCGTAGGTCTTCTCAAAACGTCTCCTCGTAAATTTCAATTCACTCACCGACACTCTATCTCTGTGTGAAGGGGGTGTCATTTTTCTCGACGAACTGAACGGAGTTAATTCCGTTGCTCAGTTTTGGTACCAGTCTTCCACACGGAATACCAAATCGAGCAACGACTTAAACTCAAAAACATCCGTTGAACAGGAGGACCGACAGCACTTTCAAAAAACGGTCGGTTTAACGACCCGTCTTAAGAACCTCTCGACCCCACGACGAGTTTGTGAAACAGATCAGTCCTGAGAGGCTATTGAGAGTGATTGTTTCGTTTTCAACGGGCTTGCTAACGACATGCTCGTTCTTAATGTCCAACACAGAGCTGGCTCTGACGAACCGTGACGCTTCGTGCCAGCATATTTTTAGTCAGGCGCAAGCGCGGCAATGTCTTGCATGATCGCTTGGGCTGATGCATGGCGTTGATTCATCTCGGGAAATCGTTTCGCTGCGACAGCTCGCCATTGAGCGGTCGATTCGACCGGACCAAATGTGTAGATGACTCGGTCGAGCCGGGGGCGCTCGTGGGTGAGGTCCCGGTCTTTGGTCACTGGCAAGGTGCAGCCGTCAATGTGACACAA
>DAOUPA010000465.1 GCA_030626405.1 Planctomicrobium sp.
CCCTGAAATCAGGAGGTCAACACAGGTTCGCCGACCGACCATTTGAGACCATCGCGCTGCACGCGTCTGTAAAGCGTGTCTCGCTCGACAGGTTCGCAACCAGCTTCGCGGATCAATTGGTGAATTTGATCGACGGTCAAACCTTCAGGTGTTTCCGCTCCGGCGTCGTGGTAGATCAATTCGTGGACAACAGTGCCGTCTAGGTCGTCTGCTCCGAAGCCGAGGGCAATTTGTGCGGTCTGTTCGCCCAGCATAATCCAGTAGGCTTTAATGTGGTCGAAGTTGTCCAACATCAAACGAGAGATTGCGACTGTTCGCAAGTCCATGTTCGCTGATGGTTTGATCAGATCGGACATGCCTGTGTTTTCTGGGTGAAACGCGAGCGGGATGAAGGTTTGAAAGCCGCCGGTTTCGTCTTGTAGTTCTCTTAACTGGCAGAGATGATCGATGCGGTGCCGAGCCTCTTCGACGTGACCATAAAGCATGGTCGCATTCGAGCGTAATCCAAGTTCGTGAGCGGTTCGGTGGATATCGATCCAGCTTTGGGCATCGGCTTTGTGTTCGCAAATTTTCCCACGAACTTCAGCGTCAAAGATTTCCGCCCCGCCACCTGGCAAACTTCCGAGACCAGCATCAATGAGTTGTTCCAGAATCCAGCGGTAGGGTTTCTTTGTGAGATGGGCGAACCAGCTGATTTCAACTCCGGTCCACGCCTTGACATGAATTTCAGGGCACGTTTCATGGATCACGCGGATCAAATCGACATACCAATCGAACTTCTTCAAGTGGTGGAGCCCGCCGACGACATGGATTTCCGTCGCTCCCTGAGATTGCGCTTCAAGAACTCTTTCGCGGGTCATCGGTTCGTCAAAGACGTATGATTTCTCTGCGTTCAGGTCGGAACGGAACGCACAAAACTTACAGCGATAGACGCAGACGTTCGTCGGATTAAGGTGAATATTTGTGTTGTAGTAAGCAACGTTTCCATGAAGTCGTGTGCGGACTTGATGAGCCATTTGCCCGAGCGTCAGCAAGTCGACATGCTCTTCAAGGAACATGCCCTCTTCAAAGCTGAGTCGCTGAGAGGAATCAACTTTGCCCTGAATTTCATCGAGTTTTGATGCAGTGTTCATGGGGTTTACTTTGAGAATCTTTGTATTTGATTCATTGCGATATGGGCCACTGAAACAACCATTCGTTATCGGTCCGCACAGCAGACCCTATGACGTCGAAAAGATAACCGTATTCAACGTACAGGCATAACATAAAAAAAGGGTCACAGTTTTCTCGAAACCGTAACCCCTTTCAAGTGGTTTCTGTTAGTCGTTGCGGAGTTTCAGGTTGACCTCTGAAAGTTTGTTGCGAATTTCATTCAGCGATGTCACGCCGAAGTTTTTCGCAGACAAGAGTTCGTCTGGGGTCCGCACGAGGATTTCACCAATTGTCGTAATTCCAAGTCGAGTCATACATTTTCGACTTCTCACGGAAAGGTTCAGATCGCTAATCGGCAACTGAACTGCCGCTTGTTCTTCAGGTGAAAGCTCGCGGTTATCGAAGGCTGGTTCCCGTTGTTTTTCGTGAAGAAATTCACCAATCGACAGACCATGTTGGGCCATCAGTTCGCGGACTTCTACCAGAGACGTCTCGCCGAAGTTCTTCCCAGACAGGAGTTCCTGCTCGCTAATTTCGGTCAACTGACCGAGTGAGTCAATTCCCATTGTTGCCAGACAGTTCCGACTACGAACGGAAAGTTCAAAATCAGTGACAGGGCGACTGAGAAGTTGCTCGAGCCGTTGTTGTTCTTTCAACGATTCTTCGTCGTAGTACATGTCACTGGTCGCTTCGATGTCCTTCAAGTAGAGGACAGCTCGCTCGTTGCCAGGATCGTACTTCAAAACTCGTTCAAAGCAGTATTGTGCTGCTGAGTAGTTTTCTTTGTCTTCGTAGAGCAATCCCAGATTCAGCAACGCACCACGAATGTAAGGCGGGCGGGACAAGCAACGCTCGTAAAGTTGAATTGCTTCTTCATCATCGCCGTGACGGCTATTCTGAACTGCCAGGGCAAACAACGCACGCTGATGATGCGGGTCCATGTCTACGGCACGCTCGAAGTATTCGATTGCGCCGAAAGTATCACCACGGTCTGACAATATACAGCCCATTTGATAGGAATATTCCGCAAGCCGTGCTCCATCTGCACCGGTACTGCGGATCAATTCTTCAGCATCGTCAAGCCGACCACCTCGCCGAATCGCCCCAGCTCGACGCAAAACACTTTCCGTCGGATAATAGCCGAGTTTGGCTGCCTGTTCGAATTCTTTGGCAGCCTCTTCGTAACGTTCCTGGGACAGGAGTGCTTGACCGAGGTAGTGTCGACCGACACCGTCGTTTGTGTCCTTGAGTAACTCTTCGGCTCCTACTGCTTCGCCGAGATAGAATTGTCCAATCCCGGCCCGAACAACCAATGACGGGTTGGATCGAGCTTCATCTGTGACTTGATCGACAGCCTTACGAAAATCGTTGGCGCCCGCTCCGATGGCGGCGGAAAGCATCCGATGAATCTCTTCTCGACTCAGATTTGAAGAGTCTCTCAAGATTGCAAGGAAATCGAATGATGGGACAACAGGCGCCGGTGGTGGAGTGGGGATTCCAAGATCAGACGCTGGCTGGTGTTCTGTACCTCCAAAATCCATTGCCGAGAAGGGATTGACACTCTCTGAATCAGGTGTGGAGTGCGGAGCCCCATCCTCTCGATCAGGCATCGAAAAGACATCCATGCCCTCGGGGTTGGGAGTTGGGAATGGATCCGGATTTCCTGGGTCATTCGTGGACAAGGTATTCACGCTTTCTGATAAAGTGGGTGGAACCGCATTAAGAGTTGTTCGAATCCTGCATTGTAGCAGGCGATGGCATGGAATCAAACGCGATCTGTATCGCATATATTCGAATAAGTGCTCGCGTTTTGCCTCGTGGAACTCAGCGTATTTATTGATGAAAACCGTTTTCCGCGGGCACAGGCAAGAGCAATCTGCTCTTGCTCCAAAAACATTGAGAATTCTGCTTCAGATTCAGGCCGACCTGAGCAGCCAAGCCAGCATAAAATCACCCTAAACGCTGAAGATTCCTTGTCGCAACGATCTTGAGAGGTCTTCTCCTACGAAAGAGGTCTCAACTCACCAGACAGACTGTTGATCTATCATGGATTTCGAAACTCACTGAGTGTCGCCTTCTCACCTCACTTTGTGATGCGAAATCGAATCATGCCGACCCTCGAAACCGATAGATTCATACGCCTCAGCCCTCAAACAAAACGCGACGACATTAACGTAACAACTTTAACAAAAAACACTTACAACCACTTCACTGACTATGGCTTGCCGGTAAACTCAAAGACTTCAGACAATCGTCACCTCTCTGGCGCCCTCATTGCTCGTACCTTTCCAATACACATTAAGTTCAACAGAGATTCACCAACTAGTCCACGGCATCCAGTCTTCGAACTGGATGCCATGAGACCCGTCCTGCTTCAAGAGAGATCAACGGAATGAACCTTCGCAGTGTTGCTGAAGTGGCCGCCATCACTGCCTGGTACGGAGTTGATGGGCTTGAAGAATACTCTAGTCACCAACAGAGTTCTCTTACAGAATACTGGAAGACGACCCGTTTTTTATGCCAACGCTGGGCACGCCAACTTCGATCTGGAGAGTCCGCACCGAACCACAACTTTCGACTCGACCAACTCGCTGAAGAAATCATTGTTTCTGAACTTCTGACGAGATGCCTCGGCGCCAACCTCTTCGTTCTGGGAGAACTTACGTCTCAACCGGAGTTCTCTCAAATCGCAAAGAGAACGTTGACAGAACACACAACGCTTAGGGAAAAAGCCATCTCAAAGCTTGAACAATCCACAAACCGAGTGTCAAACGCCCTGCGAATCAACCGGCTACTCCGCAAGACAGAGCGCTGGACCGACCTGTTTGTCAGCCGTCATTCTGCATCAGATGCAGCATTGGAAGCTGCATTCGATTGTGAACGGTGCCTCGATTTTGCCGACGACTGGCATATGCAAAAGACAATTGAAACACCTGCGGTTTCCTTGCAGCTACAAATGTCCGCTCTGGTCTTGGCGATTCCCAATCAGGAAATCAACGATGCCGTCAACGCGCAGGCCCACGAAAACCGTGCTCACATCGCCCTGTCGTTCCTGAACGCCACGCCTTCAAGAAAACAGCCAGTCTCGATCCCTCAAGTGCAGCGAATGATCCTCTCTTGCAGCGGCTCTGAATCGCGTCCGTTCAACGACTCTCAACCAACGAGAGAAATGTAACTCACGATTTGTGAATTTTTTATCGGTTTCTTTGAAACAGTCGAACTGCGGTCTAGGCGCCCCCTTAACCGACCGATAAAAATAATACAAGGTTTTGCCTCATCCATAATCTTCTTCCGGTGATGGAATGTCGAAAGTCGGTGACGCTTTCTCTTTTCAAGGAAGTTGGGACATCCGTGTCCGGATCGACACAATGTCCAAGCGGCCTACAGTGTTTGACCTCTACAGCGTCTGACCAAATAGTGTCCAATACTACAGTGTCCAAGCAACCTGAAGTACTCATTCTTGGCAAAGATGGTTCATCTTTTTCCTCCTTGATCGGAGATTTGAAGGACCACTTTCACCTGACTGAGGTTGCCTCGCTCTCAGATGCGATGAAGCGAATTCATAGCGATAATCCTCCCGATTATTGCCTCTTGGGCGACCCAGGTAAGGAACTGACGAAGTTCTTTGACTCGCGAGGCCTGCTCTCTCAAATCCCAGATGCCATTTTGCAGATCGACCAGCATGAGCGTATTCTGTGGGCAAACCGCGCCGCAGAAAAACTGCTGAACCTTGACTTGATCGAAGGTGCAACCCCCAAACTCTTTGACTCATGGCAAGGAGCACAAATCGTTGGCCCTGACTTCTGCCCGATCAATTCCGTTCTCGCAAGAGCAAAACAGACGAAGACAACGGTCAAAATCGACGACAAAACATATTTCGAATTGACTGTCAGCCCGATGCCACGAAACGCGACTGACGGATCCAAGCTTCTTCTCGCCACGCTTCGAGACATTTCCACAGAAGTCCTCCAACAACAGAAACAAGACGCTGTTCATCAAGCGGGAGTCGATTTAGGCGACCTTGAACGCGAGGACCTCCTCGACCTCTCTGAGTACGAACGAATTGAGCTCCTGAAGTCGAAACTCTTACATTACACTCACGAACTGCTTGAGTTCGATTCGGTTGAAATCCGTATCATTGACCAAGAAACTCAAGACCTCAACCTGCTTCTCGACTTCGGAATGGACCCGACTGCGGCAGAGCGCA
>DAOUPA010000579.1 GCA_030626405.1 Planctomicrobium sp.
ACAGCGTCACCCTTTCGCAGGAAGCTGTCACTGCGACGCGTGAACGGATCGAAAGCAACTACGGCAAGAATTTTTTGAGCGATCAAGTCCGTCAGTATTCCAACAAGACCAAGAATGCACAGGAAGCTCACGAAGCAATTCGCCCTGCCGGGACGCAAATGAAAACGTCCGACGAAATAGGCTTGTCTGGTCGCGAAGAAAAACTGTACGACATGATCTGGAAACGGACGATGTCGACACAAATGGCCGAAGCGCAGCTTCGTTTTGATACTGTCGTTATTACAGTTGGAGAAGCTGAGTTTCGAGCGACTGGCCGAAAAGTCATCTTTCCCGGTTATTTTCGAGCATATGTGGAAGGTTCCGACGATCCCGAAGCTGCCCTCGAAGATCAAGATTCTACTCTGCCCGAAATGACAGAAGGGTCTGAGTTGAAGTGCAAGGAGATTGAACCGCTCGGTCACGAAACGAAACCGCCTGCCCGCTACACGGAAGCATCTCTGGTTCGAAAACTGGAGGCCGAAGGAGTCGGACGTCCGAGTACCTACGCGAGTATTATGGGCACGATTCAGGATCGTGGTTATGTGCGAAAAGTCGGCAATCAACTTGTCCCGACCTTCACCGCTCTCGCTGTGACAAAGCTGCTCGAAGAGTATTTTCCAAACATGGTGAATTTGCAGTTCACCGCACAAATGGAGCAATCACTCGATGATATCTCCAACGGTGAAGCTGAAAAATTACCGTACCTGACGAAGTTCTATTCCGGCGAAGATGGACTCGGTCAACAGGTGGAATCGAAGAAAGAAACGATCGACCCACGAACCGTTTGTACGCTCAATCTTGATTCACTGACAGCAGCAGTTCGAGTGGGAAGGTATGGTCCGTTCCTGGAAGCAGAAGTTGATGGAGAAACATTCAACGCCTCGCTTCCGGACGACATCGCTCCTGCCGACCTTGATGATGAGACAGCAAACAAACTGATCGAACTCAAAAAGAGGGGACCACAGTCGCTCGGCATGCACCCTGAAGAAGGTCTGCCGATTTTTGTACTCGTTGGCCCATTTGGCCCTTACTTGCAACTTGGTGAAGTTCAGGAGGATCAAGAAAAGAAACCGAAACGTGTTTCAATACCGAAAAACCTGGACCCGACGGAACTCAAACTCGACACCGCGATTGAGTTGATCTCGCTGCCGAAACGTCTGGGGCACCACCCGGAAGACAACAAAGTCGTCAACGCCGGCATCGGACGCTTCGGACCTTATGTCCAGCATGCCGGGAAGTACAAAGGCTTAACCAAAGACGACGACGTCCTCACAATTCAACTCGATCGCGCCGTTGAACTTCTCAAGCTGGCAAAAACACGTTCCGCACCAACGCCGATCAAAGAACTCGGAAATCATCCGGTTAGTGAAGAACCGGTCAACATCTTCGAAGGTCGTTACGGACCGTACGTGAAGTCAGGGAAGTTCAATGCAACAATCCCCAAGGACAAAGATCCGCAAACATTGACCCTCGAAGAAGGCGTCGAACTCATCAACGAAAAAGCCGCCAAGACCGGCAAGAAAGTCGCCAAGAAAAAGGCTGCGAAGAAGACAACAAAGAAGAAAGCAGCGAAAAAGAAAACGGTAAAGAAAGCAGCCAAAAAGACAACAAAGAAAAAAACGGCAAAGAAGAAAGCCGCCAAGAAGAAGCCGGACAGCGAAGAAGAGTAGTCGTTCAATCAACTTTGTTTTCCGCTCACTTGAAGTGAGCGGAAAAAACGACATCACAGAATGCACTCGTCGAAAGTTTCTCTCCGAGAAACTCTTTGGGCGGAACGTACAATGACCGCCGCTGACTCATTCTTTCCTGAAGATTATGCGTCCGCGCGAAAACGGTTTTGCGAGACTGCTCGCGAGCGGTCCTGGCAATTCGAAACACATCCCAGAAGTGGTGGTCGAGACGGTGAATTGTTTACGGACGTCGCACGCATCGGTTCCCAATCACCACGGAAGTTGCTTGTTCTCAGTTCTGGATTGCATGGAGTCGAAGGTTTTCACGGATCGGCGATTCAGCAGCAGTTGCTGCAAACTCTCGACGAGAAAGAAATCGTTAAGTCCAACTCTGCCGTGTTGCTGGTTCATGCACTGAATCCATATGGGTTCGCAAGACTGCGGCGAAGTGATGAGAATAATGTCGATGCGAATCGAAATTTTCTGTTGCCGAATGAAGAATATCGCGGAACACCTCAGCACTACCAACAGGTCGACTCACTCCTCAATCCGACTCAATGGCCGAAACGCGAGTTGCCTGTTCACCTTCAAGCGTTGGTGAAAATCGCGAAGTACGGATACAAAAACATTCAGCAAGCGATTGCAGGCGGGCAATACGATTTTCCACATGGCCTCTTCTATGGAGGAACGCAACCGAGTGAAGCGATGATCTTCACGGAGCGATATGTACTACCGATGTTCCAGGAAGCGAAAACGGTTCTGCATCTCGATATTCACTCCGGTCTGGGAAAACGCGGGCAGTATCAAATGCTTCTGGACCACGATTTATCACCGAATGAAAAGGTATGGATGAGCTCTTTGTTTCAGAGAGATTTTTCAACGAACCGTGGTTCCGAACATTATCAAACTCGTGGGAGTATCAACCGCTGGGTGCGTCACCATGTTCCACACGCAGTCTCAGCGTGTTGGGAGTTTGGAACGTACAATCCCATCACAGTTCTGGCAGCTTTGCGAGCAGAAAACGCGGCGCACCATTGGGGAGACCGCAGTTCGAAAGAGTTCGTAAGCTCGAAGGAAAAGCTCAAAGAAATCTTCTGCCCTCGGTCCGACTCGTGGAGACAATCCGTCCTCAATCCGGCAGACGAACTTCTTGACCAAGTCGTTCATCAGTGGTTGCTTCAATAAATGAAAAGAAGAGAATGAAACACGGAGGTACGGAGGACACAGAGAAAACAAAGGACAGGATCAGTAAAAATGTCGACGGATGGTTGAAGTCAAACGACCGGATTTCGAGTTGGTATGAAATTGAAATGACTGGTAAGATGCCCCCGGAAATGAATGAGTATAGACTGCTCTTTTGGTTATCGGTTGATCAGTCCAGGCGTGAAAATGAGATCCGCTACGACCAAATTGACTACTGCCACTATTCACGAATGACATTCGAGAGAGTGTGGGAGTATGAAATTCACCTGACGGACGAGACAACGAACTGGAACGATCCTTAGAGTTTTGTAACTCATCGTAAATTCGTTTTCTTTTTCTCCGTGGCCCTCCGTGACTCCGTGGTGAATTCATTTCTTGCTTACTTGATTTGGCGAAAAATAAATAGTTTCAGGTCTGACGAATGCACATTTTAATCATTGGCTGCGGATACGTTGGAGAACGTTTTGCGAGAGAAGCACTCAGCCGCGACTGGCAGGTGAGTGCTCTGACTCGCAGTGCTGAACGCGCGCAAGCGTGGAATGAAATCGGCATTGCCCCCGTGATCGGTGACGTCCTGGATTCTGAGTCATTGAAGAACTTGCCGATGGCAGATGTTTGTCTCTACGCAGTCGGATTTGATCGCAACTCTGATACAAACAAGCGAGATGTCTACGTCGATGGACTTAGCAACGTCCTGAATCAGATCGCTCACAAAATCCCGAAGTTGATCCACATTTCCAGCACAAGTATTTACGGTGAATCCTCCGGGAACTGGGTCGATGAGAACTCAGAATGCGAACCAACGACCGAAAGTGGTGAGATTTGTCTGGCTGCCGAGGGGGTCGTGCGAGAATTTCACCCCCTTGATGACCAACAGCGAACCGCCACAATCCTGCGGCTTTCCGGCATCTATGGTCCGGGTCGATTGATTGGTCGAAAAGAACAACTGTCCCAGAGAAAACCAATTGCTGGCAACCCACACGGCTGGCTCAACCTGATTCATATCGACGATATTATTCAGGCACTCTTCAAACTGGTTGAAGCGACCTCGTCGGCTCCGATTTATCTGTTGAGCGATGAGCAACCGAACAGACGC
>DAOUPA010000333.1 GCA_030626405.1 Planctomicrobium sp.
CCAAAACGGGATCATGCAAGCAAGCAACGAGTCCTACAATCCTGGAACTGGCAGTGATCAGTTCTCTCAATCTGTTGGCGAGCAACGTGCGAAATTCGACCGTTTGAGAACCGACAGTTTGAATATCATCTTCCGCGCAGAAAAGTTGCGAGACAAGCAACCTGAAAAAGCCATTGAAGCCATTGATCAGCAACTTGCTGCCATCACAACTTCTGGATTGTCAGAAGAGCAAACAAGTGCTCTGACTGCCTCGCTGATGAGTTCACGAAACGGCATTGCAACTTACATGCAACAAAAAGCTCCAATCCTCGAATTGGAACGACGCAATACAGAAACCAAAGATCTGGTTCAACGCGAAATCGAAATACGTGTTCGTGTTGAACAGGAATTGGCTGAACTCGTCGACCAATACAACAATCTCATGGAACAACGTCGGTTCGCTGAAGCAAACAACATCGCCCAACAGGCGAAAGAGCTTGCTCCACAGAATCCTGTCAGCGTTCAAATGGACTTAACTTCAAAATTTGCCTGGCGAAATGATCGATCAGAACAACTTCGTTCCGACAAAGAAAACAGTTTCTTTGAAGGGCTTGACGACGTAGAACGATCCGCCATCAATCCACTTGCTGACGGACGCACAGTGGCGTTTGCCAAGGATTGGCATGACATCAAGGCTCGGCGTCAGCCGGGACGAGCCGATGCTCGAATCCATAGCGAAGAGGAAATGAAGGTTTACAACAGCCTGAAGAATCCTGTCGCCCTGCACTTCGACAATGCTCCACTCTCACAAGTTGTTGCGTTCATTGCCAATACTCAGGCAATCAACATCATGGTTGATGAAGCAGGACTTTCTGAAGAAGGTCTGACATCAAGTACACCTGTCAGTATTGGAGTCGATGGAATTCAACTTCGCAGTGCCTTGAATTTACTGCTGCGTCCGTTGAATCTTGACTACACAATCGAAGACGAAGTTCTCAAAATCACCAGCCGACTCCGTCAGCAAGGTGAATTGAAAGTCGCCGTCTACCAGGTTGCGGATTTGGTTGTGCCGGTCTCCATTCATCCACAGTCTTCACGTTTACAACCTGGAACCGGATTTGATTCTGGACTGCAAAACGTTTCACCCTTCGGAGCACTTCCCGGAGGCAACGGCTTGGCTCAAGTCCCAGCGAATCCTATCGGAGGAATGAACGGGGCAGCAGGTCTCGGTGGCATGCCACTGGCTGGTGACCAGGGAGGTCTCAGCGGACCAGGTGCGACAAACTTTGACTTCGACGCTTTAAGCGATCTCATTACAGCAACCGTTGAACCGGGAAGCTGGGACGAACTTGGTGGCGAAGGTGCTGTCACAAACCATGAAAGCACCTTGAGTCTCGTCATCCGACAGACTCAGGCTGTTCACCAGGAAATCGAAGACCTGCTCAATCAATTGCGACGTCTTCAGGATCTTCAAGTCACAATCGAAGTTCGCTTCATCACAGTGAGTGATCAGTTCTTCGAACAAATTGGAATCGACTTCGACTTCAACATTCAAGACTCTGTCGGTGGTCCAAATGTGACTGACGACTTCCTGCCGGTTCAACCGTTCGGATCAACTGATCCGACCAACGGTCAAACTGGTGGTGGCCAAACCCAACAAGGTGGTGGTGGTGGCCAAAACCAACAAGGTGGCCAAAACCAACAAGCAACCGGTGGTGGCTTGTTTACTCAACATCCAACTCTGAACCTGATCAACAGAGACAACTGGAAATCAAACACCGTTGTTGGTCTGAGTGCTCAGGACTCCTTCAGTGACAACCTCGACATTCCATTCCGACAAGGATCCTTCGACCTCGCAGCACCTGCGTTCGGTGGATTTGATCCGACAGCAGGAATTCAGTTCGGCATGGCGATTCTCAGTGATATCGAAGCCTTCATGTTTGTGCGAGCAGCACAGGGTGATCGCCGATCGAACATCATGTTCGCTCCGAAACTCACACTCTTCAATGGACAAGTCGGAAACGTGACAAGTGCTCTGCAAAGACCATTCGTGATTGCTCTGCTGCCTGTTGCAAGTTCCTTCAACGTTGGATTCCAACCGATCATCCAGGTGATCCCAGATGGTGTTCAGCTGACTGTTCGAGCTGTTGTCTCAGCAGATCGACGCTACGTCCGATTGAGCGTCCTGCCGATCTTCACCAGTGTCACCGATGTCTTCACCTTCTCCTTCCAGTCCGCTGGTGGGAACCAAGGTGGTGGAGGTGGCCAGCAAGGTGGAGGTGGTGGCCAGCAAGGTGGTGGTGGATTCGGTGGCGGTGGTGGCGGTGGCCAGCAAGGCGGTGGCGGTGGTGGATTCGGTGGTGGCGGAGGCCAATTCGGCAACTCCGCTGGAACTGTGACCGTTCAGCAGCCTGTCGTTGACCTCATCACTGTCGACACAGTCGTCAGCGTTCCAGATGGTGGAACGGTTCTCCTCGGAGGTGTCAAAACTCTCCGCGAAGGCCGTAACATGGCTGGTGTTCCGATTCTGAATAAAATCCCATACGTCAGTCGCCTCTTCAAGAACACAGGTGTCGGTCGCGAGACGGAAAGCCTGATGCTCATGGTGACTCCGCGGATTATCATTCAGGAAGAAGAAGAGGAACTCCTCGGCTTACCAAACTAAAACGTCTTAGTCTGTTCTCGACCGTTCCCCTTTCGGTTGAGAGCAAACGTCTCAGGGAAAGGTCGCTGAACTTCGGTTCAGCGGCCTTTTTTTGTTTGAATTGATGAAATCAGAAACGACCGGCAAGGGTGACGAAAAAGAGAACCATTTGAGAGGAGTTGTTGTCTGCGAGGAATTTGGGAACAATGCGTCAAACAACATCGACGATCTTGCGTAATAAGGTCATCCAAGCGAGAAAACCTTGGCTACGATTCCCTCGCCCCTGAATCTCTTGTCTTATTCTTCGCTCTTCACTTCAAACACTATGAATCTCGTTATTGAACCTGTCTGGAGTTGGCCGGTTATTGTTGTCACCGCGGTGGCAATGATCGCTGTGGTCTTGTGGACGTATCCAAGTCGTGTCGAGCATCTTCCTAGTCTCTGGCGACGAACACTCATTTTCTTGCGATGTACAGCCGCGGCCATTCTCATTCTCGCAATGCTGCGACCATCGATCCAAATCTCCGAAACGAACAAGCAGATTTCTCAGCTGACAATTCTTGTTGACCGCAGCAAAAGCATGTCGACTCCTGATGGACCAGGTGGAAAAACCCGCCGTGAGACTATCCTGGAAATGCTCACAGAAAGTGAAGAGCAACAAGAGAAACTCAAGGAGTTCGTGGACATTCAGTACCTCGATTTTGATACGGAACTCTCAGCAACGAAGTCTCCAGAAAACTTCACTGACGGAAATTTCACAGCGATTGGTAAAGTCATTGATGAATTTCGCGAGGATGCTAACGGCGAGCATTCGATCGGCATCATCCTGATGAGTGACGGAGCACAACGCGCTGGAGGCGATGACGATGTCAGCCCACTCGCCGCTGCTCGTCGCTTCGCCGAACAACTCCACAAACCGATACATACAGTTGTCGTAGGAACTTCTGAAGTCTCAACGGCCGGGATTGACTTATCAATCGAAGACTTACAGCTAGGGCAATCGATCACGTTTGAAAAGAAAACGGTTCCGGTTCACTTACAGGTCAAACTTGTCGGAGCCGCAGGCAAGAAAGTACGGGTTCGTTTACTCATCGAAGATCGAAATGGCAAACGCGAAGGCGAATCAGGCGAACTGAAGGAGATTTCACTCTCTGCTGAAGCCCGACCCTTCCGCGACCTGGAAACAAACAAGAATTCGATCACGATCCCGCTCGATTTGTCATTTGTCGCTGAACAGGCAGGCGAGTACAAAATCGCTGCCGAAGTGGTTCCTGATGACGGAGAAGTGAAGCTCAACAATAATCGTCTGGAAACATTGATCACGGTTCGTAAAGGTGGACTTAAGGTTGCTTACTTCGATATTCCCCGCCCAGAACAAAAATTTCTTAGGCGTCTCAACGAGACCGCTAAGATTCAAATTGACACGCAGGTGATTCTGCCTGGAAAATTCGCCAGTCAAACAAAAATCGACCCTGCATTCTTTGCACCAGACAAATACGATGTCTACATCATCGGAGACATTCCCGCTTCAGTTTTTGAGAACTCCGGCGAAGACCTGCTGCGCCAACTTGCCCTGCGTGTCCAAGAGGGAGCAGGCCTGCTAATGACAGGCGGGCTGAACAACTTTGGCGCCGGGGGCTACAATGAAACACCGTTGTCTGTCTTGCTTCCGGTGAAATTGGAGCCTGCCAACACACGTCCCGGAAGTGGGGGAAATCCTGAGGACCATATCAACACCAAAATTCAAATGCTTCCCACCGATCGCGGTAATGATCGGTACCTGATGAGCCTGTCAGCATCCAACAACAGGCAAACCTGGGAGCAATTCCCCAAACTCGGCGGGGCAACGCGGCTGACTCCGAAGTCGGGGGTTGTTGAAGTCCTTGCGGAAACACAAAACGGAGATCCTCTTCTGCTGGCAACGGAAACCGGTCAGGGACGTTGCCTCGCACTGGCAGTCGACGAAACCTGGAAATGGCATCTGCACGGTTTTGAATCGGAACATCAACGGTTCTGGCAACAAATGATTCTCTGGCTCGCACATAAAGAATTCGAGTCTGACAAGCCGCTCTGGGCTCGCGTCGAACCAAGAAATTTTTCGCCACTCGCGAAAGTTTCAATCGAGTTCGGTGCCCAGACCGAAAACAAAACACCAATCCCCGATGCAAACTTTCAAATAGAAGTTCTCACTCCCAGTGGTGAAACGGAAAAGGTGACTGCGCAACGATTTGGTGATCACGGTCTGGCGGATTTCATGAAGACACAAGCCCCTGGTGATTATTGGGTCCGAGTTCGAGGGACTCACAACGGCAAATCTCTCGGACTGCCTGCGACCGCCCGATTCGTTGTCGATTCCCGCGATATTGAAATGGACAATCCCGCTGCTGATCCTGGCTTAATGGCTGAAATTGCCGACATGACCAGCGGAGCGGTCGTTCCGGTCGAAGAATTCGGTTCGTTTTTGAATCGAATTCTCGAAGATGGAATCCCTGGCGAAGTCAAAAGTTACCGCCGCATCAACCTCTGGGACGGTTGGCCCCCTCTCTTGATCTTCATTTTGCTAATGAGCGTCGAGTGGACTCTGCGGAAACTGCGCGGACTGGTCTAAACCAAAACTCGAATGCACATCGAGTCACCGTGTCGAAATCCTCGATTCGGTCGACAAACTGAGTTCAATCCGCGATGCTTCCAACTCACAATTTTCATTTTCAGTACTTTCAATAATCTCATTCAACGTAGACACACAGACAGAGGATTCAGAAATGTCGCACACATCACCAAAACTTCATAACGCAATGTGGCCTGGACTCGTCGGCAAAGAAGACGGCACCGACAATCCTCCAATCTCTTTGGACCGCATGCTCGAACTGACCGCTGGTGCGGAAGTGAACGGAGTGAAGTTCGACGGCATCGATTACTTCCTGTTTCTCCCACATACAGATCCCGATGCTTCCGATGACGACATCAAAGCCATTGCCGACAAAATTGCCAGTTACGGCTTCAGTGTCGGTTCACTTGTCGCTCCTGTCTGGCCTGGAACTGTCGGAGATTCCGCAATGGGCGATGAGGAATCGACGGGGAAGTTCCTCCTGGCAGTTGAGAAGGCTTGCCGCATTGCGAAAATCTTTAATGATCACGGTGTTCGCAAAGGGGGCGTCATTCGGATCGACTCCGCAGAATTCGGCATCGAAAAGTGGAAAGAGAATTCCGAAGCGAACACCAAAAAAATTGCCGCAACATTCAAAGCCGCAGCAAAAATTGCAGCCGACAATGGCGAACGTCTTGCCGCGGAAGGTGAAATTTGCTGGGCTGGGATGCACTCCTGGAGAGACATGCTCGATCTTCTCGAAGAAGTCGGCATGCCGGAAACCCTCGGCTTTCAGGCAGACCTCGCTCACACATATCTCTACCTGATGGGCTACAACGCCCCGGAACATGCCCTCTTAAAGGAAGGTTACAGCGAGGAAGAATTTTACGCCGCTTACAAACAAATGACCGACGCCCTGCGTCCCTGGACAATCGACTTCCACGTCGCCCAGAACGACGGCACCGTCCACGGCTCCGGCAGCCACGACAAAACCGGCAAGCATTGCCCGGCAGATGATCCAAACGGCAAACTGGACATCGTCAAATGCTCCGGCTACTGGCTCGAAGGTGCTCAAGAACGCAGCATCCAGCACATCTGCTGGGACGGCTGCATGTTCCCGAACTCCATGCTGGAAAACCCAGAAACCTGGAATACCATCCTCAGCAAAATGATCGAAGTCCGAGACGCCCACGGCTGGGAATGAAGACGCATGTCGTCGCGAAATGAGTCGAACAAAAAAGCGAAGGATCGCAGACTGGAAGGAAACGCAATGAACTGGCACAGAATCAAAACGCTTGCGAAAGTGTTGGTGTTAGGTTCCTGCCTGCTGTCATTCTTTCATACCTTTTACCACATGAACCAGGCTTTTCAGAAATTCGCGGAAGGAGAGACTGCCGATTCAGTACAGCCACAACTTTCGAGGGGTATCGAAGCAACGTTACTCCTGAACAGTTTCCTGGTGCCAGTGTTTCTCTTCGGAGTGGTACTTTGGATCGTTGCCTTGAAGAAGCTTCGTCGTCATTCGGTCAACCCACGACCTAAATTCGACGTTAATTCTTGAGTTTGCCCCATCAACTCTCCAGTCCTTCTCATCAAAACCATAGCATTCAAGCAGGAAAAGTCGCGCTTACGTGAAATGGAAGATGTGGTACCATCGCCCCACACCTGACTCCGTCTTGCATGCAAGGATGCGGCGATGCACGTTTTTTTTTCTGTTGGCGAACCAAGCGGAGATCAGCACGCGGCTGAACTCATGCGGGAGTTTTCACGTCGGCAGCCTGGGACGCGAATGAGTGGGTTCGGCGGTCCTGAAATGCAAGCAAAGGAAGGCTTCGAGTGTTTGTATCCATTGACTGATCTCGCGGTGATGGGCTTCGCAGAGGTCCTGCCGATGATTTGGAAATTTGCCAAACTTTACCGACAGGCAAAGGAGTTCCTGAAACGCGAGAAACCTGATGCAGTCGTGTTGGTCGATTTCCCTGGCTTCAACTGGTGGGTCGCAAAAGCCGCGAAGCAGGCCGGTATTCCGGTGTACTATTACTGTCCGCCACAACTCTGGGCGTGGGCACCGTGGCGGATTCGTAAAGTGCGCCGAACCATCGATTGCATCTTGTCGGTCCTGCCGTTTGAAGCCCAGTGGTATCGAGAGCGTGGCGTCGATGTGGAGTACGTCGGTCATCCATTTTTTGATGAAGTCGCTGAGAATCCAATCACTCCTGCCACACTTGCTGAGTTTCGCACCGATGGCTGTCAGACAATCGGCATTCTGCCGGGATCGCGCAAACAGGAAGTCATGAAAAACTTCTCGGTGATGCTCGACATGATGGATTCACTTTATGAGAACCATCCGAACATCCAGTTTCAAGTCGCCTGTTACAAGCAATGGCACTTCGACGAATGCACAAAATTATTGAACGAACATGGCAACCAATTACCGATTGAATTTCACATTGGTAAGACGTCGGAAATCATTGAAGCTGCCGACATGTGTTTGATGGTATCAGGTTCGGTCA
>DAOUPA010000403.1 GCA_030626405.1 Planctomicrobium sp.
ATCAGTGAGTCCATCACGGCGGCTTCGTCTTCTGTTGCTATTGCCAATGCTGGTGCTGAATCGTCTGGGTTGAGACGATCCACTTGATCCGAGAAATCAACTTGATACGCCCCTGATCGATTGTGGTCCGCGCCGCGTGTTCCGACGGCAAAGCCGAGAGCCATTGTTTGCAAAGCTCGCGGGTCATAGCCGGGTAGTTCCATTCCTTTCACGTGGATGGCAAACTCCTCGGAGCCACTGCCAAATTCGCAACTCGCTCGCCGAACACCTTCAGCAAGAGTGTCTCCGATTTCCTCTCGTTGGGCGATCTTTTGGAGCATTGCCAGCAGAGCCTGATCATCTCCGAAACGGAGACTTGGTTCGTTGATGATTCCTCGTTCGGCACACTCCATGGCAAACGCAACGCTTGCCCCGGCGCTGATGGTGTCGATGCCGACTTCATCGCAATATGCCGAAGCGGCTAAGACGGTTTCCGGATTCGAAATTCCACAAAGCGGACCGAGGGCGTAGAGGTTTTCGTACTCCATTCGCACGGACGTTTTCTTCGCACCATCAAGTTTGAAGATATGTTCACAGCCAATCGTGCAAGCGGCGCAACTGTCGCGCGTTCGCTGCTTCGAAAGAACGTCAGGCGCGATCTGTTCCGCTCCTTCGAATGATGTTTGCTGAAAATTTCGAGTTGGTAACGTTCCAAGTCGGTTGAACGTCAACAAGTTACTCACGGTGCCGAGTTCTCGGTATTTTTCAGTCGCTGCTCCGAAAGACTGTTTTGAGAGCCATTTGCTGTAGCGGACGAGTTCATCCGGTGCAGCAAATTCGGTTTGACGATCACCAGTTACGGCAATTGCTTTTAATTTCTTGGAACCCATCACCGCGCCCAATCCACCGCGCCCAGCATGACGACCATCGTTGGAAATCGTCGCATAGCGGACGAGATTTTCTCCGGCGCTGCCAATCGCAGCAACGCGGAACTGTTTGCCGATCTTCGCTCGGAGTGCCGTCGAGACATCGGCACTCGATTTCCCCCAGAGGTCCTGGGCATCTTCAAAGAGGACTGCTTCAGGAGTGATTTGCACGAAGACGGGGGACTCGCTTTGTCCGACAATGCAAATGGCATCGTATCCGGTTTTCTTGCCTGCGATGGCAAAGTGTGATGAAGAGAGTGAATCGTTCATGCGATTCGTCAGCGGACTTTTCGCGAGGACTGAAAACTTTGCCGAAGTCGTCAGTGGAGATCCCACAAGAGGGCTGAAAACGAACATCAGTGGCGCCGTTTCGCCAAGCGGGTCGTACTCGCCGGAGGTTTCCGCTAAAAGAAGTGCCGCCCCGAGTCCTCCTCCGCCTATGAATTTACGAAGAAGATCTTCCTCGATCGGAACCACACTGGAAGTTCGCGAGGAAAGATCAATTCGTAAGTAGCGACCGTGATATCCAAAAGGCATGTTACTTCAAGAACTAGTCAGTAATATGTACTCGTCCGCGATTTACTTTCAATCGACCTTCTCCGAACAGACGTACCGCCTTGGGATAGGCTTCGCACTCGGCGGCTTGCACACGATCCGCCAGTGTGTCAGGGCTGTCATTTGAGTCAATGGAGACTGTTTGTTGTAAAATGATCGGTCCGTGATCGTATTCGTTATCACAAAAATGCACGGTACAACCAGAGACTTTACAACCCCGTGCGATGACAGCATCGTGAACGTGGTGACCGTACATGCCTTTGCCGCAAAAAGCTGGTATTAAACTGGGATGAATGTTCATCACGCGATTCGCGAAGTCATCAGGGATAATGATTTTGCTGAGATAGCCTGCGAGGAGAACCAGATCGGTATCGGCATTACGGATTTCCGAGAAGATGGCGTCACTGAACTCTTGCGTGGAAGAAAATGACTTCGGCGAAATGTTCTTTGCTTCAACGTTGATTTCCTCAGCCCGCTGAAGACCGACACACTCGCGACTGGCGATGACCAGTGAAATGGAGGCGTGCAGATTACTTGCGAGGATTTTCTCCTGCAGATTGACCATTGTCGACCCGCCACCAGAAATCAGGACGGCGAGCTGCAAAGGAGGCTTTGATAACGAATCTTCGGGCATCAGACTTGTTGAATTCTCAGGAGGAAAAGTTGAGTGTCCAAGGAGAATACAAAACTCGAACCGGTCCTGAAACCAGACGGCGAATGTAATTACAGAGGGAATCCAAAGCACATCAAAGAATTCATAACGAAAAATCTTCTGGAACTCATGCAACGGAGGAGATTCTACGGGGCTTTCGAAATCACCTTCCGCCGTGGGTTCTGCTGATCATCGACCGCTCTTGCTGGAAGTCGGTGATGACGTTGCCTGTGATTGGGTCGATTTGAAGGATGTTGATCATTTTCCATTCTCCCCCTTCGAGTTGCCATGTCGTCTCCCATCGAGTTGGTTGATGACCGGTGAAATTACCCTGTAACGCCTCAACGGTGGCATTCACTCGGAATCTCGACTTGGCCCGAGTCTTCTGATTGAGCAGTTCGACTTCGATGTCCGTCAGACGCATGTCATCTTTAACTTCGACGATGTTGTACGCGGTGCCAATCAGAATTTTCAGGTCTTCCGCCCGTTCTGAAATGAAACTGACAGTGAGGTCCAGGTCTCGTTGCTGGAACGCGGTCACGATTCCTGTGACAGAGTTTTGAACTTGTTCCCGGGCTGTCACCACAGTCCGCTCAATAGCCCAACTCGCTCCTGCAATGAGCAGGAAGCAGGTCATGATGATTAAATAGCGAGACTGTAACCGTCGATACCAGACCATTCCGGAAATCATCGCCAGTAGCGTGAACAGTAGCATCGGTTGCCAGGCGTTTTCGGTAAACCACATTCTGTTTACTCCTCATGTTCGTGTTGCGAACCGAAGTGGTGACACAGGAATATTACGCCGGCTTGCTTACTTCGCCACCAATTCTCTGACGAATCCGCGAGATGCCTTATAGGCATGGCGAACGGCAAACAAGCGTGTCTCCATTTGTTCCTCGTTGTAATACTTCCCAGGTTCACTCGGCGGTAATCCAGCCAGGTTGAGTGTCAAAGGGAGTAAGTCCAAAAATTCTTTGTAACGTCGTTGTTGATCGTTTTGCTCAGTCATAAAATCTCTCCCAGCGTGGCTGGTTTGCCACAATTCAATTGACCCTGCGTCATTGACAAGGATCCCAGTACGGACTGGTCATGCAAAATCGATCAGCATGAACGAGTTGTTCATCATCAGTACGAAATGCAGTGACCAACTGTTGGAAGCATATTGAGTTCAGCGGACCGCTTTCAACGATGAGGCATCCGCGAAAGAGAAAAACCTCAGACCTTTGTCGAAATCCAACGCTTTGACCAAAATAGCCAGGTCGCGATGATGCCTCGAACGAGCATGTCGGCATTCATGCCGACCCAGGCACCCATCAATCCCATTTCCAGGTGGACTCCGAAATAGTATCCCAATGGAATACGAACGAAATATGTGGTGACAATGGCAACGATCAGTGGAAGTTTCGTTGCCCCGGCGCCGCGAATGGCGGCAAAATAGACAATTGACAAGATCAGCGGGATTTGAAATAAGCCAACGATACGAAACGCGGGAATCCCGACGGCTTGCACATCCAGATCCTGGTGCATGTTCGTGTAAATCCAGGCTGCTCCCATGGTGAACCAGAGGGTAATAAAGATGCCTAGAATCGAACATTGCATCGCCGCTTCATGCCCGGCCTTGTTGGCTCGGTCACGATCATTTGCCCCCAGGGACTGCCCGACCATTGTCGCGGCTGCGGCTCCATAGGCAATTGCAGGGAGGTATGTCAGAGCCTCGATTCGTACTCCGATGATGTGTGCAGCGAACTCGACTTCACCAATACTTGAAATGACACGCAGGAAGATCGCGTGCCCCAGCCACATGACGAGTCCTTCGATCGCAGATGGAATTCCGATTGCCAAAATGCGTCTGACCGTTTCACCACGAAGACGTAGCTCATGAAAATTCAAAGAAAGCCCACTTGTTCCTTTCATCAACAGACCGAGAATCAGCAGACCACCGCTCACCCTGGCAAACAACGTTCCGAGAACGATTCCATCGACGCCCATCGGTTCAATGGACCCCCAACCTCGGACGAGAGTCGTGGAGACAATCACGTTGAGTACGCTGACTGAGCCGAAAACCCACATCGGTGTTTTCATGTCTCCACAGCCACGAAATGCACCAGCGATTACCAGACTCAGACTGGAGAAGATCAGCCCGATGGCATCAATGCGGAGATACCGAACGGCAATCGCTGCGGCATTTCCCTTTAAGCCCATGAACCCGACCAGTGCAGGAGCGAGTGGAATGATGATCACCATGAAAATCAAACCGGCGATCACCGAGAGCAACGCCGAACGATTCGCGACGCGATTCGCCAACTCACGATCATCTTCTCCCCAGGCACGAGAACAGAGTGCAGTGGTTCCGTTTCCAACGACTGCAAACAACATCGATCCCAACCAGCCGACATATGCTGCCACACCAACGGCAGCAGTTGCGTCGGTTCGAACACCTGCCGCCAGATGACCAGCGAGATAGACGTCGTAGAATCCAACGAGGAAGTTCAGAATTTGCTCACCCAGAACAGGCAGCGCTAAAAAGAAAACCGTCCAGCGGAGGTTTCCTGTGAGTAATTCTGGTTTTGGAGTCGATCTTCCAGGGCGAGCCATAGGAAGGATGATAGAAGAGTCGCTAAAGAATAACAGCCGCTTTCAAAACGTAGAAAACTTTCTCATTCTTGTGATGAAAACTGCGAAGAGACGCGGATCGGCGACCGAAAGTCATGCCGCACGCTTAAGGTGTGCGGTCAAGCTCGCTTCTGATCGCAATCAAAGCAGTTTTCAATCGCGCTACTGAATTTTGCGGTCCGCGGGGCCGGTTGCTGAGCGACGTAGCGATGGAATCTTTGTTCGTTTTTCAAGCATGGGGAGCTGATCAGGAGTGGCCTTCACGTCCTGCATTTTCTTGTAGCCTCTGAGGGGAACACTCCATGGCCCTCTGAGCGTGTCGACGAGGGTGAACGGTTTAGGGCTATAGAAAGTGTACACTGTTTCTGTGTTGCCAGACGGATCCCAGAGTTTCACTGCTTGAGGATGATAAGTCTTTGGGTCGAGGAAAAGCTCAGCTTTTCGAAACTCTCTTCTGAGATCGGGAACAAGCGGGTAGGCGATGATATGGATTTGCGATGGAGGATTGTGTCGTTCACCAAAGGCCAGTTTGTATCGACTTGCAACTGAATCAGCTTTCATTCCGAACAGAAATGGCAGCGGGCCATCAGTAATCCGTTGGCCGCGATATCGCTTTGGAATTTCCATGCGGTTGTATTGTTTTTGTGGATGGTTAATTTCCAGAATGTCTTTTCCGGTGCAAATCCATGATTTCATTTCATCCGCTTCGATGGTGAAAACTCTGTCATCTTCGAGTGTGTGTTGTAGTTTCTTTCCGCCAGCCTTCTCCTCTGCTTTCACAACATCGGGATCAGGTTGGAAATCCATGCGCGCCTTGTCTGGTGAACCAAACCAATATTGTCCGATCGCACGTTTTTCGACCATGAAAACCGAATCGTATTTATAGCGACGAAAGACTCCTTGAAGGGTCTCGATGCCTGCCGTTTTACGTTCCCATTCATCGAGGAGAATCAGCATCTTTGGAGAGGGTCTCTCCGCGAGGATTTTGATTTGCGGACCTGCTGCGGGAGCTTGCTGAACTCTCTGGCCCTGCTGAGCCGGTGGGTTTCCTCTTTGCTGTGCTGGAAACTGACCGTAAGCAAGCCCGGAGGTGAAAGCGAGACTCAACGCCATCCAAGGTAAGGATTGGCGAAATGATTTTAAGCTGAAAGGCATAGGTGCAGGATCCTTCCCGGTCAAACATCGTCTTCTCATTTGAAAAGCTGTCGTGCGATTGATGTTTGCACGAGAAGGCTTCATTTCAGATGAAAACAGATGTTTCACGTTGATTCCGATTCAACGATCGCAAATGGTCAATGTTCACCGTGGTGGGACGATCTTCGGTTGCGGCAGCTTCCGAAGTGAGGTGAGTTGGGAGTCTATCGGCGATTGGCAATCACGGAAAGACCATTATTAAACCCATGTTTTGTACGCAAGTCGAAAGAGTATCTCTAGTTACGAAAATCGACTCCTGAGAGAAGTTCTCTCAGGAGTCGAAATCATTCGAATCGAAGCCGATAGCGGAAGCCCCGCGATCTCTCGCAGCTTCCTGACGCATCGTTCAGCCCTGTGTTGAGAAGGTGAAGATTTCGAGCGAGTGCGACAACGGAGCGCGGAACTCGCTCATTCAACTCTCAGTTCAAAGCCTGACAAGGCCTAGTTTACCAGTTCTTTGGATTCATGAAC
>DAOUPA010000050.1 GCA_030626405.1 Planctomicrobium sp.
ATTTTGGCGAATCAATCAGGCTGTTTTCAAATCTATTTGTTGCAAGAGACCAGATTGGCGTCCGGTCCCTTGCGGTTCAAGAACATCCCCCGCTGGGAAACACCCTTGAGAGATCAAGAATATGGTGATAGATGAAGATATGTCAAGTGTAATTGAGCGACTTGACATAATAGTGAAGCAAAACAGCATGCTAATTGAGATTCAATCGGCATTACTGAAGGCAACACAGAGCAACACTTCAGTGAGTTCGAGCGGCCTTGACCCGGATATCGAGAAGGCTGTTATCTACATCTCCCTCCAGCCTGAGGAGATCATGTGGAGTGGGAAGGTTTCGTACAAACGGCTTGCAAAAAAGGTCAACTGCAACAAAAAGAAACTCTACCGAAGTGACGTGGTTCGCCACGCCTTGGAGACAATTGAGGGTGGGCCACGAGCTGCTCGGAAGGGTCACATAAACATTGGAGTCGATGCAAAAGGACGGAAATCGATTCAGGGAGTGGACGGAGTTTCTGAAATAGATTTTGACGAAATTGATCGGATGCTTGATGGGAAATAAGAACGCAAATGGAGATGGTAGCTTCTACCCCATTAAAAAAGGTAAGTGGCGAGCTACGATCACAATTGGACGAAGCCCTGAAGGTAGGCTGATCCGCAAGAGTCTGACTCGCAAAAGTCGTAAATTGGCTCGCGAAGCGCTGAAGGAACTCAAAGAGAAATATGGTGGTCAGGTTGTTCTGGCAATGCCTACGGTTAGTGAATTCTCCGCTCAATGGCAGGCAGAACACCAGGCCACCTGGAAAGCGAACACTATTCGGAAATACAAATCTGTGATGAAGAATCACATTTATCCACGAATTGGAAGGAAACGTCTCATTGATTTGCGACCAATCGACATTCAGTCTTGGGTTAACAGTTTGGTAAACGACGAGGTGGGAGTACCCACCATCTGTGATTCTGCAAACGCTCTTAACACGATGCTGATTCGTGCTGTTCAGCTAGAGTTACTCAATTCAAACCCTTATGTTCACATTCGACTTCCACGTCGAACCAAAAGAGCGATTCACGTCTTCACGGTCGAAGAAGCCAGGCAGATAGTTGAACTTGGGGAAAAAGGAGACAATCCAGGATTGTGGAAACTCGCATTTCAAACAGGAATGAGAATCGGTGAACTGTTCGGCCTACACTGGAGCGATGTGAATTTTAAGCTCAATGAAATCCAAGTCACTCAACAGCTCCTTACGGAGACGCACACTCTGGAGCCTCCAAAGACACCATCAAGTGTCCGGACGATTATGGTTTCAGATTCCGTTTTGGAATCATTGAATCTGCAAAGGCGGGAGAATGTCAGGCGGGGGTTTGGAAACATCCCTCATGTGTTCGCGAATCAACGTGGTGGATTTATTTGGGCCTCTTCATTTTACGAGAGCCAATGGGAGCCAATACTGTCAGGCTTATGCCTTGAATACCGAACCTTTCACAACACGAGACACACATTCGCAACCTTGGCGATCACAGATGGCGTTCCAATCACAACGGTCTCTCAAATCCTTGGTCATTCAAACCCAGCAACTACAATGAAGATCTACGCACACGCAATCCAACAGGAGCAATCACAATCAGTTCAGTCAATGAAACGACTGTTTGGGTAAGACGGTTGCTGTTCGGTTGCTGTCTAGTATCACCGAAAACCACATTTACAAAGCAATCTACACAAAAAGCCCGCTAGTAACAGACTAGCGGGCTTTCTTCGCCAATGCGGGCTATGGTTGGCGAAAGCGATCTGCGGATCGCCTTGACTATTCTCAGTTCTCTTTCGCATCATGCCCAGGTCGTTATCCTCGATTCTGCCTCTTGCGTGTGAAACCGCCGAATGTGCGTGGTTGGTCGCAATGTGAGTTTTCCGGAAAATACTCAAGGAGCGACGAACAGTCCACATCACGGCGAGGGTTTTCCTTTTTAGTGAGAGTTGTCATCATTCAGTTGTGAAGAATTGACACCTTGTAGATTGGAAACGACAAATGATTCGAACGATACTCTTTTGTGGTTTGACCGCTCAGGTCATTTTACTTCAATCACTCTCTGCCGGAGATTGGCCTCAGTTTCGTGGTCCGAATTGTACCGGGATTGCTGTGGAATCCTCGCCGTTGCCGGTTGCCTTTTCTCCGACCGAAAATCTCCAGTGGTCGGTGGAACTCGGCGATGGAATTGGTTGCCCGATTGTCGTTGCGGGACGTGTTTTTACGTCTGCGATGGTTGACGAAAAAACGATTGGCCTGTTTGCTTTTGATTCTAAAACAGGTGAAGAATTATGGTCTCGATCATGGCCGATTGGAGATGTTGAAGAAATTCACTTAACGAACAGCCATGCCGCAACGACACCGGCTGCCGATGACGAACGTGTCTATTTCTACTTCAGCACGCTGGGGATGGTTGCCCTTGACGCGGAGACTGGAAAAGACGTCTGGAAGAAAGAACTGCCGGTTCCGTACTTCGTGTTCAAATGGGGAGCAGGCATGTCCCCGGTTCTCTATAAAGACCTCCTGCTGTTTTGCCAGGATGACGATCTCAACCCCATGTTCTATGCGTTTGATAAACGGACTGGAGAGTTGAAGTGGAAAGATGATCGGAGCGACATGGCGGTCAACTACACGCACCCGGTCATTTGTTCTACAGATCATGGAGACGAAATCGTCGTCGGCGGAACCGGGCTTCTCGTCGGATACTCCCCTGAAACTGGCGAACGTTTATGGATTGCGAAAACCTTACTCCGAAATATCAAAACGACGCCGGTTTGCCGCGATGGAGTGATTTACATTTCACTTCAAAGTGGAGGCATTGCGAACCAATGGCTTGCTTCAGTTGATCGTTGGGAAACTGGCAACAGCGATGGGAAAATTACGAAGGAAGAAATTCAGGCGTTCGTGGGCAAACGACCGGTCCCGGAAGCGTTCTATAAAAAAACATTTGATAAAGGAGACCTCGACGGAGATGGAGATCTTGAAGGTCGAGAACTCGACGTCGCGTTTCTAAAGAGTGACAACTTCGCAGGTGCTGCATTCGATGACGAAAATGCCGCCGCCGAATTCATTTTAGCAGTCAAAGGTGGTGGACGCGGCGATGTGACAAAAACTCATTTGCTTTGGAAGCACGAAACGAAACACACCGATCATATTGTCTCTCCCATCGTTGTTGACGAGCGAATGCTACTCATCAAAGGCGGGGGGATTGCGACCTGCTTTGAAACAAAATCGGGTGAAGAACTCTTCGGTCCTGGTCGAATTCGTAATGGCGGAAACTATTTTGCCTCACCGGTCTACGGTGACGGAAAGATTTACGTCGCTGGTGAAAATGGGAAGGTCGCTGTGCTGCGAAGTGCCGGAGAACTCGACGTCCTTGCAGTGAATGATTTGGGAGATCCTATCCTCGGCAGCCCTGCAATCGCCGACGGAGCACTCTTTGTCAGAACTCGCAAATCTCTGATGAAATTTCAGGTCAAATAACAACGCTCTCGCAGTGATCTGGTTGATGGAAATCATCAGGTCGTTCAAAGGAATACCGGATAATGAAACTTGCTGGTCAGTATGCGCTCGTCACAGGTGGAGGTCGTGGGATTGGAAAAGGATGCGCACTTGAACTCGCTCGCGAAGGCGCGAACATCATCCTCAATGACCGCCCTGGTGGTCTGGATGGCGAACAAGCTGCCGAGGAAATTCGTTCTCTTGGTCGGGAGTGCTATGTCGTTGAAGCGGATGTCTTCGCACGATCCGGGTGCGAAGAACTTGTCGAAACGACTCTGAACAAAGTGCCGCAGATTGACATATTGATTAGTAATCCAGCGTTTGGTCGTCGCGGGGGGTTTCTTGATTACTCACCAGAACTCTATGAACGTACGATCAATGGAACGCTATCGAGTGGTTTTCACATGAGCCAGCTTGTCGCCAGACACATGGTTGAACGAGGCGGACAGGGAAAAATCGTGTTCATCTCCAGCGTTCATGCCGAAATGCCGATTGCCAACAGCTTCGCCTACGGAACCGCGAAGGCAGGCTTGAACCACCTGATGCGGTCAATTGCAGTGGAACTTGTTCAGCATCACATCAACGTGAATGCAATTGAACCAGGATGGATCGACACACCTGGAGAACATGCAACGTTCAGTGAAGATACAATTCAGGCGGAAGGTGAAAAATTGCCGCTCTCGCGATTGGGCCAACCAAGCGACATTGGTAAAGCGGCGACGTTTCTTTCTTCATCAGATGCCAACTACATCACAGGGACTGTTTTAACAGTCGATGGTCTGTTCCGCTACAAGGACTGCATGGCCGAAAACAACCCGAAAGTGAAAGAGGCGAACTAAGGCCGAGTTCTTGGATTGACCGTATTCGCGGTTGTTTCTGTTTGTGATGAAGGTTGATGATCCCGATGTGACCAACACTTGAAACTACAGCACACCTTTCGACGATGGGACGCCTTGCTGGCGAGGGTCGATTGTGATTGCCGTTCTGAGTGCACGAGCGGTTGCTTTGAAGAAACCTTCGGCGATGTGGTGACTGTTCTTGCCATGCTGCAGAACCAAGTGCAGGTTCATCAAGGCATTGGCAGCGACCGCTTGCCAGAAGACTTCGACGAGTTGAGTGTCAAAGGTCCCGATCTTTTCGGTTGGAATTTCGTACGCATCGATGAACCAATAACGACCGCTCAAATCGAGTGCGGACGTGACGAGTGTCTCTTCCATCGGCAAAGTCATTGAACCGTAACGAGTGATCCCTTGCTTGTCGCCCACTGCTTCGCGAATCGCCTGCCCGAGGCAAATACCGGTGTCCTCGACGGTGTGATGATCGTCGACGTCGATGTCGCCTATTGTTTTCACTGTGAGATCAAACTGTCCATGTTTCGTGAACAATTCCAGCATGTGGTTGAAGAAGCCTACGCCGGTGTCGATGTTCGCTTGCCCTGTTCCATCGAGGTTGAGTGAGAGCTCGATATCGGTTTCGTTCGTTTTGCGTTTGATCGAGGACGTTCTTGCCTGGCTCATCTTAAAATTTCTCTTAAGTTTGTCGATTGATCGCTTCACCGCATGATCCATACGTTGTTCAACACTACTAAACGGTTTGCATGAAGTCGATGAGCGATTGTTAAAGTCTAGTGAGTCCACATCTGTTTGAGTTAGGGTGGTTCCGATATTTCAGATTAGTGAAGACGATCAGTCTTGTTTGACTCCTGTTACGGTAGGAGAGTGGCTCTTATTTGAGCAGTCGTCGCAGCGAAAACCATGGGAGCAAGCAGGTTGCAACGGCACATTTCGCAGTATTGAAATCGCGATTAGGAAAGCTCTGAGATTGCAGTTTCTGGTTGATACCCTGCTAGGATTTCGGCGATGTGCATGACCTGAACTGGTTTCTTTTGCCGACGAATTAATCCATCAAGATGCATCAGGCAGGACATGTCGCCAGCGGTAATGATTTGTGCGCCCGCTTGTTCATGATCGTGGATGCGATCATTTCCCATCATGCAAGAAACCGCTTCCTCGGCGACGGCAAACGTTCCGCCGAAGCCGCAGCACTCATCGTTTCTTTCCAGATCGACAAGTTCAATCCCTTCGACAAGGTCCAGCAGTTGCTTCGCTTTGCTGTAGCTTTCTTCCATCCGTTCGGATGAACTTCCAAGTCGCAGTTCACGAAGTCCGTGGCAGCTTTTATGCAGTCCAACTCGATACGGAAATTTCACATCGAGAGAATCGACTTTGATGATCTCCGTGAGAAACTGCGTTAGTTCGTACGTTCGCTCTTTGACATTGACCAAGCCTTGATCCGACGGAGGGAAATATTCGTCGTAGTGATGCGTGACCATCGCTGTGCAACTTCCGGATGGACAGACGACGTATTCATAATCGGCGAAAATTTCAACGAACGCTTTCGCCAACGGGCGTGTGTCGTCTGTGCATCCCGAATTTGCCATCGGCTGTCCGCAGCAGGTTTGAGCTTCTGGGAAGTCAACTTCGCAGCCGAATTTCTCCAACAATTCAACTGTCGCCATGCCTACCTTTGGGAAGAATTGGTCGACATAACACGGGATAAAGAGACCAACTTTCATCGGAGGCTTTCTGATTCAGCAAGGCGTCTGCTGTGAGTTTCTGGAGGAGAGTGTGTGTTTGAGCAATCCAAATGTTGCAAACGAAACTATGCGATTCGTTCAAACACCTTGTTTTCAAACACTGTGATCAAATTCAAAGATTTCGTCCAGTCCAGCGGTACGTTCCAAAGGAAAACGTTCCCCCAAACTGACTTGCAGCTCGGCATCGATTCGCAGCTGAACGTCTTCGAGTGAAACACGGACCGATGGTGCCCACAATTGCCTGCTTCGTCCATCCGAAGCACACCAGGGACCATAGCAACAGATGAATCGGGCGAGCGGGAAGGACGTATGTAGCAAGTCGATTTCGTCGCGGCTGTACTCCTCTGGCCAATGTTGGAGGACCAGAATGATCTTCGGAACGAAATTTGATTCGACAGAAAGATCGGAGACCTGACGGAAATACGAAGCGGTTTGACATCGGTTCAGGAAGCTGGAAACAGCGCGGTCCATGCCATCTGTACGACCGATCAGAATTCCTTGATCAATCATCAATGCGTCCCGTTCGTTCGCGTAAGGTTTGTAGTTCCTCAACAAAATCGTTCACATCCTGGAATGATCGATACACAGAGGCAAACCTGACAAATGCAACTTGATCGACCAGTTTCAGGGCTTCGCAGACCTGTTCTCCGATAAAACGAGAAGGAACTTCCCGCTCGAATGTTTCGTAGACAGCACGTTCAACGCGGTCGAGGATTTGTTCAATTTGATCGGGACTAATGGGCCGTTTATAGCAGGCGATTTCGATGCCAGACTGCATTCTTTCCCGATCAAACGGGACTCGCGAGCCATCTTTTTTGATCACCTTCAGTGGTGATTCTTCGATTTTTTCATAAGTCGTAAAACGGCGATTGCAAGCAAGGCATTCCCGCCGGCGTCGGATCACAAAATCCTGACTTCCACGAGAATCGACAACTCTGCTTTCCCCATCACGACAAAATGGACACAACATGTTTCCACTCGCTTTTGAAGCGTATTATTCGTTTTAGCCAGATTCTGACCTCTGAATAGAGTAGCCAAAGATGTTCCTCATGCGAAGACCTATGGCAAATCAGAATCTCCATCTGTTCGAGAGGATGAACAAAACTAGAGGGGTTTTACTTGTTGCAGCAGAAACTCTCGTAGTTTGGCACGTGTGAATTGAAGATTTGAGAAGCTCAGAGAAAACTTGCGCACGCGATTGAGGATCACTCGCGACCTGCTACAATCCGCCGCATGCCGAGTCATTCGGCGTCCGGGAGAGTAGCTCAGTTGGTAGAGCAACGGACTTTTAATCCGTAGGTCCAGGGTTCAAGTCCCTGCTCTCTCACTTAATAAGCCCCTTGCTAGTAACGACTTGCAAGGGGCTTTTCTTTTATTTCTATCTGTCTTTGGGCATGTGTTGAACTTATCGACCTCACATTTCCCCTAAGATTCTTCTCGCATAGAATTCAAAACGGCTAAGCAGCGTTTGCTTCAGGTTTGGCTTTCTTGGGGCCGATCCGTTTGGCTTTGCCTCCTTTGCGGGCTTTCAGATCAAAGAGGCCGAAGATTTCGCCAGCGGACATGCTTAGTGAAGTGTTCTCGTTGTCACTGTCTCCGAGAATGCGATGGAACAATTCGCGTTTTTGTTGCAAGACTTTGTCAATTCGCTCTTCAATCGTGTTTTTGCAGATGAATTTGCTCACAATTATTTGAGACTCCGTCGCTCCGATGCGGTGAGCGCGGTTAATCGCCTGGTCTTCAACCGCCGGATTCCACCAACGGTCGTAGAGGAAGACGTAACCAGCGAACTGCAAATTCAGCCCCACGGCACCGGTTCCGTAGCTCATCAGAATGATGTGACTGTCTGGATCGTTTTTGAACTGATCAAGAATTGGCTCGCGTTTTTTTGTCGGGACTCCACCATGGTATGTCAGGCAGCCGAACTGCTTCGTCCGTTCTGCCAGCCAGTCAATCGTTTTTGTCCATTGGCTGAAGAGAATTGCTTTCCCACCTGATGCGGCGATTTCTTCCATGTCCGCAATGATGCGATCTTTTTTACTGGACTCGCCAGTCAGAGGATCGGCGTTACATATTTGCTTCAGTCTCAACACGAGTTCGAACACATGCTGAATTGTAATGGATTCGCCCATCCCGTTGAGTTGAATGATGCCATCCGTTTCGGCGGTTTTGTAGGCCTGTTCTTGAGCGGGAGAGAGTTCGATGATTTCATCCCGGTCGATGCGCGGCGGCAAGTCTTTCGCCACGACATCTTTTGTGCGACGTAGAATGTAATCTTTGCTGAGATCGGAAAGTTGCCGAATGTCCGGTGAGGCATGTTTGGGGACGACTTTCATGAACTGGAAGAGTGAAATCATTTCTTCCGCGCAGTTCTCGATTGGTGTCCCGGTCATGCACAGACTTCGTTTACGCGGGATTGAATGAATCATTTTTGCCGTGACTGAATCCCGGTTTTTGATTCGTTGCGCTTCGTCCAGGACAACGAGATCAAACATCGGGAAATCGTCTTCGTGCATTGCCATGAAGTCTCGAACGACGAGTTCATAGTTCGCCAGCAACACAGTCGAACCTGGCATTTGCCAAATCATTTGGCGACGCTTGCTGTCACCTTCTATTGTTGTCACCGGGATTTCCTCGGCCCACATTTTGAATTCACGTTGCCAGTTTGGAATGAGGGGTTTCGGACAAACCAGTAAGATGCGGCGGAGTTGACCAGCACGCAGAAGAAGTCGAATCGCCGTGATGGCCTGCATCGTTTTGCCCAAGCCCATTTCATCCGCAAGCAACGCTGACTGTTGAGAAAAAATCCAGGCGATCCCTTCGTACTGATACGGGAAAGGCTCGAATGGCATGATCAATTCCTGACCTTTCAACCAGGATTCTAGCGGTGGCTGCAAGACGTAGAACAGCCGGTCTTCAATCGAGAGTGCATCACTTGGTGGTTTGATTCGTGTCGGTTTCTTCTTCGCCGATTTCCCATCGCCGGTTGAGGACTTCGGTGCCTGGAGGTCTTGCAATTTGGAGTCGCTGGTTTCTTCCGCAGCGACAGGGAGGAAATCAATACCGGCTGGAAATGTCAGCCCGAAAGTTTTCAGTTTCGGCCAGTATGGTTTCCATGTAGGAATGAAACCGCCGGGAGGCAACAGCGCTGTCGCTTGTGATTGAACACCTGGGAAGCGATGAAGTGCCCCGTTCATCCCTGTGATGTGGATGTGTGGATTGCCGATGTGGAAGTCGGTTGCAGCGATCTCTGGAGAATCTATCTCGAAACGTGGGCTTGGTTGCTGATCTGGCATCAATTTGTTTTCGAGTTCGTCTCGGTTGTTCTGCATCGGGCACAATCATTTTTTACGAAATCAGGCAACGGCATTTGTTTTGACGGTTTCCAGCAGTGCGTCTTTCACGCGTTCGAGAGGCTCGCTCAGATCTGCGTCTTTCGAAATTCGACTACATTTCTTTTGTACAATCGCTGGGTCATCGACGTAGTCAGGATGAAATCGAAGTTGCTGCATTCCGAGTTGTATTCGCGTTTGGTCTGGAAGTTCCCTTTGAGAATCTTCCGAATCAATCAGACAGGCAACAGGAACTGAAATTGACGTTCGCAGATCGATCAATTCCACTTGAGAGATGATGATCAACTCAGGTTGGACCTTCACGCGTTCGAATAAAGTCTTGCCGATCAATTCAGAATAGATGAACGGCTGAAGAGTGGGGCCGTAAAGAATTTCTTGCGTTTTGTTGGGGCGGACCGGAGCGGTACATTGGAATTCCAATGGTCGTCCCAAATGGTTGGTCACGAGCAATCCACCAACATAGCCAAGATCGGTGTGGACAACCCATAGAAAACCGAGGTGAAATCGTTGCTGATCCGTCGACTGCGTCATCGAGACTCCATTCCTCACCAAACAGACTTCTCAGGGATCCATCCCTAATTCACCTTTGCACAGATCGTCCACTTTTACGAATAACTTGAATCAGAGAGCAATCATCGGCACGACTACGACAGGATCGAAAAATGTCGATTGTTTCTCAATAAAACAGAAGAATTATCTAGCGCTCGATGTCCGAAAACAGAGGCGTTGAATCTGTATAATCGCTACACCCTAGCTATTTTCCACGGACTCAAGACTAGCGAGAGCTTCAGCCTGAGAATCGTAGTGAGGCCAGAGTTTGAAGAGACTCATGTTCCGAAGAACCTGATGCATTTGTTCATTGGCGTTACAGAAACAAGCTTTTCCCCGTCTGGAACGAGTTTCACGCATAATCGAAACCAATGCGCCGATAAATTCTGATCCGAAGTAAGTCAATTCCCCTAAATCCATGACCAAATGTCGGTTTTCAGGCTTCATCATATACTGGCGAATTGCATTCGATTCCATGTGTAAATCCTGATACCGAAACGCACTCCCCTCGCCATGGGGAGTGACGATCAGAATATCACCCTTCTTCTCAGTATCGAATATCTTCAGATGTCGCATAACAGCCAACTTGTTTGTCTAGGCAAAGTATGCCGATTTTATCGATGAGGATGAGAATCGGAAGTTGTGAACTCAGGTATTTCATAGAAAGTAACACAATAATTGTGTGTCGAGTCTCCACACTTCATCGATTTCGGTTCAAACGGTATGTGTACCTCAAGAAAACTCAAGACAAACGAACTTCAAGTGCAGAGAGCTGTTGCCTGAGTTGATCAACTGTTCCAGCCGGAACCTGACACTCGCCACGGGAGCAAAGATAGACGAGCGACTCACCATCTGCCGATCGTTTTCCCGCGACGAGATTTGCGATCAATTTCTGATCGATGCCATCTTTGTGCTTAATAATTCGAGCGTTGGGGAGAAATGTCTTGCGCAGAACATTCTGGAGTTCCGGGAGCATTCCAGAGTTTGTTCCCTCACCTATGACGATTTCCTGACTTGGACCGAGTAGGAAGTCCAAAGCAATGAGTGCCTGTCCACATGCGCGGGGGTGTTCAGCAATGAAGCTGCTAAAGGCATCAAGAGTTTTCGTTGCAACGTCTTCGAAATCTGTTCTGTCACAAAGTCGCCCCAGTTTGGCAAGCGCCGTTGCCGCCATCCCGTTTCCCGATGGGACAGCGTTATCCTGAATTTCCTTCGTTCGTGTGATGAGTGATTCGTGATCGCTCGCCGTGTAAAAGAAGCCTCCTTGTTCGCTGTCCCAGTAGTCTTTGATCATGGCTTCGGCGAGAGCAATGGCTTCTACCAAATAGCTTTCCGTTCCAGAGGATTCAAAGAGTTCGACCAGGCCGTCAATCAAGCAGGCGTAGTCGTCCAGGTATGCCTGAAAACGAGCACGACCATCTTTAATGCAGTGAACGAGTTTCCCGTGTTCGTCACGTAGATTCTTCAAGACGAATTCCGCCGCAGTAACAGCTGCGGCGAGATAGCGATCATCGTTCAGGACAAATGCAGCTTTCGCCATCGCGGCGATCATCATCCCGTTCCAGGAGACGAGAATTTTTTCGTCTCGCCCCGGTTTGATACGCTGACTTCGTAGTTCGAGGAGCGTTCTTTGTGAGTTTGTGACTGAAGTTTGCAGGTCTGAAACTGTGATGCCGAGTTCTGATGCGACTGCTTCGAGCGACTTTGGTCGATTCAGGATATTCTTTCCTTCCCAGTTTCCATTCGAAGAGACGTCATACAAGGCATTGAAGTGACGGGCGTCTTCGGCTCCGAGCGCTTCATCAATTTCCTGTTCGGACCAGACGAAGAACTTCCCTTCGACCCCCTCACTGTCTGCATCTTGCGTGCTGAAGAATCCGCCATCGCTTGCAGTCATCTCTCGTAGAACGTAGTCGAGCGTTTCAGTCACCGCCCGACGATACTCTTCGTTGCCGGTCTCTTGCCATGCTTCAAGATAGACTGGAACGAGCAAAGCGTTGTCGTAAAGCATCTTCTCAAAGTGAGGGACCAACCAGTGGGCATCCGTCGAGTACCGGTGATACCCGCCACCGAGTTGATCGTAAAGTCCTCCATGGAGCATCTTATCGAGCGTCAGTGTGGTCACGTCGAGGGCATCTTGATTTCCGAATCGCTTCCAACCTCTCAGCAAGACGCGCAAGTCCATCGGGTGCGGAAACTTTGGCGCCCCTCCCAACCCACCATGTTTGCGGTCGGCGATGGCGATGAAGGAGGCCATCGCCTTTTCAAGAGCCGATTCTTTGAGTGCAATTGAACGGAAAACCGGTGCCGACATTTCCTGAATCGCTTCGACTAATTGTGCGGCATTAATATCGACATCTTCCCGGTTGTTATCCCAGAAATCGATCAGTCTCAGTAGAATATCACGAAAGCCCGGCATCCCCATACGTGAGGTCGGCGGCCAATATGTTCCACCGTAGAAAGGTTTTCCATCGGCGGTCATAAATACAGACATCGGCCAGCCACCGCGTTTTGTGATCAGTTGCACAGCCATCATGTAGATTTGATCGACGTCGGGCCGTTCCTCGCGGTCCACCTTAATCGAGATGTAATTCTCATTTAATATTCGAGCGATCTCTTCGTTCTCGAAACTCTCATGCTCCATCACATGACACCAATGGCAAGCACTGTATCCCACTGAAAGAAAAATGGGCTTGTCCTCGCGCCGCGCGGTCTCAAAAGCTTCACCCCCCCAAGGATACCAGTCAACCGGATTGTGAGCATGCTGTAGCAGGTAAGGGCTTGTTTCGTCTACAAGTCGGTTTTCCGGAGAGTCCATCTGATGTCGATTTTGCATTTTATAGAGTGATCGATTTTATAGAGTGATCTGCTTCCACCATCCTAGGTAGGTTTTGGAACGATTCCCACTCACAGAATCCGATCGCTGGTCATGATTGTGAAGTGATTGACGCATTTCGGGCGAAATGAGGGCGTGATGCGACACCACTGTCCACGGTTAGCAGAACACTCATCTGACATGATTGATCCGAGTCTTATACTTAGAGATTAAGTTGCACAATCAATTCAAATCCCTTTTGAAATTCACAAGAAAAAGCTTGCGAATGCGTAGGTCGTTGGAATACCATGAAGCTGCATTCCTACCAAAATACCTTCCTTGGCGTTCTTCTTACCTTCCGCGTTGTGTATTTGTCGAACTCACCTTTTTCAACGGACTTTCGTTATGTTGAATTACGATTGGGAAAATAGCATCGGCTATTGGATCTGTGCGACGTCGCATATCATGCGCAAAACGCTTGATGCTCGTCTGACGAAAGAAGGTATTACAATTCGCCAATGGGAAGTTTTGGCGTGGCTCTCCGCCCGTGGATGTGGGTCACAATCTGAGCTTGCCGATCAACTTGGAATTGAGCCGCACATGCTGGTGGGTGTTTTAGATCGAATGGAAACAGCCGAGCTTTTAATCCGTCGAAGTAGCACAGAAGATCGTCGCAAAAAAACGATCCACCCAACAGAGAAGGCGGATGAACTCTGGAAACGTGTCTCAATTATTTCACGTGGGATTCGTGATCAAGCGATCCAAGGGTTATCGCAGGAAGATCTCGACAATCTGAAGCGACTGTGTTCTCAGATTCATAACAATTTTTCTGAATTGAGTTCTTCCGATTCCGAGTTCAATCCATGTCGAGCGGTCCATTACCATCTTGACGAAAAAGAAGTGGCAGGGACAGAGAATCAAACTGCCTAAAACTATTCCGTCAAGGTGGGTTGTTTGCCGATTTTCGAAGGATGTTTGGCTGTAGTATCTTCGTTGAAGTAACTTCCGTAGGACTCATAGCCGTACCCTGAATCACTGCCTGCATTTTGTGTATCGAAACCGTTGGCGAGGATACCGTGGAGTCGCACTCCGTGGACTTGCAGTGTTTCAATTGTCCGTGTGATTGATCTGCGATTATTTTTCATGAGACGTGCGACGATGGAGATTCCATCAACGTGCGAGGAAAGAATTGCAGGATCGCTCACCGCCAGAACTGGTGGCGAATCGATTAAAATGAAATCGTATTCGCTGCGCATTTCATTGAAAAGTTTGGACAAATCATGTACCGAGAGAATTTCGGCGGGGTTCTCTGGGCAAAGCCCGGCGGTAATGATCGAAAGATCTTCCACTGTCGAACTTCGAATGGCGTTTTTCCATTCGATTTCGTTGAGCAGAATATCTGTGAAGCCGATTTCTTGTGGCAGACCGAACAAGTGATGCAGCGTCGGACGACGCAGGTCACAGTCGATGAGCAGAACACGTTTTCCCGCTTGAGCCATGGCGATGGCAATGTTTCCAATGGCTGTGCTTTTTCCATCACCAGGTTCCGCGCTACTGATCTGCAGCACTTGCTCTTTCTCGTCTAATCCGTGGAAGAGTGTTGTGCGAATGGTTCTGAAGGCTTCGGCTTCGCGAGAACTCGGACGATGGTAAAAGACGAGTGATGGAGAAAGACCAGATGCCTGAGCGAGACGGTCTGAATCGGGTGTCGAGATAAAATTCGGAATCGTTCCAAGTAGCGGGGTTGCCGACAAACTGCAAAGTTCGTCAATCGTTTTAATTCGCGTGTCGAGCCACTCCCTGAAGTACGAAAGAACAAACACCAACCCGATCCCCATGAATCCGAACGCGCCAACAATTTTGATGACCCGTTTCAAGGACCGTTCAATGCGGACCTGAGCGATTTGTTTCATCCGAAAGCCTTCTTGCTCTTTCGAAACATCGTATGTGGCGATTTGGTCAAAAATTTGGGTCAACTGCGTTTTCTGAAGCGAGATATTGTCTTTAAGTCGTTGATCTTCCACTTGATACATCTCCGCATCTTTTGCCTTCTTTTCGGCATCAGCACGCATCAAATTGAGGCTTTTGGAAATGACAACCAACTCTGCTAATTGACTTTTGAGTGTTTGCTCATAAACCGAAACTAGGTCCATCCCTTCACTGTTTCGTTCGAGTGCAGAGTTGACGCTCGAACGCTTGTAACTTGGGGCGGTCAAGCCCTGTTGAGCGTAAGCATCGAGGATTGTATCAATTTGTCGGCGAACATTGCGGACCGCGCTATGTTCTTCACCGAGTGAATGTAGAAGTCGTTGTTCGAGCAGTCGGGTTGTTAAAAATTGCTGGTCGAGGCCGGCCTTCACTGGCGGTCCAGAGAGCGCACTCGCACCCCCTGCTGCATTGCTCTTTCCGTCTCCAGTCCCCGTTGAGAGCGAATAGGTGACCCAGAATTCGAGCGATTCTCGCGAATCCCCTTGTTGCCTCAGTCGTTCCAATTCTGCAAGCTTCGCCTCGATTCCAGCCTGTTTGATTTGGTTTTCGTTTTGTGTCTCTTCAATGGAAGCAAGTTCGACTTCATAGCGACTTTGTGGTGGCAAGGCGGTTCCATTTGCGGAAACAATTGGGGACGCTTTCAAGAAGACAGGAGCATCGGCACGGAACTCACGATACTCTTTTTCCTGCGATGCAATCTGCTCCATGATGTTGTTCTGCTGTTCCAACAGTGTTTCATAGAGCTGTTTGGAGTTTTCATCACGTGTCTCGTACAGATATTCGCGATACGAATCGACGATCGATTGAACTACAGTGGCTGCAATTTTCTTGTCTGGATGATCAAAAGCGATATCTAAGATGTTGTCAAAGGAGCTTTCCTGCCCCGCACTTCGAGAGACGGACAGTCCCTCCCGAATATTCTTAAACGGGTCGTAGGCAGTCGCTAATTCTGGGACGTCGTTGAGTCCATGCTTTTTGAATGCAGGTTCAATGATGAGATCGCTCTTGATCAGTTCGATGTGGTCTCCACGATTTCCGAATCGATTTGCCTCTCGGTCATTAATGGGGACAGAGGCTTTCTTTGAAACCAGAACCTGAGTGTTCGCTGAGTAGACAGGCCCCAAAAGTAGATACACGCCGATTCCAGCGAGTCCACCCAAGCAACCACCGAATATCAGTGGTTTCCAGATTGAAAACAGAAACTTCACGATGTCGATGTTGGTACGCGAATTGGCTGATGACTCATTCATAAATCCAAATGGCGCAAAATCGAATTCTGCTTCCGAATTCGATTTTTGTTCTGATGTACTCACTCGACAACTCCTGGAGATCAACGATCAATAAAAACTCAACACACTCAGCAACGTTAAACGTTGACGGGCTCTATTGAAGCATGCTCGGTGCGATAGAACTTCAAGGTTTCTTGAAGCCCCTGTTCGAAATCAAATTCTGATTGATAGCCGAGTCCTTTTTTCAATAAAGAAATGTCAGCCCAAGAGTGCAGGACATCGCCTTGCCGTGGAGGAAGAAACTCCGGGGCAAATGGTTTTTCCAATCCATTGCATATTGCCTGTAACAAATTCAGAACTGTAATCGAAACCCCAGAAGCGACATTGAAGACCTGACCGGAAACGCCTGAGACCGTCGCAGCAAGCAAGTTTGCATTCACGACGTTCCCGACATAAATGAAGTCGCGAGATTGCTCGCCCGTTCCGTAAATGCGTGGTGTCCGACCATCAAGGAGAGCGGCAGCGAAGAGGGGAATTACCGCCGAGTATGGACTCTTCGGATCTTGACGCGGTCCAAAGACGTTGAAGTATCGAAGGCGAACCACTTCCAGGTCGTATGTCTTCGCGAACGACTCGCAGTAGAGTTCGCCTGCAAGTTTCGCAGCCGCATAGGGCGAGAGAACCTCTGGAACCATTGATTCGCGCTTTGGCATCTCTGGATTGTCGCCATAAGCACTGCTTGATCCCGCATAGACAACGCGACGGACACCGCCAAGGCGGCTTTCGTTGAGAACGTTCATTGTCCCGCTCACGCAGGCATCGTGTGTTGCAACCGGATTCTCAACACTCATCGGAACTGACGCCAAAGCCGCTTGATGAAAGACGGTATCAATCCCTTCAACAGCATTGCGGACTGCCGCGGCATCGCTGACATCGCCTTCCACAAATTCGACTCTGTCACCGAGATGAGCAAGGTTCTTCAGATGCCCAGTCGATAAATTATCGAAAATGCGGACCTGACACCCCTGCTCGACAAGGCGTGTGGCGATATGTGAACCAATGAACCCGGCACCGCCCGTGACCAGGCATTTTGATAACTCCACCGACATGAAAATCCTCTTCGCAGTTGATTTGCTGATGATTCCGTTCCTGTAAAATTCGAAAGCGACTCTATTTGCACTCGATTCTTGAGTTTACACTCTCATTTTCAACGTTGCCGAGAAGATGAATCAGGAATGTTGAGTTCCTGTAACAATCCGTATGGAATGGACAACTCCTGACGACATGTCATGTTGATGCAACGCGACTCAGAATCCGCAGGTTTGCCAAAATCCGAAATCTCGGTATATTCCGCTCTCAGTCGATCACCAATTGTTTCGCAGTGCACTTCAACTGTTTGACAACCATGCGTAATTTTACCGAAATCAGGATCTGTAATTTTCACCATAGATCAGGCTGCATCACTTGCATTTTCGCTGTGTGATTACTGACAATCATATCACTCATCACAATTTAATCATTAGTTTCCGCTTGGTTTGAGCCGGGGAGTCGAACTAAGTTCGGATGGCAGCAGTTTTGTTGCATTGGTGCAGTTTTGTTGCACTTGGTAATTGCATCTCCTCACGACAATCGTTTTAGGTTTACTGAATGAGTACCGACAAAAGTGTCCCTCAGGATGAGGGACAACAGGCCGACGTTTCGCAACCCGAAGTTTCACACGCTGAACCCTCACAGCCCGAACTTGCAGAGACCACTGATTCTGCGACTGGCGGTGCTAGTCCGATAGAAACTCCGCCAACTTCTGATTCGAGCGAAGTCACTGCTCCACCGGTCGAGACCGAACAACCTGAGACAGCACCGGCTGCAGCAGTACCAACTTCGGCAGCGGAACGCGTCACCACGGAAGTTTCTTCAGAAGCTCCTGCAGCGGACAACGTTGAAGCCACCGCATCTTCTGACGAGAAGCCGAAGATGACTTTGAACCCAGCGACGACGCCGGAGGATGCGCGACCAGTTCCTTCACTTGGAGGGGAACTTGCGGTTCCTGCCCCGGTTTATGGAGGTCCGATTGAACTTCCCTCGGCAGATGATGATGAAATCGAAGCCGAAATCGCCAAGGCGATTACTGGCGTTGGTGCAGAGAAAACTTCCGAGGACTTTGTATCAAGCGAAGCTGCCGATGCGAGTGGTTTGCCGGATAAATCAACTGTCGATGCTTCCATCGAAGCTGCGATTGAAGAAGCGATGGGCGGAGAGACAACTTCGACTGAAGGGGCGGAAGCGACTTCGCAGCAAGCAGCCGATCCAGATGACTTGGAACCAGGGCAAAAATTAAAAGGGATTGTGCAATCGATCACTGGTGACAATGTCTTCCTCGACTTTGCCATGCGGATGAGTGGTGTTGTTCCTTTCAAGCAATTTGGAAGCAAGGAAGTCCCCAAGCCAGGTGAGGAAATCGAAGTTCTCTTCGAGAAAATCAATGAAGAAGAAGGGCTCATCCTGACGCGCCGCCCAGGCGGAGCGATGACTGTCCAGTCAGCGGATTGGGACTATCTCTCCAAAGGTCAGATGGTCGAATGCGTCGTCAAGAAGACCAACAAAGGCGGCCTTGAAGTGACAGTCGGCAGTCTGCGAGGCTTCATTCCTGCCAGTCAGATTGACCTCGGCTTCGTCGAAGATATGGCGGTCTTCGTCGGCAGAAAGCTCACAGCGGAAATCACCGAACTGAAGCCATCGAAGAAGAATCTTGTTCTGAGCCGACGCAAAGTTCTCAATGCTCGTCGCGCCGATGCCAGAAAACAACTCATGGAAGAGTTGAAACCTGATCAGGTCCGAACCGGAACGGTGAAGACGATCAAAGACTACGGAGCATTCATTGACCTTGGTGGGACTGATGGGTTCCTGCCGATCTCGCAAATTAGTTGGATTCGCATCGGACACCCTTCTGAGGTCATCGCCGAAGGACAGGAAATTGAAATTAAAGTCCTCAGTATTGATCGCGAGAAAAACAAAATCAGTCTTGGCATGCGGCAACTGACCCAGAACCCCTGGCGAGTTGCCGAAGATAAATACGCGAAAGGTTCGACGATCACCGGACGAGTCACTAAGACTGAAACGTTCGGAGCGTTCGTTGAGCTTGAACCAGGCATCGAAGGACTGGTCCACATTAGTGAACTCGAACATCGCCGTGTGAAACGAGTTACGGAAGTTCTCAACACCGGAGACATGATTGAAGTTCAAGTCCTCGAAGTCGACCCCGCGAAAAAACGCATCAGCCTTTCCATGAAGGCGTTGCAAGCGAAGCCAGAACCGGTGGACAGACCTAAAGTGGAAGAAGAACCGGTCGAAAAGTACGTCAGCAAGCGTAAAGGTCCGCTCAAAGGCGGAACCGGACCAGCCGGTGGTAGCGGTCTCTTCGGAAACCCTGGCGACTTCGGCAAATAGATATTCTTGTGATTGCCGTCACTATCATACGGAACAACCGCTTGATGGTGGCAGTTCTTGGAGGAAATATTGAATCGAACGTCCCGGCCCTTTTCATTATAGCCGGGACGTTTTTTCGTGCCGAAATGCTGACAATTCTTCGGCATCGTTGAGATTCTCGTGAGGGCAACTGTATGATTCCCGTTCTAGCGCGGAGTCCAACTTCTTCAGTTTGAGGATCAACAGATGCGACGATTTCTTTTCTCTCTTTCTCTTTGCCTGATCGTCTGTGTTCAGGCGTCAGCTGCAGATATCTACGGACTCACCGCAGGTAAACCAGATATCAAATCGGCTGGGCCTCTTGCCTTTGGACCAGACGGAGTTCTCTTCATCGGAGACCCCATGGGAGCAGCCGTCTTTGCCGTTCAAACTGGCGATAAAAAGGGCGACGCTTCCAAAGCAATGCACGAATTGGATGCATTGAATCTCGCCGTCGGAGAAGCTTTCGGAGGCAAAGCACTGATTAAAGATATTGCGGTGAATCCAGAAACAGGCAACGTGTTTGTCCTCGCGATTGCGAGTGGCAAAGGCACTGTGTTGGCAAAGGTTTCCGGCGGTTCCGTCGAGGCTGTTTCTTTTGACAACATTCCGTTCGCAAAGAAAACTCTGATCAACGCTCCGGATGATAAAGTTGTGGGTCAAGGACGTCGGAAACGCAACTTGCGAAGCAGTTCCATTACCGATCTCGCCTGGGTCGATGGCGAAGTCATCGTCTCTGGATTCCGAAAAGGAAAAGCCCCGTCGGGAGTGACCAGCATGGTCTTTCCGTTTAACAAAGCGGACCGGGGAGCCAGTCTCGAAATCTATCATGGAGCACACGGGAAAAGCGAGAATACCTCGGCGATTCAAACCTTCGTTCCGTTCATCATCAACGGGGAACCCAACTTACTCGCTGGTTTTGTCTGCACGCCACTCGTGCGATTTCCTGTTTCTGCGGTGGAGTCATCTGACAATATTCAGGCAACAACGATTGCCGAACTCGGAAATCGAAACCGACCACTCGATATGATTGTCTACGAAAAGGGAGGCAAGAAATTTTTATTGTTGTCCAACAGTGCCCGGGGAATTATGAAAATTAGCACCGAGGACATTGAAGGTCAGGAAGCAATCATCCAACGAGTTAGCGGTGGCGAATCCGCTGGTCAGCCATACGAGACAATCAAAAGCTGGGAAGGTGTTGTCCAACTCGACAAGCTCAATGAAACTCACGCTGTTATTTTAGTGAAGAATGGCGACCAACTCGATCTCAAGACTGTTAAACTTCCGTAGTCGTGTTGAACGTTGTTGACAATCTGCATCACCACAGCCGCACACTTGAAGTGTGCGGCTAAATTTTTGAATGAAATCTCCCGCAGTCTATGTGAGCCGTACCGATGAAGATCCGCTACTTGTTTTTCGTGTTCGCGATTTCGTTCCTCGCTTCGAGCAACTCTTCCGCTGCAGAAAAGATGAACGTTCTGTTTATCGCCGTGGACGACCTTAACGATTGGGTCAGCCCACTGGGTGGCTACGAAGGTTGCCACACTCCGAACTTCGAGAGACTTGCCAAACGTGGAATGACATTCACTAAAGCATACTGTGCCGCACCTGCTTGTAATCCTTCTCGAGCATCACTGATGACCGGAATTCGTCCATGGAACAGCGGTGTCTATTTAAATCCGCAACCGTGGCGACCAGCGATGCCCGATGCCGTGACCCTCCCTCAACACTTTTCGAAACACGGATATCATTCAATCGGCGCCGGGAAAATTTACCACGGTGCGTTCGATGAGCGAGCTTCCTGGGACGAATATCAGAAAAAAGGTGGCGATCCCAAACCGACTAAGAAAGTTTTGAACGATCCACATAGCAGAGCCGGAGGAGTGATTTGGGGTGTTCTCGACGTTCAAGACGAAGAGATGAACGACTACAAAACTGCCAGTCATTCCATTAACTACCTGGAACAGTCACACGACAAGCCATTCTTTCTGGCCTGTGGGATTTACCGTCCACATATGCCATGGCAAGTCCCTCGGAAATATTACGAGATGTATCCGCTTCAGGAGATCAACACGCCGTATGTCCCTGATGGCGACTTGAACGATATCCCCAAGGCAGGTGTGAGAATCGCGAGACCTCAAGGTGACCATGCCACAATGCTCAAGACGAACAACTGGAAGTACGCCGTTCAAGCTTATCTCGCCAGTATCACTTTTGCGGATGCACAAGTTGGCCGAGTTCTAGATGCGCTGGAAGAAAGCGAATACAACGACAACACAATCGTCGTGCTCTGGGGTGACCACGGTTGGCACCTTGGCGAGAAAGAACACTGGCGCAAGTTCGCACTCTGGGAAGAAGCAACACGAGTTCCGTTCTTCATGTCAGTCCCTGGAGTGACTCAACCTGGAACGCGCTGCGATGCTACGATTGACTTGATGAGCCTCTATCCGACGTTGTGCGAACTGTGCGATCTTCCGATCACCAAACAACTCGATGGAGTCAGTATTGCTCCATTACTGCGAGATTCAAATTCTGTTTGGAAACGCCCGGCGATCACGACCCACGGTCGCAACAACCACGCGATTCGCTCAGACCAGTTTCGCTACATTCACTATGCGGACGGGAGTGAAGAACTCTACGACCATTCCAGCGATCCTGGAGAATTCACAAACCTCGCAAGTGACCCAGCCATGCAGCCCAAGATCACCGAGTTAAAGAAATGGCTTCCTGAGCATAACGCTCCGGATGCCAAGTTCGGCAAGAAGAAACCCGCCAGCACTCGGAAGCAACGAAAAAAGAAGAAAACAACAACGAACTGAACTCTCTGCGATGATCACTGAGAGTTTGGTGGACAACCTCATTGACACTCAATGAGGAACCAAAAGGGTGACGAAGCAACTCCTGCTCGGAGTCATGCGATGATGTCGTGAACGACCTCTCCGTGGATGTTTGTGAGTCGGAAGTCGCGACCGCCATAGCGGTAGGTCAGTTTTGTGTGGTCGAGACCGAGTAGGTGGAGCATTGTTGCGTGCAGGTCATGCAGGTGAACTCCGCCGTCGGTTGCTTTGTAACCGAGTTCGTCGGTTGTGCCGTGCGTCAAACCAGCACGAACGCCTCCGCCTGCGAGCCACGCGGTGAAACCTTCGGCATTGTGGTCGCGTCCGATGGTTTCTTTGCCTTCCAGAACTTGCGTTTCAGGTGTGCGACCAAATTCGCCGGTCCAAAGAACCAGCGTCTCTTCCAGCAGGCCGCGCTGTTTCAAATCAGCAAGCAGAGCGGCAATTGGTTTGTCAATCTGTTCAGATTTCGATTTGAACTTGTCCAGATTGCTATGATGATCCCAGCCGCTGCAACTGACTTCAACGAAACGAACGCCCGATTCAACCAGCCGTCGAGCCAACAGGCATTGCCGTCCGAAGTCGTCCGTACTCCCGGCGCCGATGCCGTAGGCTTCGAGTGTCTCTTTCGATTCATCACTCGTGTTGAGAACTTTGGGAACCGCGGACTGCATCC